>DATDMC010000034.1:0-25285 GCA_036518995.1 Pyrinomonadaceae bacterium | reverse complement strand
AGACGCAGAGGAGCGCAGAGACGCAGAGTAAGAATGTCGAATCCGCTTAATCTGCGGATGATATCCAGTTCACGATTTCATCCATGGCGCTTTCGTAGATCTCTTCCTGGGTCTTGCCAAACTTCTTCGGCGCTTTGAATGAATGGTCGCCCCCTTCGATCGTGTAGATCGTGGCCGGCAACTTTAACTGCTTGACGATTGGCTCGATCTCAGCGACGGTACCGAGCGAATCGCGAGTGCCCTGCACAAACAGCATCGGCATTGTGATCGATGGCAGATGCTCAACTCGCAACTTCGCAGGATTTCCCGGTGGATGCAACGGATAACCAAGAAAGACCAGGCCGGAAATTTGTTTGGCGATGGCCTCTTTCTTTTCACACGCGTCGGCAGCAACTTGTGAAGCTATGCGACCCCCCATCGACTTCCCGCCTATCACCAGCCGATTGTCTTTGAGCTTTTTGTTTTCGAGCGCCGCATCGATGACCGCGCGCAAACATGCTTCGAGTTTTGGCTTGGGGTCAGGAGCACCTCGACCGCGTTCCGTGTAAACGAAGTTATAGGTCATCGCGTCCAATCCCCGCTCAGCGAGTCCGTTCGCAAACAACGTCATGAACCCGCTCAACTGGTTAGCGCCTGCGCCATGGCCCAGCAGGATCGTCACACCGCGACGATTGCTCTTCCTGGCTGGATAAAGAATGGCAGTTACAGAATCATTCTCATTTACACTTACACTGATCTCAGTTGGCATGCGGCAAGGTTAGTGAGGACCGGGGAAGAAAGCAATGGGGAATTGCGAGATTGCGGAAATGCGGAATTGGAAGAACGCGAGATTCCGCAATCCCGCAATTATTTACCTACCCCAGCATCGCCAACGCATCGTTCAACTCGTTCTTGAATCTCTTTGCAACTCCAGCCTGAACATTCTGTGAACTCTTTGAAAACCAGGCGAGATTTCCATCGGCGCGTTTTCGACCACGTTCAGCATAAATTGCCCGGATCAAATTTTCATCGAAGCCGCTACTGTCGAAGTCTCGAGCAATGGTCTTAAGTGCATTGCGAACGATTACGCAGTTGCCGCCATGTTGAACGGAAGTGGACCAGACAACATCCTGCAAAGCACGACCACGTTTGTTTATGTCGAGATTTTCTTCGCTCAGAGTTTTCGCAACTAACGGATCATAATGCGTGCGTTTGATGAATTCGTGCTGGGCCTCCTGGAAAGCAATCGGTTCTGCCGCAGCGAGTTGTTTCCACTTGGCACTAAATGCCGCGGTGCCCGGGGCCAGACCTTGAAAATCATCTTTCCATTGAAAGTCTGACTGCGTCACAAATCTTTTGGCGGTGCCTGTCTTCGTAGCCATCTGATAAGAACCGTAAGAAACTCCGCCCGGATCGCCGACTCCAGTCGAAACAACACCGGCGCCTCGGCCACCTGTTTCATACTTCGCCGAAAGATTGCCCAACTCGGAGGCCATCGCAGTACCTAAACCACCAATCGCGTCGGCCGGTTTTTGATTTGGCGTGACTGGCGCAGGTGACGGGCTGGCGGGTGTAGTGCTCACTCCGTCGGGAATACTTAAAACGTCGCCAACCTTTAGTTTGTTTGGATTGGGTTTGAATGCAGGGTTGGCATCGAGTAGTTGAGCGAGAGTCAAACCATTTTGTTTAGCGATACGCGAAAGGGTGTCGCCCGATTTCACTGTGTAGTTCATTCAGGAAGGCCTCCGGAGTTGAAAAATGGCGGTGATGCGATGCTTTAACTGCGCTGGCTCTCATCGCTACAAATAGAATATTGCGAGGTAACTCAGATAGTAGACAAACCTTTAATTACAGGTCAACGGATTTCGACTTCAGACGTAAAGGTGTGGCACGCGTTGCCCAATTCCACACACAACTTCGTACGAAAGTGTGCCGGCGATTCGGGCGTGATCTTCTACGGTAATACTAAGACGCGGGTTGTCTCGATCAGTGCCAATCAGAATTACCCGATCATTCAACGCCACGTCCGGCACATTAGTTACATCGATCAGAGTGAGATCCATCGACACCCGACCAACAACCGGAGCATAGGTACCACGCACAATCACATTGGCTCGATTCGAAAGTCCACGCATGTAGCCATCGTGATAACCAATCGGCAGCGTGGCGATCAGAGACTCCCGCGAAGCTTCGAAAGTGCAACCATATCCAAGCGTTTCACCGGCGGGCACACGCTTAAGCAAACTAATCCGCGTGTAGATCGACATCACCTGGCCCAGCTCGGCGCCCGAAATGCCTTCCGGCAAAACGTCGCGCCACAAACCATACAACACGCCGCCTGGTCGTACCATGTTTCCCCATGATTCTTTGTGCGCGTAAATAGCTGCAGAGTTGGCGAGGTGTATATACGCGGGTTGAATACCGTGGTCACGAAACATCGCGACTCCATCATGGAATCTCTTGATTTGGTCGGTAGTCAGCGGCTGGCAAGCCATGTCATCGGCTGCAGCAAAATGCGTCATCAAGCCATCAATGCGAACGTTGGGGAAATTCCTGACGCCATTCAAAAACTCAGACAGTTGGTCCAACCGCACTCCGAGCCGTCCCAGACCAGTATCAATCTTGACGTGAACATCGACGATCGTGCCTGCATCACGAGCGGCCTGGTCCATCGCAGCCATCATATCGAGACGATAGACCACTGGCGTCAGTCGCTGCTGAATACAGAGCGAAGCTTGTCCCTCCCAGAAACCACCCAAGACCAGAATTGGCTGGCCAATGCCGGACGCTCTTAATTCAATTCCCTCTTCGGGTATGGCGACACCAAACCATTCGGCTCCTTCTTTCACGAGCCGGCGTGCACACTGCACCGCGCCGTGTCCGTAAGCGTTGGCTTTGACGATCGCCAACACCCTGGCAACTGATCCGACCCGTTGTTTGACTTGATTAAAATTTGCGGCAAGATGGTTGAGATCGATCTCGGCCCAGGTAGGGCGTTGAGAAGTTTCCGTGTTCCGCTCGATTAGTAATGCCATTCGCTGGATAAAACGATCGGGTGTTTTGTACTTGGTGCTTTGTACTTTGTAGACGTTAAGTTATTTTAAGAACCAAAGCCAAAGATAACACATGACACGAGTGGTAGGTTGAATTGCGATAGTGCGCAATCGCGTGATTTAAGATCGTCTTAATCTGAAATCAAACAACATGATTGAAGGAGTCCAAACATCTCTCTCCGCCTGGGAAAGTTTTTATGTAATTGTCGGCTCGTCTGGCGCTGCGTTGACGGGTCTGCAGTTTGTAGTGATGGCCCTGATCGCCGACTCTCCTATCAAGGGCTCGCCCCGCCAGATCAGTGCGTTTGGAACCCCGGTCATCGTTCATTTCTGCGCCGTGTTGCTGATTGCTGCGATTCTGAGTTCGCCGTGGCAGGGGCTGACAAACGTTAGTATCGCGCTCGGCGTTTGTGGTTTGGTGGGAATCTGTTATGGCCTCATCGTGACGAGACGCGCACAGACGCAGAGTGGTTATACGCCGGTCTTTGAAGATTGGTTGTGGCATTCCATCTTGCCGTTGACCGCTTACCTCGCCCTCTCCATCTCCGCGCTACTGCTGCGAAGTCATGCACGAGAAACGCTGTTTGTTGTTGGGGGCGTGGAGTTGCTGCTGTTGTTTATCGGTATTCACAACTCATGGGACACGGTCACGTATGTTGCGCTAATGGTGAAAGAAAAAAATGGTAAGAATTCGTCCGAGGAGCCATCGACATCAAAGCCGGCTAAGAACAAACCTCCCAAAGCAAAACACTAAGACACTGGCGGCTCAGACGACCGGGATACCACCGACTTTATGTCGGTGGTACTTCAACTTCTCCCTAACCGGAGCGACGACTACCACCCCGAGATACCACCGACTTTATGTCGGTGGTACTTCAACTTCTCCCTAACCCGGCCGACGAGTACCACTCCGAGATACCACCGACTTTATGTCGGTGATACTTCAACTTCTCCCTAACGTGGCATCGCGAGTCAGTTCGTCAGCAGTCGCAGGTAGAAGTTGAAACTCCACCCGACATAAAGTCGGGGTGTCTCGGGTTATCTTGTTAGTGGGTTAGCGAGAAATTGAGGCACCACCGGCATAAAGCCGGTGGTATCTCGCGTCGTCTTGTTAGCTGGTTAGCGAGAAATTGAGGCACCACCGGCGTAAAGCCGGTGGTGTCTCGGGTCATCTTGTTAGCCGGTTAGCGAGAAATTGATGCACCACCGGCATAAAGCCGGTGGTATCTCGCGTCGTCTCGTTAGTGTGGGTTAGCGAGAAAACATCCCATTAAAAAATCTAACTACCACACCTCACAACGTTGCTCCGGTGGGCGGACCATCGCCTGACCGACTTTGCACTGAAACGCCTCGGCAAACTCCGTCAGGTTCGACACTGGTCCAATCACGCGATATTTCGCCACCGGATGCGGATCATTTTGGATCATCAACCGCGCTGTTTCCGGTCTTGTCGCATCGCCACGGAACTGTCCCCAGGCAATGAAGAATTGTTGATTCGGCGTGAAGCCATCAATCGTCGGTAACTGCGGTTTGCCTTGCTGCGAAATCTGAAACGCGCGATACGCGATCCTCGCACCCGCCAGGTCACCAATACTCTCGCCAAGCACCAGTCGTCCATTGTGATGAATGCCGGGCTCGATAAAGTAGTTGTCAAACTGGTTCGCCACACATGAAGTCTTGGCTTGAAACTTCTTCAGATCCTCGTCGGTCCACCAGTTGTTTAATCTCCCCTGCGCGTCAAACTGCGCGCCTTGATCGTCGAAGCCGTGACTGATCTCGTGTCCAATCACCACCCCGATCGCGCCGTAGTTGACTGCATCGTTGGCCGTCACATCGAAAGCGGGTGGCTGAAGAATTCCAGCGGGAAACACGATCTCATTCAACAAGGGACTGTAATACGCATCCGAAGTCGGCGGCGTCATTCCCCAAAGGCCACGATCGACCGGTCTGCCAATGCGGGTCAGGTTGTCGCGCACTGCAAACTCGCTCGCAGTCGTCACGTCTTTCCAAAACGAATCACGAGTGATCGTGAGCTTGCTGTAGTCGGTCCACTTGTCCGGATATCCAATCTTCGGATTGAAAGTTGCCAACTTCTCCAGCGCTTTCTTCTTCGTTTCCGGACTCATCCAATCGAGTCCTTCAATCGTCTCCTGCATCGCCTTGCGCAGGTTTTTCACCATGTCCTGCATGCGCGCTTTGGCTTCAGGTGGAAAATATTTCTCTACATACTTTTTGCCGAGCGCTTCGCCAAGTAGACCATCGGTCGCTTCCACGCAACGCTTCCAGCGCGGCTTCATTTCCTTCGCGCCCGTCAGGAATGAACTGAAGGCGAAGTCTTCATCAACGAAATCACTCGACAGCCAGTCAGCCGAGGAGTTGATCAACTTCCATTTCAAAAACAACTTCCAATCATCGAGTGGTGTCGCCGTCAGTTCATGATTGAACGCTTCCATAAACTTGGGTTGACTCACGTTTAAAGTCCCGGGAGTTACGCCAAGCGTTTTGTAGTAAACGGTCCAATTGAAATCAGGCATGAGTTTCTGCAGATCAGCAAGCTCCATCTTGTGATCCGTATTCTTGGGCGTGCGAAGCGCAACACGATCAAGCCAATTTTCTGCAAACTTGGTTTCGAGCTTGAAGACTGTATCTGAAAAACCTTTCGCTTCAGCTTCGCTGTAACCAGCCAACTGAAACATCCTGGCCATATGCGCCGTGTACTTTTCGCGCGCCTGCTTGAAACGATCGTCGGGCTTCAGGTAATAGTCACGATCCGGAAGACCAAGTCCACCGGCGCCAACCTGCGCGATTACATTGTTGGGATCGCGCGTGTCCGATCCACCTCCAAAACCAAAACCTGACGGCAGGCCGTAAAGACGAAAGCGCGCAAACATCGCCTGCAGTTGTTCCTGCGTCTTGATACGATCGATGTCGATCAGCAATGGCTGAATGGGTTTGATGTTGAGCTTGTTGGCCTGGGCCTCGTCGTTACACGAAGAATAGAAATCACCGATCAACTGTTCGACACTTCCCTTTGGATGTTGCTTCGCGGAGACTTCATCCAGGATTTCCTTCAACTTGTCTTTGGTCGTTTCGCCCGCTTCCCAACGACGGCTCCAACGAGACATGGAAGCCGGAATCGGATTCTTCGCACGCCAGCCGCCGTTAGCAAACTCATAAAAATCATCACAGGCCGAAACGTCTTTATTTAAGTCGGCCACTTGAATTCCGTGTTGCTGCGGAGAGCCCTGCATGAAGACCACCGCGGAAACTACCAGCAGCAAAATTGCTGATCGTAAGGGAGTCATAAGTATCCAGATACCTTTCTAAATGAATCTGTTTTGGTTGGTTTTGCGATTAGAGCACAACTGCAGACGATGTGAAACAACATGATTCAATTTCCATTTTTATGTAGACTAACCATCGTAATGGAGATCTCCGATTCCTGTTTGAAAGGCTGCAACAAATGCTGTCTCGGAAGTCAGTTTTCATCATCGCTATTTCAGTTTTGTTAGTTCTGGCCGGTTGTAAGTCCCGGAAAAACTCGTCGTCAACCAATCTTTCGTCAACCACACCAACTGAAGAAACTGGAGTTGAAAAAGTTAAGCCAGCTCCCGGAACCGGAAATGTGCAGGGAAAGGTTTTCTATAACAGCAAGCCTGCTGCCAACATCGACGTCAAGCTTTGTGAAACCTTTAACCGGTTCTTTGGCGGTTGTGACGGTAAGACCTATACCGCAAAGACGGACAACGATGGAATCTACGTAATTACTAATGTTCCACCGAAGACTTACGAAACATTGCTTGCAAAGGTTTTCGATACTGACAGTTCGATTTTTGCGACAACGGGAATTGCGGGCATCAGCGCAGCGAAATATGAGGTAGTTGCTGACAAGACGTTGTTCGTGCAGCCGGTGCATCTCTTCAAGAGTGATTTGAAGTTGTTGAATCCGAAGGCTGGAGAGAAAGTTAGTACGAACGGTTTGGAATTGAAGTGGCAGGCGTATCCCGATGCGGCGTATTACAAGTTCAACGTTAACGCCAACGACCACATGGTGACCACGCCGTATATCAACAAACGCGTGGACGGAACGTCGTTTAGTTTGGATACGCCATTACAGAAAGGTGTCTATCGCTGGCAGGTTGCGGCTTACAACTCGGATGATCGAAAGCTCGCCGAAAGCGCGGATGATATCGAGTTTACGATCACGGATGGTCAGTAGGCAGGAGCAGAAGGCAGGGTAGGAGGCGATCGGCCAGTTGGCGGCGTCGCCATTATAGAATCCCATCGACGGCAGTCGGTGGGATTCACCCTATAAATTACCCTTCACATTTCTTCGACCACGCCACTCCTCCACGCGTCTAAAGAACCAATCAGGTTTTCGTAAGTGAACCCAACAAAATTCATCTTTTCTCTGTTCGTCTTTCTGCTAAGCGTTACAACCGCGTTCGCGCAGGACACACCCAAAAATCCAGAAGCCATCGATGTAATCAAAGTCGATTCAAACCTCGTGAGCGTTCCCGTGATCGTCAGTGATCGCGAAGGGCGATATGTGCCAAACCTCAAAGTCGACGACTTCAAACTCTTCGACAACAGCAGCGAACAAAAGATCACCTATTTCGACGCGGCAGAAGAACCACTGAACATCGCAATCCTGCTCGACACGAGTCGCAGCACCGAAGGCGCACTCGACGACATTCGCGGCGCCGCCAAAAACTTTCTCAAAGAACTACGGCCGCAGGACCGCGCGATGATTGTCAGTTTTGACGCCGGCGTTCATCGACTCAGTGAACTCACCAGCGATCGCAAAACGCTTGAAGACGCAATCAAGAATGCGAAAGTCGGAAAAGATTTTGGTACTACGCTAAACGATGCCGTGATCGAGGTCGCACGCCGCGACTTTCGACCACTCACCGGACGCAAAGCGATCATTCTGCTTAGCGATGGCGATGACTTTGGAAGTTCGGTCCAGACAGACGATCTGCTTAATGAGGAATCAGAATCCGACACGATGGTCTACTCGATTTATTACGCGCCGGAGTTTCAACTACGTAGAGATCAAAGACAGGGACCACGACGTTCTCCGGATCGATTTCCACGTAGACGCAATGGCGGGATCTTTGGTGGACGCCGAGGCGGAATTATCTTTAATCACGTCGTCATGCAGGGTGGACCTGGACCACGCCAGGGTCGTCGCAATCGTTGGAACGGCGCTGACTTTATGCAGGAGTTGTCAGAAGTGACATCAGGAAGGTTCTATCAGAGTGAGCGAACTGACTTAAAGAAAACCTTCAGCCTAATCGCAGAAGAGCTGCGACATCAATACCGGCTGGGATTCTATCCGGGTGACATTCAAAAAGACGGCAGCCTGCATCAGCTACGCGTGAAAGTCGATACATCTGATGTCGCCGTCAGAGCCAGACAACAATACAGAGCTCAATAAGATTGCAGATTTAAGATTTAAGATTGCAGATTAGAGTTACCTCGGAACCAGAGTGTGATGCGGTATTGGAGAAATCTGCAATCTGAAATCTGCAATCTTAAATCTTCCCCACCTCACTCTCGGAAGAGGTTGTCGAAGCGCATGCTCGAGGGAGTGAAACGGAGGTCGACTGTTCCGGTTGGACCATTGCGCTGTTTCGCGACGATGATTTCCGCGATGTTCCGTTGTTCTTCCGGCATTGCCTCTTTTTCTTCCGGCGTCTTGTATTGCTCCTCGCGATAGATAAACGCCACGAGGTCCGCGTCCTGTTCAAGTGCTCCCGACTCACGCAAGTCAGCTAGTTGCGGACGGTGATCGGAACGAGACTCAGGCGCGCGCGAAAGCTGCGACAGCGCCAGCAACGGCACATTCAACTCCTTCGCCAGTCCCTTCAACTCACGCGAAATCTGCGACACTTCCTGTTGTCGTGACTCAGTTCGTTTAGACGAACCAGACATCAGTTGAAGATAGTCGACGATAATCAAATCAAGTTTCTTTTGTTCGGCAATAAGACGACGCGCCTTGGCACGCATTTCCAAAACACTCAATCCCGGCGTGTCGTCGAGATAAATCCTCGTGTCCGCCAGTGTTCCGAGCGACTTCGCGATTTGGGCCCACTCGAGGCGCGAAAGAAAACCATTCCGAAAACGCTGCGCATCGACGTTACTCTGCGAACAAAGCATACGCATCACTAACGACTCTTTCGACATTTCCAGCGAGAACACACCGACCACGGCCCCGGCGTGAATCGCTGCGTTTTCCGCGAGCATCAACGCGAAACTGGTTTTTCCCATCGAGGGACGCGCCGCCAGAATGATCAAGTCAGCAGGCTGTAGACCGGAAGTGATCTTGTCGAGCTCGGAAAACCCTGTCGTTAGTCCGGTTAAGACCGCCGCTCGACCTTCCATCTCCTGAATTTTTTCCAACAACGTTTCCGCAATCGGCTTGACGTGTACAAAGCCTTGCTTGATGCGTTCATCGGCGAGTTGGAAGATGGCGTGTTCCGCGTGGTCCAGGATGAGTTCGGGCTCGTCCTCTTCCTCTAAAGCCTCCTGCGTGATTTTGTTTGACGTCTTAATAAGTTGTCGCAACATCGACTTACCACGAACGACTTTCGCGTAGTGAAGGATGTTGGTCGAGTGTGGCAAGCCGTAAGTCAGATTAGTAATAAACGTAAAACCACCGGCTGATTCGAGCGCATTTTCTTTGCGGAGTTCTTCGCCAATGAGGATGGCGTTGATCTCAGAGCCTTTCTCAAACAACGCAATCATGGCGAGGAAGATGCGGCGATGCGAAGGAACGTAGAAGTCGTCAGGTTTGAGTTGTTCGATAGCCTGACTAATCAAGCCATTGTCGAGCAGGATTGCCCCGAGTATCGCGCGTTCAGCTTCAGCACTATTGGGAAGTGCTCGTTCAAAAGCTTGTTCACGAATAGGATCAGGAGAAGCCATGAATATTGCGGACTTAAGATTTCAGATTGCAGATTATTTAGGACCGCAGGCGTCCTCGCCTGCTTGATCAGACAAGGAAATCCAGGCTGTGAATGCGGCAAGAAGCTTTGTTCTCGGAGCGCGGAGCAACGTCGAAGACGAAACGACGCCGCATATTGTAATTAACATGCAGCGCCGGGCCGTACCAAGAAAACTGCTGTTTTATCTTATTCGATCGCGCCAGAACCTCCGGTGCCTTCGCTTTCCGCAAGGTTCGCCTCTTGGTCAGCACTCAAATGTCCGGCGATCGTTTCACCTTCAGGCTGAACTTTCACCTGCAAGTCGATCGTCACTTCACGATGAAGTCTGACTGGGACAGTATATTCACCCAAGCGCTTTAACGGTTCGCGCAAGTGAATACGATGACGCTCAATTTCGTAGCCCTTATTTTTCAACGCTTCAGCGACGTCCATCGAGGTCACCGAACCATAGAGCGCGCCCTGTTCACCGGCCTTGCGTTTGAACTCGAGCACAAGTGAACTCATCTGCTGCGATTGTGCTTCAGCAGTCGCCCGTTCCTTCGCTTCTTTCTTCAACAACGCAGCGCGTTCGGATTCGATGCCTTTGACGTTGCCGGCAGTCGCTTCAACCGCAAGCTTGCGAGGCAACAAGTAGTTGCGGGCATAACCGGAACGGACTCGAACAATTTCACCGCGGGCGCCGAGATCATCGACATCTTCGCGCAGAAGTACTTTTGTGTGTGGCATTGGCTTTCTCCTTTCCCTTAGTCCGTTGTGTACGGCAACAACGCGATGTTCCGCGCGCGCTTGATGGCTTCAGCGAGCATGCGCTGATGGGTCGCACAGTTTCCGGAAATGCGTCGCGGCAGGATCTTGCCGCGCTCGGGAAGATAGTTCAGGAGTAGTCTGACATCTTTGAAGTCGATGAGATCTACTTTATCGATGCAAAATCTGCAGACGCGCCGGCGATGAATGCGACGTCCACCACGGCCGCCCATCGACCGTCTATCTGAATCATCATCATTGTCGTAACCACCACCGCCGCGCGGACGGTCTTCGTAATTGGATGACATAGTTGTCCTCGTAAATCGTTATTTCTGTGACTCGCTGTTTGATTCGGCAAACTCGGCTGTACTGCCACGTCGGTGACCACCCGGCGCAGCGCGCTTGGCAGCCTTCGCAGCACGCCGACTCTTCAACTTCTCTGCGCGACGACGATCTTCGTCAACACGCACGGTCAGGTAACGAAGAATGCGATCGTTAACGCGCATGCGTCGTTCGAGTTCAGCAATCTCGCGTCCCGAACCTTCGATCTCCATCAGGACGAACGTTCCTTCTTTTTTGTGAAGGATTTCGTAGGCGAGTTGGCGCTTGCCCATGGTTTCGGCTTTAGTAACCGAACCGCCCTGGTCAATAACTATCTGCTTGAAAGCATCAGTTAGTTTCGCCACCTCGTCGTCGACCGTCGGGTCAACAATGAAGACCACTTCGTATTGTCTTTTAGTATCCATTAAACCTCCGAAACATTGCCGATTTCCAATTGCCGATTGTCGAATTGATCAAATCGGAAGTTGCCAATTGGAAATTGACAATCAATTAAATTCGCTCATTGCCTTCAAAGCACCATCCCTAATGATCGTCCTGATTGCTGCAGCGCTTTGATCAATGGCTTCTGTCACTAACGCTCGTTCTGCTTTTGGAAACGGATCGAGCACAAACTTTTTCGAATCGGCGATTGGATGATCAGGTTGAATACCGATTCGTAACCTGATGAAGTCGTCTGAACCAACGGCACTGATGATCGACTTCAACCCGTTGTGTCCGCCAGCCGAACCTCGTTCGCGAATGCGAATCTTTCCCACGGGCAACGCGAGGTCGTCGCTGATTACGATCAACTCTCGCTTCACATCAATACTCGAATCTTTTGTAAACAGACAGGAGACTGTCTGACCACTCAGATTCATGTACGTCTGCGGCTTCACTAACAGCACATCAGCGCCTTCAAGCTGGGTCCGCGCGAGCAACGCGTTACATTCCCGGCGTCGCACTTCAACCCGTGCTTCGTTCGCCAATTTATCAATCAACATAAAACCCAGGTTGTGACGAGTAAATTCGTATTCGCTTCCCGGATTACCTAGACCGACGACTAAAAACATTTCAGATTGCCAATTTCAGATTTCAGATTGAAAAACCTCGCGCTATTCGAACGACAAAATCAAGCGGACAATCTGCAATCTGCAATCTGAAATCTTCATTCTGCATTCTCCTCGTCTTTCTTGCCCTTGCCGATTACTTCAGGTTCGGCGGGCGTTTCACCTTCAATAGGCGCTGCCACTTCCTCTTCCTTCACGATGCCGACGGTAGCAACCACTTCTTCGCCGTCCTGAAGAATTTCGATTCCTTCGGCGACCTTGATATCGGAAATGTGTAGCACGTCATGCACATCGAGGTGGGAAACGTCGACCGTAATACTGTCGGGGATCACCCGTGGTTCGCAGCGAATTTCAACCTGGCGCAGAATCTGCTCGAGCACGCCCTGGCGCTCTTTGACGCCGACTGGTTCACCTTCGAGATGAAGTGGCACAGTGACTTCAATCTTCTGACCTTTAACCAGACGAGTAAGGTCAGCATGAATCAATCGACCACGAATAGGATCGATTTGGCGGTCGTGAAACATCACTTCACTTACGCCGACGCCTTCAACGTCAATGGTGAAAATCGTGTTGCGGCCTGATTCAGATCGCAAAATTGCCGCCAGCTCACGCAACGGGGCAACTGCCGCGATCGTTTCTTCGCCGCCGCCATACACAGTTAGCGGGACCATTCCATCACGGCGCGCCCGACGCGAATCATTCTTACCGCGTCCGTCTCGCTGCTTTGCCTGAATCTTAAATTCTTTTTTCTCCGACATGATTTCTCCTTACAAACTTTCAGCGAGCCAAGCTATTTAAGATTTCAGATTTCAAATTTAAGATTGAACCTTTACCTAAGATTCAATCTGCAATCTGAAATCTGCAATCTGAAATAACTCAGATCGCTGATGGTCTTCTTTTAAGCCATCAGTGTTTGCCCTTCATACGAAGAGCGAAGAGACCGAGGTCTCCTCGTGGATCGACTTGATCGCTTTCGCCAGAAGTGGCGCGATACTAAGTACTTTTATCTTATCAAGCTCGCACGCGTGATCGCGTAGCGGAATCGTATTCGTAACGATTATCTTTTCAATGTCCGACTGGGCCAACTGCTCAACGGCCTTACCGGAAAAAACCGGATGCGTAAAACACGCGTGAATACTCGCGGCCCCAGCATCTTTCAACGCTTTTGCTACTTTTGTCAACGAGCCACCAGTGTCGCACATGTCGTCGACTATCAAACAATTCCTGCCGCGCACGTCGCCAACTACGTTCATGACCTCGGCAACGTTGGCTTTTTCGCGGCGCTTATCGCAAAGAGCAAGCTCTGCATTCAGGCGTTTCGCATAAGCGCGGGCGCGTTCGGCGCCACCAGTATCAGGCGCCACCACAGTCAGTTTATCCATCGGATGTTCAGTGCAATAGCCGATGAAAACCGGGGCCGCATAAAGGTGGTCCACTGGAATATCAAAGAACCCTTGAATCTGCGCAGCGTGCAGGTCCATCGCCAACAAACGATCAGCGCCGGCGACGGCTATCAGATTTGCTACCAGCTTCGCCGAGATGGGAACGCGGGGACGGTCCTTTTTGTCGGAACGTCCATAACCGTAGTAAGGAATTACTGCAGTTATTCGTCCGGCTGATGAACGACGAAAAGCGTCGAGCATCACCAACAATTCCATCAAGTGCGCGTCAGTCGGTGGACAAGTCGGTTGCACGATGAAGACGTCGCCACCACGAACATTTTCGTCAATCTGAAAGTTAAACTCACCATCAGAAAAACGTTCGGGGTACGCCTTCCCCATGTCACAACTCAGTTGGCGACAAATCTCTTCCGCCAACTTTGGATTCGCATTTCCGGAAAAGATCTTGATGCCGCCAGTTGTGCCCATAGAATGGTTACGATTGCCGATTTTTGGTTGCCAATTGCCGGTTAAAGAAATTGTTACGCGAAGCCTTGTTCAAATCGGCATTCGGCGATCGAAATTGGCAAGCTAAATATTGGCTGGGGCGGGTGGATTCGAACCAACGGTGCCGGATCCAAAGACCGGTGCCTTACCACTTGGCTACGCCCCAGTATCTGTTTGAAAGTTAAGAGAGGGTCAATAGCGGGAACCAGATGAAATCAAGCTTCTTGAATATGTGTCGCGTGAAATCGTCTCGCAGGAAAAAACCCGCCACCCTCGTTCACACTTCAGATTTACCAAAGCTCGTTCACGCGCGTCCGCGTTTTCGAATAAGCCGAACACGCTCGAACCGCTTCCAGCCAACAAACCGCCCTGCGCACCTGAATCCAACAGTGCTTCTTTAGCACGTCTGATTTCAGGTTCTATCTCAAAGATCACCCCTTCAAAATCGTTGTGCAGAGCCGTTTGATTGAAATCCTCGAAAGAAGGCTCCGCGAAGGAACTTGAAAGGATAGAGAGCGATTCCTGAGTTGTCAAGGAAGGAGCGTTTAATGATGCATAGGCAACGGGAGTTGAGACCTTTGCATTGGGAGTGATGACGATCAGATAGAGTTTTGGGGCGTCTGGTAACGAGGAGATTAGCGTGCCGGTACCTTGTGCTCTCGCAGTGCCACCCGACAAAAAGAATGGGACGTCGGAACCTAAGGGTTTGAGGAGTTCTTCGATCTCATTGTTTTGTAGTTCAAGATTCCACAAGGTGTTTAGTCCGATGACTGTTATCGCAGCGTTGGCCGATGCGCCGCCGAGTCCGCCCTGGGCCGGAATTCGTTTGGTCAAACTTATATCGACGCCTTTTGGTCGTCGTTGTTGAATGCTTGCAGCAGCTTTGATTATGAGATTCGTTTGATCTGTGGGGATTGTTGGATCATCACATGTCAGGACAATTTGCTGATCCGTTCGGTGGGTAAACGTGATGTCATCGTGTAGTGAAATCGTTTGGAGGATGGTGTCGATCTCGTGATAGCCGTCTGGTCGTTTGCCGAGTATGCGAAGACTGAGATTGATCTTGGCAAACGACTTGTAATTGAGATGTGGTTGCGTCACGCAGTTGGCCCTTGCGAGTTAATAAAGCACAAGTGGCCAATGAATCCCAACGACGGCAGTCGCTGGATCGTTCAAGTCCACTGACTGCTGTCAGGTGGAATTTTAGAATCGAGCAGTAAAAAATCGAGGGATGTGGATTTATCGCGTGATGAAGGTTTGAGTCAGGTATACCGCACCGTCTGGTCCAACAGACGTGCCAATCGCCATTGCTTTGTAACCTGCGTACAAAATGTTCGCCCTATGACCGGGAGAAATCATCCAGCGTTCAACAGCAAACGCGCCCGGATCGTCGTAACCCAGGTTGTATGCGATGTTCTCGCCGAGCACCTGATAATGAACAATGCCAACCGCCTTCGCGCGATCGCGTAGACGCAGGCCACCCGGTGTAACGTGGGAGAAGTAATTGTTCTTCGCCATATCCTCCGAATGTTCTCGCGCCATCTTACAAAGCTCCGCATCCCAGACAAATGGCGGTAGACCATTCTTAACGCGCTCGCGATTCGTTTCCTCAAACGCCCGGCGTTCGACTGGATTCGCTTCGTCCAACGATGGATAAGCGGCCGGCTCAACAATCGCCGGCTCCACGTTGGACTTCGGATCGGCAGTCACCCGGCGCGGACGTGAATAGGTCGGAGTTGCCGTAATCATTCTGGCGACAGGCCTGACTTCCACAACGACGCCCTGCCCTTTAACTCCCTGGCAAAAAGCGACAGAGCTCAGGAGCAGAAGGGCACAAGTTAAGCGGTTCGAATTTAAGATAGAAAAAGTGCGGACAACGACAGCCGTAAGGTTGGAATTCATGAAAAGGGATACTTCTGCCTTGCAGGAAGCAAAGCTGCGGGGCCTTGAGGAGGGCTGTTAATCGAGTGCCTATCGGGGCTGACAGGCAGAAACAGGCAAGGTCAGCTTAACAGAACGAGTAAACTGAGATCAACATGTTTTGACGGAGAGACTTAACCACGAAGGCACAAAGACACCAAAAGAAAACTGAGGTGAATGAGTCTCCTTACCTTTTTTACTTTGTGTCTTAGTGACTTGGCGTCTTCGTGGTTAAAAATTTGTCAGTTAGAAGGAGCGAAGCGCAGGATGGTCCGAATCCAAGAAGATTTCGTTGGGTAGGAATAGAGCAGAACAACGATCGAGATCAGCGCGCCGACGTAGGTGTAAAACTCGTTTCCCATCAAGACGGTGCCGACGAATCCGACAACAACAATCAACGCTCCCAGTATCGCGAGTTGAAGGGTGGTTTGTTCGAGGGCCTTTAAAAGGCCACTCGTTCCCTGCAGTCCGCCGATGTCTTGAAGTCGTATCGCATTAAACTTGGTGCGACGTAACGCGATTGCACCCAGGCCGAAGACCAGGATTGTGATCCGCACCGTCATGTCCATTCCAAAACTGAGTCGTTGATTGAAATAGTTGCGACCCAGGAAAGCGATCACTGACAACAGGACCGCCGCGATCATCAGCGCGATGACAGTGCGTGCAGATGCCTTTTGTCGACGGGCGATTTCGGATTGAATTTCCGAGTTTAGGGTGTGCATGTGTAGACAAAATACCAGCGTTCGTACAGATTGCAAATTTCCGATCGCAGATACCACCGACTTTATGTCGGTGGAGTCTCAACTTCTACCTAACCTCGCACTCCCACGTGCTCGGAGATACCACCGACTTTATGTCGGTGGAGTCTCAATCTTAAGCTAGCACGTGGGTGGTGCGAGGTTAGGTAGAAATTGAGGCGCCACCGACATAAAGTCGGTGGTATCTCCGAGCAGGTGTTGAGAGTGCGGTTAGCGAGAAATTGAGGCGCCACCGACATAAAGTCGGTGGTATCTCCGAGCGGATGTTGAGAGTGCAGTTAGCGAGAAATTGACGTTCCACCGACATAAAGTCGGTGGTATCCCCGAGCACGTGGGGAGTGTGAGTTAGCGAGAAGTTGAGGTACCACCGACATAAAGTCGGTGGTATCTCCAACATCGCCCAAGCAAAAACAAAAATGGCCCGGACCAAAACTCGATCCGGGCCATACACAATTCACGATTCACGATTCACGGCTTGATCACCGTAGGCGATGGCGCGGGTGTTGATGCCGGTGCTGCGGCAGTGCCTCCTGTCGCATTCGGCGACTTGTTTGGCGTCACTGTTGCTGGACGGGTCCCACGTTGAGTTGGTGCTTCAGGTGTCAATCGTTCCGGTAACTGGCCGTTATATTTCAACGCTTCGTCGATCAAGTCAGTCCCTTCTTTACCATCCTTGCTGATCAACACACCATCTTTGTCGGTTGTCACGTCAGCACGTCCTGAAACCTGTTGCATCAGGTTACCCATGAACGTCTGCTCCACTCTCTTCGAGCAGGTGTTTGGGGTGACTTTTTCCGGAATCGGGGCGCCGATAATGTTTAGTTGCTCGCGCGCCTTTTCGTTGAATTCACTATCAGGATAGCTTTGTACCAACTGCTGGTAATACTTGGCCGCCTCATCCGGTTCTTCTTCGAGTTGATAAGTTGACCCAAGTCGGAACAACACTTCATCACCCAACGAGAAGCAGGGATATTTGTCGACGATCTCTTTCAAACGCGACTGGGCGCCTTTCAAACCACCCTTGCCCTGGATCACTTTTCCGCCGTAGAACCGAGCTATCGTCAAATTGTGCATAGCCAAATTCTCCTGCACTTCGCGCAGTCGAGCTTCAACGGTCGGACGCAACGATGTTTGCGGATACTGCTGCAACAATACTTTCAAACGCTGCTCCGCTTTTCGCGCGTGCGAAATGTCACGATCAGACAGTCCCATCTGACGCATTTCTGCTTCTGCGACTTTCAACATCGCATCGTCAGCCAATGGATCGGTCGGGAAAAATGTCAGCCAGTCCTGATACGACTGTGCGGCTTGAATTAACGCGCTCGAGGTACCTTCGAGAAAAAATGAATCGGCGATAGCGAGTTTCGCGAGTGGTAAAAATGCGGAATCAGGATAAGTATTGATGATGGTGGCAAATAGCAGACGACCCGTGTCGTGATGACCTTTTCTAACTTCCTTTGCGCCTTCTTCGAACAAAACTCGATCACGACCAGCTACGGCAGCGCCGGTCAACTCAGCGTATTTATCGTCGTCGTCGCCGCCTTTAAGGAAGCCAAACATGCCGCCTTTCTTCTTTTTATTACTCTTGGCTGCGGCTGTCGAAGTTCCGCGTGAACCGGCCGTTTGTTGCAGACCCTGATCAACTCTTGGTCCTAACTCCGCAACGGCAGCTTCAAGTCGATCAACGGTGGAAGCATCATATTTCTCAGCCCTGTCGTTCTTAGTTCTGATGTCGCTGACTTCGGAAGACAACGAAGAGACTTCTTTTTCGAGCCCTTTCAGCCGCACGACTGGATCGTCAACATTGGGCTTGTTTTTATCGTCTCCCTTGGCCGCTGGGCTCATTGACGAAATGGCGCTGTTAAGTGACCGGCGCATCAAGTCGAGCTTGGAACTTAAAACTTCGAGCCGCTGCGCGACTGATGCTTCCGTTTGACCGCCTGTTCGTTGGGCAAATGCGGCTCCTGTAAGTCCTAATATGAGCACACATAAAGCCAGCAAGCTAAGAAGGCGAAATTTCATAAACTAACCTCCGAACAAAACTTGTTAGGCGAGAAAGAGTTTTCCAAGCTATCGGATTCAATTTCCGGTCGCTCGGTTCGCCCAACCTCGAGAAATAATAAGAAATCGTGAATGGTGAAATCGTAAATCGTGAATAGTTCATAGTGAATTGTTAATCGAGTCTCGCTTACCATTTCACGATTCACGATTCACGATTTACCATTTACGATTCACGATTTAGATTCACTATTTACCAGTTCAAACCCACTGAATTGTGGCGTTCTTGAGTTCTTTAACAGCGTTTTCCGCATCCGCGGCGCCAAAAATAGCAGTCCCGGCGACGAGTATTTCCGCCCCCGCCTCAACGACGGCTACAGCGTTTGTCTTGTCGATTCCGCCGTCAATTTCGATGCGGACATTCAACTGCTTCTCGCGAATCATCTCGCGCAAACGCCTGACTTTATCAATCGCCTGCGGGATGAATTGCTGTCCGCCGAAGCCGGGATTAACGGACATCACTAAGACATAATCGGCATACTGAAGGGCTTCCTCAACCGCGCCGACCGGTGTCGACGGATTCAGCACAATGCCAGGCTGACCACCAGCAGATCTGATCGACATCAACGTTCGATGCAGGTTCGCATCAGTTTCGACGTGCACTGAGACCATCTTTGCGCCGGCTTTTACAAATTGCGACGCATACTGACCGGGATCCGTAATCATCAGATGCGCATCGAGTGGTAACTTCGTCGCTTTTGCCAACGACTTAACAACCGGTAATCCGATCGTGATGTTCGGCACAAAGTGACCATCCATCACATCCACGTGCAGGATTGTTGCGCCACCACGTTCAACCGACTGAATCTCCTCTCCGAGGCGGGCAAAATCCGCCGACAGGATCGAAGGAGCAATATCTATTATTCGTTGATTCTGCATCCAGCAATCAGACTCTAGACTGGCGGCCGCGTCGAAGTTGGAGTCGGTCTGGGTGTGGCCGGGCGCCGGTTGTCGTTCTGATTTCCCGGCTTCGTGTTTGAGTTGGTGCGGTTCGTGTTTGTACGCGGCGTTACATTCGCGTTGTTGGCATTATTGCTATTTGATCGATTTGTATTTCCGTTTGCGTTTGCTCGATTCGAGTTGTTCGATCGGTTTGAATTGCTATTGCTGTTTGAATTGTTGCTGTTGCTATTGCCGTTCGTATTCTTGTTCTTCGGCTTCGGTTTGTTCTCGTTGGTATTGCTCGAGTTCGAGTTCGTATTTGTGTTGTTGTTGCGGTTGTCAGCCTCAACCGGTTTTACAGTTTCCGTAGCCTCGCCTTCTTTCGCTGCGCGGCTGATGTCCATCGCGACAGTTTGACCGGCCTTCACAACTTCGCCGGGCCGCGGCAACTGAAACAGGACCGTATCCGGCTTCGACTGGTTGCTGGGCCGCGTGGCGCGAACGCGGAAATTAAGATCAGCAGCCGCGAGTACCTTCTCGGCCTCAAACCGATCTTTGCCAACGACATCCGGAACTTTTACCTCCGGACTGCGAAGCGACAGATAGACTGTGGTGACAACTCCGAAGAGAAAGGCAATAGCAATCACGATAACAATCGCGATTCTTCGGACAATTGAGAGCAAATTTGTGGCTAAACTCAATGAAGTTAACGTCTCACCTTTAGACAACTTACAACAAGGTCAAGACCAAGTTGCGCAGTCTAGCATCGGCTCCAAGACGCGAGCAAGCGGTAAAGATTGAAGATTTCAGATTGAGGTCTTAACTCCGCGTCTCTGCGAACTCCGCGTCTCTGTGTTAAAAACAAGTCTGGTTAAGCAAACATCGACTTCAACACAGAAGCGCCGAGTTCGCAGAGACGCAGAGTCAAACCCTTATAGCTTTTTCAACACTGCAACATAGAACCCGTCCGTCTCGTCACGATGTGGCCAGGTCCGGACAGTTTCAGATGATATCGCCTGGAAATCGTCCCTGCTCTTCAAAAACCACTCGACTACTTCCTCGTTCTCTTCTCGCTCCAGCGAACACGTCGAATAAACCAATCGTCCACCTGGCTTTACTACTTCCGCTGAATTTACAAGAAACTGTTTTTGTTGCCGGGCCAATATCTCAAACTCATCAGGCTTGAGCCGCCAACGTATCTCCGGGTTGTGGCGCAGCGTCCCGGTTCCTGAACAAGGGGCATCGAGCAACACTTTGTCGAACAAATCTTTCGCAAATGGCAATGACTTCGACGCATCCAAAACAGCCAGAGCGACATTCTTTAGCTTCTGTTTACCGACCGCTCTTGCAACCGTTGCCAGCCGACGCTTCGACACATCACCAGCCACCACCAAAGTCCCTTGCTGATCCGCTATCGAAGTCGTCTTTCCACCTGGAGCCGAACAAACATCCAAAACCCGTTCACCGTCTTGTGCTGCTACTTTTTCGGCGACGAGTTGCGAGGCTTCATCCTGCAGATAGATCTCGCCATTCTCAGCAAGTTCACGAATCGCGCGTGAACCAGCAGGCGTGCGAAATGCGCGGCGCGCAATCTTTGAAGGCTCGACTGCAATTCCTGCTCGACTCAGTCGCGCCAGAACATCCTCCTCGTTCGCAGAGGAACCCAGCACACGAAAAGCGACTATCGGTGTTTCGTTGTTTGCGCGCGCGAGTGCCGCCGTCTCCTCCAACCCAAACGCGTTCGCCCATTTCTGAATGAGCCATTGCGGATGCGAAGCCTGCACCGAAAGCTTTTCAATAGGATCAACAATTTCAGTAGCGGGATCATAACCGGCCTCGCGTGTCGCGCGGCGCAGCAATGCATTCACAAAAGCCCGCGCTGAACTAAGTCGAGCTGCCTGCACGATCTTTACCGACTCATTAACTGCGGCTGACTGCGGCACTCGCGTAAGGAAACGCAACTGATACAAACCAAGTCGTAAAGCGAGAACAACGTCGAGATCGAGGCTGGAAATTTTTCGTTTTGAGAAGTGTTCAATTATGTGGTCCAGATACAACTGCCAGCGCAGCACGCCGAGGACCAGTTCATGACATAACGCACGGTCGGTTGGTTCGAGTTGAGCAGTGTCAGCCGCTAACAGCACTGACGAAAAGTGTCCGGCTTCGACCTTGCGGAGAATTTCAAAGGCGACCCAACGGGCTGGTGAAACGTTATTTCTGGCCAAGACGATCGCCAATCTTTAACTGTGTTCCATTTAGAAAATCGCGGACAGGCATGCGTCGCTTCGCTTCGGGTTGGACTTCCAGCAAACGCAACGCATCGTTGTCGCCACACTTCACGATCAGTAGATCGCCGCGCGCTTCGATTACTTCTGAAGGCTCCGCCGGCGTATCACCCGGTAATGGCTGCGCACGCCAGATCGTCAATCCTTTTCCGTTGAAACTGGTGTACGCATTGGGCCACGGCTGTAATCCACGGATTCGTCGTTCGATTTCAACTGCGGGCCTGGTCCAATCAATTAACCCATCTTCTTTTTTCAGAATTGGCGCAAACGTAGCCGCTTCGTGGTCCTGTTGGCGAGGCGACAACCGATCGAGTTCGGACAAAGTTTTGCCGAGGAGTGCTGCGCCAGTTTCAGCAAGACGCGCCATCAATTCTGGCGCCGTTTCTTCAGCGTCGATCCGTGTTTTCTCTTGCAGCAGGATTGGACCAGTGTCGAGTGTTGGCTCGATAAACATCGTCGTCACGCCGGTTTCTTCTTCGCCATTGACGATGGCCCAATTAACCGGCGAGGCGCCGCGATATTTTGGCAGGAGTGAAAAATGAACGTTGATACAGCCGCGTTTTGGCGTGGTTAAGAACTCGCCGGGCAGGATACGTCCATAAGCAACAACAACAGCGAGGTCTGCCTCATGAGACGCAAACAACGCCCTGGCTTCATCGTTCTTTAAACGGGCTGGTTGATGGACCGGGATTCCCTTCTCGAGTGCGAGTTCCTTGACCGGAGAATATGTGACCTTGTTGCCGCGTCCGGACGGACGATCAGGTTGCGTCCAAACGGCAACAACGTCATGGCCATCGTCAAGGCAACGACGAAGTGTCGGAACCGCAGCCGCAGGTGTACCCATGAAAACGATGTGCATAGGGAGAAGGGAGTTTCGAGTTTCGAGTTTCGAGTTTCGAGTTTCGAGTTTCGAGTTTCGAGACTTTGGACTTTGGACTTGGAACTTTGGACGCTTATATCCCTGTCCCGGCTTCCGCGCGACGCTTAGTTGTAGCGCCCATCTTTTCTGCCAATACCTTTGCCTGCAGGAACAACAACAAGTAATCGCGGCCGCCGGCTTTCGAATCAGTGCCGGACATATTGAAGCCGCCGAACGGGTGAACACCGACGAGCGCACCAGTGCACTTCCGATTCAAATACAGGTTGCCGACGTGAAATTCTTTTCGCGCGCGATCGAGTTTTGCTTCGTCGCCGCTGTACACCGCGCCAGTCAATCCAAACTCCGTATCGTTAGCGATATTCAATGCGTCGTCGTAATCGTTCGCTTTGATGACTGCCAACACGGGTCCAAAAATTTCCTGCTGTTCGATCGTTGCGCCCGGCTTCACATCAGCGATCACCGTCGGTTCGATGAAGAAGCCCTGCTCGCCATCGGAACCGCCGCCAATCAATACGCGGCCGCCTTCGCTCTTTCCTTTTTCAATGTAACCGTTGATCGACTTGAACGCTTTCTCGTTGATCACGGCACTCATGGTCGTGGCTGAATCGGTCGGATCCGCAAGTTTGATCTTCGCAGTTTTCTCGACGATCTTCTCAAGCATTTCATCGTAGACTTTCGCATCTATGATCGCGCGCGAACACGCGGAACACTTTTGTCCCTGAAAGCCAAACGCCGACTGCACCACACCGGTAGCCGCATCTTCAAGGTTCGCATCATCGGCGACAATGATTGCGTCTTTGCCGCCCATCTCGGCGACCACACGCTTGATCCAGATCTGACCTTCGTTAACTTTGGCTGCTCGTTCGTTAACGCGGAGGCCAATTTCCTTCGAACCCGTAAACGCGACGAAGCGTGTCTTGGGATGGTCCACAATCACATCACCAACTTCAGCGCCGGAGCCAGTCATGAAGTTGACCACGCCTGCCGGCATACCCGCTTCTTCGAGTATTTCAAAAAACTTAAAAGCGATCGTGGGCGCATCTGACGAAGGTTTCAGGACCACCGTATTGCCGGTGACGGCAGCAGCGACAGTCATGCCGGCCATGATCGCGAGCGGGAAGTTCCACGGCGGAATTACCGCGCCCACCCCAAGCGGCACGTAGTCGAGCGCGCTCTCTTCACCGGGAATTTGGACCAACGGCTGGTCACCGCCGTAACGCAACATTTCGCGCGCATAAAACTCACAAAAGTCGATTGCCTCGGCGGTGTCACCGTCAGCTTCGGGCCAGGTCTTAGCAACTTCGTAAATCATCCATGCAGACATTTCGTGTTTGCGCTCGCGCAATGTCGCAGCGACGCGAAACAACCAATCCGCGCGTTCCTTAGTTGGGGTGTTACGCCAGGTTTTGAATGTTTCGTAGGCAGTGTCGACTGCACGAGTGGCTAATTCTTTAGTGGCTTTATTAAAACGGCCGACAACTTCAGTACGGTTGGCAGGATTGATGCTGTCGAGTTTACCGTCGGTGGTGATGCGTTCGCCGCCGATAACGAGTGGATACTCGCGACCGAGCTCGCTTTTTACCTTCTCCAGCGCCGCACGCATCGTCTGCGCATTCTCTTCAATGGTGAAATCGGTGAATGGTTCATTACGAAATTCTGCTGACATATTTAGCTCCAATAGTAGTTTCCCAACATACTAACGTGCACTGTGGCAAGGGGCAAACTCTGTGTCTCCGCGTCTCCGTGCTCCCTGTGTTAAAAACTTCGGTTCAATTAGCGACCGGCAGTTTTTAACACAGAGAGCACAGAGATGCGGAGACACAGAGGCCGCGGCAACTATCACCGCGGCCTGCCTTCTGCTTACTGCCTTCTGAAAGCTAGCTCCACTTCCCGGCCTTCTGCAGTTTCCTGATCTTTCGTTTGACGATCTCGCGTTTCAACGAACTCATCTTGTCGAGAAAGACGATCCCGTCGCAATGGTCCGTCTCGTGAAGCATGCAACGGGCGGTCAACTCCATGCCGTCGATCTCGAACCAGTCTCCTTTAACGTCCTGCGCTCGAACAATCGCCCGTAAACTTCTTTCAACCGGGGTGAAAATTCCCGGGAACGATAGACATCCTTCTTCGCCGTTTTGGTTACCTTCAACCTGGACCACTTCCGGGTTTATCAGCACGACACGCTGCGCAGGATCTTTGCCGCCGGAACAATCCATCACGAAGAGTCGCTTCGACACACCGACTTGCACCGCCGCCAATCCAACGCCAGGGGCGGCATACATCGTCTCAAACATGTTGCTGACCAACTTCGCGAGATCTGCGTCAAACTCCGTGACCGGATCGGCAGGTGTATCAAGGACAGGTGCTGGCCAGGTTACGATTTCTAATAACGCCATTGCTAAACATCAACTCCAAAACTAATTTCGATCAAAAGTCACAACCCTGGTGACAATGAGGTCGGTACCGTAACGCGGTAGCGTCGGGTCAGATGGATTTTTGCGGGCC
>DATDMC010000033.1:0-46768 GCA_036518995.1 Pyrinomonadaceae bacterium | reverse complement strand
CGCGTACGCTCCCAAACAAACTTCCCTCACTCGCGCTAACAACGAAACAAAACTCTCTTCCGCTTCTAGCTTCGTACGCAACACGAGGGTGTTCACAAAGAACCCGATCAAAGGTTCTAACTCAGCCCGTCCACGTCCGGCGACCGGCGTTCCCACTGCGACGTCACTTTCTCCACTCAGTCGCCACAACAACACCTGCCACCCCGCCAGCAACGTAATGAACAACGTCGCGCCTTCGCGTCTTCCTAATTCGCGCAACCCTTGCGTCAGCGCACCATCGAGTCGCACGGTTTCCACTGCGCCGCGTCGTCGCGAGTCAACTCGACGCGCGTGCGCGAGCGGCAATTTCAGCACCGGCAACTCGCCACTCAACTGCTCACGCCAGTAACTCAACTCCTCTGCGAGTCGCTCATCTGTTAACCACCGCCGCTGCCACGCCGCATAGTCGGCGTAACTAACTTCGAGCTCTCGTAATAAAGGTTCTTCACCTTTATTAAAAGCCGCGTAAAGCGTGCTCAACTCCTGGACCAGCAGAGTGATGGACCAACCGTCGGCAACGATGTGATGCATCGTCACCAGCAGTACATGTTTTCTTTCCGACAAACGCAATAACTCAGCACGCAACAATGGACCATGCTCGAGGTCGAACGATTTTTCCGCTTCGGCTCGCGCAAACCTGCGTGCTTCGCTTTCAGCTTCTTCCGCTTGCGAAAGATCGATAACCGGCAATGACAACTCAAGAGAAGATGAAACGACCTGCGCGGCGCGTCCGTCTTCGGTGCGAAACGTCGTGCGCAAAACTTCATGCCGGCGCACGATCTCGTTCAAACTTCGTTCCAGCGCAGCAACGTTCAAGTCACCTTCCAGCCACGCGATGCCAGGCATGTTGTAAGCAGCATCACCCGGTTGCAGTTGGTCCAAAAACCAGAGGCGCTCCTGCGCGAACGAGAGCGGCGCGTGGTCCCCCACTTCACGATGCGGAATTGTCGCTTCTGCCGCAGAGAGTCCTTCCTCTTCGAGCAGATACTCGAAAAGTTCTAATTCTTCGGCCGAAATGCCGATGTCTTTCGACAACTCACTCATTTTTCTGAACCACCATCGCTGTCCGCCTCACTCTTGCCGGCTCTTCTTTCGCGCAATTGATTTTTTAACTCTTCCGGCGAAGTCCCCCTAATCTTCTGCCACACGCGCGCAATCCTCTCTAACCTCCCCGGCTGGTCTTCATACGTTTTCAATGCTTGGGCCAACTGTTCAAGGTCCTTAGTTTCAAACAAAACTTTTAAGGGAATCTCGATACGAAAAAGTCGACGCATCGCGGCGACACAACGCATCGCGAGCAATGAGTGGCCGCCGAGTGCGAGGAAGTTGTCGTGGACGCCGACGCGTTCGACTTCGAGTACGTCGCGCCAGATTCCCGCCAGCACTTCTTCGACCGCCGTGCGCGGTGCAACGCACTCGATCGCTGCGGCCGTCATCTCTGGCGCCGGTAATGCGCGCCGATCGACCTTCCCTCCCGGCGTGAGTGGCAAACGATCAAGCGCGACAAATATCGACGGGATCATGTAAGACGGCAGCCGGTCCGCGAGATAACGTCGCAGCGTCGTGGCGTCGCACGATTCCGGCGTCACGTAAGCAAGCAAACGCGCGTGGCCATGCGTGTCAGTGCGAACCACGACGACGCAATCTTTCACCGCTTCATGTTGGACCAACGCCGTCTCGACTTCGCCGAGTTCGATGCGATAACCAGCAACTTTGACTTGATGATCGAGACGTCCGAGAAACTCGATGTTTCCATCTCTCACGTGCCGCGCCAGGTCGCCCGTGCGATAAAGTCGCGCGCCTGGTTCCGAACTGTAAGGATGAGGAATGAATCGCTCGGCGGTCGCAACGGCATCGTTCAAATAACCTCTACCAACACCAACACCGCCAATGCATAACTCGCCGGCGATACCGATCGGAACGAAGTTTAAATATTCATCCAGAATAAATAACTCGGCGTTGTCGTTTGGCTTCCCGATCGGCGGCGCCGTGGTTGCGAAATCGCGTAAGCGATATGACGAACACGTGTCGGTACATTCCGTTGGCCCATAAGTGTTGACGATCTCGGCAGTGAAGCTTGCAGCCGATGCCCAGTCGCGCAACCGCGCCGGGTTAATCGGCTCGCCGCCGAGAAAGACGTGTTTGAGTGACGCCAACTTCTCAAAGCCCGGGCCAGCGACGTCAAGCAGCGGATAAAAAGCTGACGGTGTACAGTTGAAAAAGGTGGTCCCATTTTGGGAAATGGTTTCGACGATCGCCGCCGGATCGTAAAAAGTGGTCGCGGGAAAGTTGAGTCGCGCGCCAACCGTCAGCGGCGTGAAGATGTCTTTCTGGGTCAGGTCAAAACTGAACGACGAAGTGATTAAGACCCGCTCATTTTGTGTAAGTGAAAATTCCGCCGCGAACCACCTGGTAAGGTTTGCAAATCCTTTGTGTGTAACTCCCGCGCCTTTGGGTCGTCCCGTTGAGCCGGACGTGTAAATGACATAAATGAGGTTGTCGCCATCGAATCTTATCTCCGGATTCGTTTTTGGTTCACGCGCGATCTCGTGCTTCTCAGTGTCGAGACATATTGTTTTCTGAGATAGTCGATCACCGAGTAGACAGCTTTCCGTCAGTACCACACGAGCTCCGCTATCTTCGAGCATGAACCTCAAACGACTCTCCGGATACGCCGGGTCGAGTGGAACATAAGCAGCGCCGGCTTTTAGCACACCGAGCACGGCCACGATCATCTCGACACCAGGATTAAGACAGATACACACGCGCGACTCCGTTTCGACTCCACCTCGCCTCAGGTAGTGCGCAAGTTGATTCGCGCGCTCGTTCAACTCGCGATAAGTCAATGGTTTGGAAGTGCTAACCACGGCAATCTCATTCGGATTTTTTAGCGCCTGTTGCTCGAAGAGTTGGTGAACAAATTCGTGTTGCTCACGCGGGGGCGCCCACGGAGAGACGCCTCGACGCTGTTTCGTATCGTTCCACTCAGTTAACAAGATCGATTGTTCATGTGGGGTGACGATTGGTATTGAAGCAACTGTTCGCGAGGCGGCGCCGGTGAAGTTTTTCAGAATGGTTTGAAAGTGACCGAGCAGGCGTTCGATGACGTGAGCGGTGAAACGATGAGCGTCGTAGAAAATCTCCAGTGATAGTTCGGCGCCCGGTGTCACGACGAGTGTAAGTGGATAGTTAGTCTGGTCGAACCACCAAATGTTATTTACCTTCAAACTTGTGTTCCTAACAAATGTCGCGGCGTCGAGTGGATAATTTTCAAAGACGAGCAAACTCTCAAACAGCGGCGTTCCGTTCGGCACTTTACTCAACGCCTGCAGTTCAACTAATGGACTGTGTTCATATTCTCGCGACGCCGCCTGCTCACCTTGAATATGTTTGAGCCAATCGCTGACCAACATCTCGGGTCTAACCTGCACTCGCACCGGAAGCGTGTTGATGAAAAGTCCGACCATCTGTTCGATACCGGCAAAACCTGCGGGACGACCAGCGACAGTCGCGCCATAAAGCACGTCGGTCTCGCGGCCGTACCGGCTCAACAACAACGCCCACGCACCCTGAACGACGGTGTTTAGCGTTAATCCATGACGCCGCGCGAAGTTATTCAACTCATCTTTAGCAAGAGTGGTTCGTAAACGCTGCGTGTCAGGTTCGCGCGACGCGTCAGCCGGAGCGTGGTCAACGGTTAAAGGTGTCGGCGCGGAAAATCCGTCGAGATAGGCAGACCAGAATGACTTCGCGCGAGCTTTGTCTTGTTGTCGCAGCCACTCGATGTACTCGCGATACTCGCGCGGCGCCGCACGTTCTTCTTCAACACCACTCTTTAGAGCTTCGTAGTCATGAAAAATCTCTTTAAGTAATAACGCGATGGACCAGCCGTCTAACAACAGATGATGATGAGTCCAGATGAATCGATACGACTTGTCGTCGACTCGTACCAATTGCTGTCGCATCAAGGGAGGTGTAGTCAGATCAAATCCGCGTCGTCGCTCCGCTTCCAGGTATTCGGTGACGCGTTGTTCGTGGTTTAACTCTGGCAGCTCAAGTTGTTCGACCCAGACCTTCGCCCCGCTATTAATTGTTTGTAATGGTTCTTCGAGATTTTCCCAGTTGAACGCGGTGCGTAAGATCGCATGACGCTCCCCAGCGCGACGCCACGCGCGGGTGAAAGCTTCGACGTCGAGTTCGCCTTCGAGTATGAAGCTGATTTGTCCCGTGTAGATCGTCGAACCAGGGTTGTACAAACTGTGAAAAAGTAGTCCCTGTTGGAGTGGCGAAAGCGGATAGAAGTTTTCAACACCGTCTTCTGACGATTGCTCGCGAATTATCGTTCGCAGTGCATCAACGAAACTTTGCGCCAGACTCGCAATCGTCTCTTCCTTGTGGACGGCAGTGCTGTAAACCCACGCACTCTTCAACTGCCCTTCAATTACGAAGGAGTTGATCTCTAACAATTGACTGCGACTTGCGCTGCCATCACGAGTACGTCCGGAGGATCCATGAGCGGCAGCGAACAACGCTGAATCATTGAGCACCTGGTCCAACTGGCCCAGATAATTAAAACTAACTTCCGGCTGAATCATGGTGGCGTCGGAACACCGTAGGGGCGTCCCTCCGTCGGCGGCCCCGCGCCGATTTAGATACCGCAATAACCCGTAACCAATTCCATTCCGCAGAACGCTACGCAACTGCTCCTGAACCGTCGGCAACGTCGTCCGTCCGGACTTCAACTTCAACAACACGGGAAACGCACTGGTAAACCAGCCAACCGTGCGCGATAGATCCACGTCGGGAAATAAATCCTCCCTGCCGTGACCCTCAAGTTCGATTAAGAGTTCTCTTTCTCCGGTCCACTCCGCAAAAGCCTCAAGCAACGCAGTCAATAACACGTCGTTAATGCGATACCCCCGCATCGCCTCTCGTAACAACTTTTGCGTCTCGTCCACAGCGAGCGAGACCGTTATCGTGCGCGTATCAGCTTCGACATTCCGTCCGTCACGAAAATCGACTGGCAAAGGCTTAACTTTTTTCGCCGACAAGCTGGTCCAATACTCCAACTCGCCGCAAACCTGCTCGGATTGAGCATACTCATTCAGCAATCTCGACCACCGCGCAAACGACGTAGTCTTCGGCGGCAAATTCACAACTTCACCGCGTCGCAACTGTCGATAAACATTCCCCAGATCTTCCAACAGAATTCGCCACGACACGCCGTCGCTCACCAGGTGGTGAATCACGATCAACAGACGTTGCATTGGACCAAGTTCGAACAATACAGCGCGCAGCAACACGCCATTCGCGAGGTCGAGTTGCGTCTGTATTTCGTCACAAACCGTCTCCAACGTCTGCTCGCTTGGATTTAGCTTCGACAAGTCGACAACGTGAACGTTGGTGCGGACATCGTCATCCACCTTCGAGATGAATTGTCGCCATCCTTCCAACTCGCGGACGAACCGCAGTCGCAACGCATCGTGATGCTTCAATAACTGCGTGAACGATTGTTCCAACACATTCGCGTCGAGTCGTTCGCGCGGCTCGAGCAGCAACGCCATGTTCCAGTGTTCGGGTACGGAAAAGTTTTGCTCGAAGAACCAACGCTGGATCGGTGTGAACTCAACGTCGCCGCCCGCCTCTTCTTCTTCGTGAGCCGCGCTCAACACACCAACGAAGACCGCGAGTTCACGCGGAGTTGGGTATTGAAAGATCTGTGCGGGCGTCATTTGTAGACCGGCAAGACGAGCACGCGCCGCGACCTGAATACCGAGAATCGAATCGCCGCCTAACTCAAAAAAATTATCGCTAACACCGACCCGTTCGAGTTTTAGAACTTCGGCCCAGATCCCGCACAAAACACGTTCGACCTCACTCCGCGGCGCAATATAAATTTCGGCAAATTCCTGAACTTCCAGTATCGGTAACGCACGGCGATCGATTTTGCCGTTTGGCAATCGCGGCAACTCTCGCAACAACATAAAACTCGCGGGCATCAGGTGTCGCGGCAATCGCTCCGCTAAAAACTGTCGCAAGTTGGAGACTGTAGTTTTCCCGTCAACTACGACGTATGCGACGAGTTGCTCTACACGCACGACCACGGCGACGTCACGTACAGCTTCGTGTCGCAATAAGCATGACTCAACCTCAGATGGTTCGACACGATGGCCCCGAATCTTTACCTGATGGTCCATCCGTCCCAAAAACTTCACCTGTCCATCGCGCCTGTACCGCACAGCATCACCCGTTCGATAAAGTCTCATCCCAGGTTTGGAGTTGAATGGATCGGGAAGGAACTTCTCGCTCGTCAGCACTGGATCGCCGAGATAACCACGAGTGATGTCATTGCCGCCCAGATACAACTCCCCACGCGCGCCGACAGGAATTGGTTGAAGCTGCTGGTCCAACACATACGCCTGAGTGTTCGCAACAGGACGACCAATGGAACTTTCAGCCTCACTCATCGTCGAGACAACAGTTGCTTCCGTTGGTCCATACGTGTTGACCAGACGAATACGTTGTCCCACAGTTGCGTGCCAGCGCTCGACTCGTTGTGATGGAGCTTTGTCGCCGCCGATGATGACGAGACGCAAGTCGCTGGACCAATCATTACTATTGAGATGCGCGACCAACTCGCTCCAATAGGTGGTTGGTAGATCGACGATGGTCAACTTCTTATCGCGACATTCCTGCAGAAACGCAACCGGTTCTTTTGGCACCTCATCGTCACGCAACACGAGCGTCGCGCCATTCGCCAGTGAGACAAAAATTTCCTCGGCGTGTCCGTCAAAACTAAAAGGCAGAAATTGCAGTACGCGATCGCGTGGCCCGATCTTGTAATCGATGTTGACGGCGCGCACGAAGTTCGCGAGCGAACCGTGTGGGACCATCACGCCTTTCGGTTTTCCGGTCGACCCCGAGGTGTAGATCACGAAAGCGAGATTTTCAGGCGTTACAATCGCGGACGGATTGTCGCCACTCTCAGTCGCAATCGCTTCTCGATCGATCAAAACCACTTGCGCGGCAGTTGAACTAAACAACTCAGTCGCAGATTTTTCTTCGGTGAGCACGAGTGAAGCGCCGCTGTCTTCCAACATGAAGCGCAAACGCTCCCGGGGATACGACGGGTCGAGCGGGACATAAGCACCGCCGGCTTTAAGCACACCAAAAACACACGCGAGCATCGCAGCGGAACGCGAAACACAAATCGCGACGATTACTTCGGGACCAACGCCAAGCGCGCGTAGATAGTGCGCCAGCCGGTTCGCGCGCTCGTTCAATTCGCGATAATTCCACGTCCCTCGAGCGGAAATAACGGCAATCTGATCCGGTGTGCGCGCCGCTTGTTGAGTGAACAACTCATGCACATACGTTAACGATTCAAACGTAACGTGCGTATTGTTCCAGTCGTATAAAATCTGTTGTTTCTCGGCATGCGAAAGCAGTGGAAGTTTCGCAACAGTTGTATGTGGGTCGTCAACAATTCCTCGCAGCAGAATCTGGAAATGTTCACTCAGACGCTCGATTGTTACTGCGTCAAATAGATCAGTGTTGTACTCGAACGACGCGAGCAACTCGCGATCGACTTCCGCCATCGTCAGCGACAGATCGAACTGCGCCGCTCGCTGGTCCAACGCGAACGTTTCCAACGGTAGTGTGCCCAACTTCAACTCAACGCCACTCTCACCCAATGCAAACGCAGACAAGCCCTCATCATGTGTTTGCTGAAACGCAAACATCGTCTGAAACAAAGCTGAGCGCCCAGGGTCGCGTTCGGGTCGCAACTCTTTAACGAGAAGATCGAACGGATAGTCTTGATGTTCGAACGCTGCGAGTGCGGTTTGTCGTGTCTCTACTAATAGTTGCGTGAACGTTTTGTCCCTGGGGATAAAACCGCGTAGCACGATTGGATTAACGAAGTAACCGACCGTCCCCGCAAATTTCGCCAGCCCACGTCCCGATGAAGGTGAGCCGATTAGGACATCTTCCTGACCGGCGTAACGATGCAACAATACTTGAAACGCGGCGAGTAGCGTCATGAACAGTGTTGCTTCATGACTCGCGGCGAGCGCCTTCAATTGCTCAACTAACTGCCGATCGAGTTTGGATAAATCTGACGAGCCGCAATAGGTCTGCACTGTTGGACGCGCGCGATCGGTCTGTAGATCGAGCACCGGTAGTTCACCGGCAAGCTGCTGCAACCAGTAGTTTCTTAAGCGCTCACCTTCAGGACTGCGAAGTAGTTTTTCCTGCCAACTGACGTAATCAGAATAAGGAACCGGCGTTGTCGCGCGACTTTCAAGGTCTCGGTAGAACTCACCCAACTCGCGAAACAAGATCGCCAGGGACCAGAAATCAACGATCAAATGATGAGCGCTGAGTAACAGCGCATAGTCATGAGTCGATCTTTCAAAAACCTTAACGCGCAACAATGGTCCATTTTCCAGATCGAAAGTGGACCGCACTTCGTCATTCAAACGTTCGCGCAACTTTTCTTCAGCCCAATCAGTTGCGTCTACTACTCGAAAAAAGATCTCAGCGTGTTCTTGTACGACACAAACCGGTGCGCCTTGTCGCGAGTGAAAGGTCGTGCGCAACATCGGATGGCGCTTGAGGAGAGCGTCGAAAGCAAGACGCAGCGAGTCGAAATTCATTTCGCTGTTAATTCGCGCGGCGATCGAGACGCTGTACGCAGGGCTGTCCGGCGAAACTTGTTGCACTGCCCACAACGCTTGTTGATTGTGTGATAGGGCAAACTCGCCTTCGTAAACATTTCCGGTGCTGGAGGCGGGTTGAGATTGCGAGAGTTTGATCAGTATTTCATTCGTGAGGTCGGTAACGGTGCGGTCGCGAAGAAAACTCGTTAACGAGATCGTTACGCCGAGAGAAGTTTCGACGTCATGCGTGAGTTCAAGTGCCAGCAACGAGTCGATACCGTAACGCCGAATAGAACCATTAAGCTCACTAACCTCAGTATTCAATCGCGCGCTCAACAATAAGCTTAACCAGCGCGCAACAGATTCTGCATTCAATTCAGCAGGGACAACAGGCGCGACACGATCAGCAACAGCCGCGACACGCCACTCCGCGATAACCCGCAACCTATCCGTCAGAAAATCTTCTCGACAGGCAGCGCGACGAACTTTGCCACTTGAAGTTTTTGGCAACGTTCCCGACTTGATCAACACGACCGCCGCCGGTTGTATTTCAAACTCTTCAGCGATCGTCGCGCGAATCGTGTCGATGATCGCGGTCACCTCTGTTTTCAAACGCGACTCGATCTCCTGGACCACCACGAGTCGTTCCTCACCATCGATCTCGAGCGAAAACGCAGCGCCGTCGCCATTTCCCTGCCGCATCACTGATTCGATGTCTTGCGGATAGTGATTGCGGCCACGAATGATGACAAGATCTTTGAGTCGTCCGGCGATGTATAACTCGTCATCGAGTACGAACCCCAAATCGCCGGTGCGAAGAAAACGTTTACCGCCGTCGAGACGTGCTTGAAAAGTTTGCGCCGTTTTATCCGGTCGGTTCCAATAACCCGCCGCAACGCCTGGACCAGCTACCCAAACTTCGCCAACTTCGTCCGGCGCGCATCGCGCGAAAGACTCGGGATCGACGATCACGATCTCAGTTCCTTCCGCCGCACGACCACAGCCGACAAGCGTTCGCGATCCGGGTCCGCTAGTTTTTACGACGCGATGTTGCGCTAACGCGGAAGTCTCAACCGTGCAAAAACGGGGCCCACAACTTCTTTTTCCGCCAGTGACTTTTAGCGTCGCTTCTGCGAGTCCATACGCCGGATAGAACGATTCACGACGAAACCCACACGAAGCAAACGTCGCTGAAAATCTTTCGATCGTTTCGTGACGTACAGGTTCCGCGCCGTTGTAAGCAACACTCCAACTACTGAGATCGAGCGAGGCCCGCGCCGCTTCATCGATTCTGCGCACGCACAAGTCGTAAGCGAAATTTGGACCACCACTATGCGTCACCTCGTAACGCGAGATCGCTTGCAGCCAGCGTGCAGGATTTTGCAAGAGCGTGGTTGGCGGCATGAGTAGTCCGGTGAAGCCGCTGTAAAGTGGCTGAATGATTCCATCAACCAGACCCATGTCGTGAAAATGCGGCAGCCACGAAAGCGAGACACTTTGTGGTCCATGTTCAAATCCGAGGCGAATGTAAGCGGAGTTGTCGAGCACGTTGCCGTGAGTGATCATCACGCCTTTTGGCGTCGCGGTCGAACCCGATGTGTACTGCAGATACGCTAGATCGTCACTGTTCAGTAATGGCTCGCGCCAATCTGTGGCGAAGTCAGTTGCGACAGAATCAGTCGTCAACCACTCGAGACTTGCGTCTGAGTCTTTTAATGACTCGAGGCGAGAAAAAACCTGTTGTGTAGTTAAAACACCGGCGGCTTCTGCGTCATCGATGATTGTTCGCAGACGCGCAAGCCCACGTTTTGTTCGCGGCAAACTTGCGGGAACAGCAACTGTGCCGGCGTAAAGACAGCCGAAAAAAGCGGAGATGAAGTCGAGGCCGGGCGGGTACAACAACAACACACGTTCGCCTGTTAGATTCCGCGATTCAAGCAGGGTAGCGACCGCCCGCGCGCGCAAATCTAATTCGCCGTAGGTGACGTCTGTCTCATTTTCCGCGCCAGCGAGAAATCGATAGGCCGTGAGCTTTGGCTCGTTGAAGCTTCTGAGGCGAAGAAGATCGATCAGAGTAGAGAGTTTGGTCTCAGTTTCAACCGGGTAAAGAGAGGGGTGCATAAAAGGTTGTGATCATGATCAGAAGTTTCTGTCTGCGTAGCCAAGTATAATCATTCCGCACGCGCCCGTATGTTGCGTTTGTCCTACAATGTCACAAACGTCTCGCTCGCGCTTCTCCGATCCAATTATTATCCGCCAAAGAGTAGACGCCCGACCTTGTTCGCCAGTTCGTAGTCGCCCATGACGTGTAACTTCCCTTGATCGAAGGCCGCAATAGCGTTGAGTTTGCCGTTGACGAGATCGACGAGATCGTCCGCTGAAATTCGCACCGTACAATCGGCGTCGCCGTCGCTGGCTTCAACTACAGGTTCTGAATCGCGCAAACTCAAAATCCACGTTCCGCCACCATCTGTCACTTCAAATTTGCAACTCCCGTTAATTCCGGAACTCGGCTTCGTTAATAAACGCGGAATATAACTGTTAAAAATCTCTTCAACACTTGAAACAGCTTTGTCCTTCTCTGTCGACTGCGCGCGCAGGTACGGTGACGAAACATCGTCCCAATCGTTTCCCACGATCGGATAATCGAGTCTCACGAGTAGATCATTCATCCTGTCGAGCAAATCGTCGGGAATGAACGAACGCGAAATCGTCGAACCGCGCCCGATCGAGTCGGCATTGAGTTTTTTCGTAAAGAGTATTTTTCGATCACCTGATCCTTGATCGTGTTCAGTCGCAAACACTGCGGGCAAAAGTTTTTCGTCCCAATCTAGATCGAGTGCGGCAAACATTGCGGGTAAGATTTTCGATGGCTCGAGTACCAGAGTTTCATACTTGACGCGAAAACTTTGCGTCGTGTACGCCAACTCGAAGTCGATCAGTTTGGTCGTCTTTTCGATCCAACTCTCCACTAGCGCCGCGACGATATTGTCCGGTCGCTTCTGCACGTAAGAAACGAGTTCGGGCAGAAAACCGAGTCGACTACATTCGATACTCGAATGAACGACATCCATCGCGTTGCGATAAAGACAGATATATTTAGCGTCGGGAAACACGTCGCGCAGGAAACTCAAGTACTGCAAGTTGTCCGTCGTTTTTTCGCACCACATCTGCTTGCCTTTGGCGTGCGTGTAACGGCCCATAAATTCGTCGACAACTTTTCGCACCTCCGCCAGCACCAACTGCTCCCGCGACTCTTCGTTCAACGTCTGTCCGATCGAGTAAAACATCGAGGTGTACAAACTGCTGCAAAGTTGGCCGAGATGAAGATGGGCCGGGCTGCAAACTTGCGGGTGAGTGTCGATGATGTAACGCAATAGTGTTGAACCTGAGCGTTCACACGACAGGACAAATAAAGGTGTTTGATTTTCCTGGACCATGTTTACAAGAGAGCGGCTGACTGCGCCGATTCGATTTTTCCGTAGTTAAACTTGAGCAAACGATCGGCGATGTGGAAGTACCGATCGTCATGACTGATCACGACAACAGTTTTTCCTCTCGCCTTCAATTCCGGTAAGAGTCGCAAATAGAAGATCTCTTTAAAGAGTGGATCCTGATCCGCCGCCCATTCATCGAAGACGTAAAATGGGCGATCTTCGAGATATGCCGTCAACAACGCGAGCCGTTTGCGTTGGCCATGCGAAAGTTCAGTCGTTGAAAGCACTCCGTCTCGCACTTGCACTTTCCGATCGAGTTGCAGGCGTCGCAGATAATTTAGTGCTTGTTCGTCGAGCGCGTCGGTGTTTAGACCGAGCAGAGTTTCAAAGAGATGGAAGTCAGAAAACACTGTCGAGAAAAGCTGTCGATAATCATCGCGGGTGGCGTCAGTGATCTTTTCACCGTTCAGATATAGCGCGCCTTCGTCTGGCGCATATAAACCGGTGAGCAATTTGGCGAGTGTTGTCTTGCCACTCCCGTTTCCGCCGACGAGAAACACGAGTTCCGCCGGCTGAAAGTTCAAATCGATTGGACCGAGTTTAAAACCATCTCCATCCTGGTTGCGATAAGAGTGCGTGACACCTTGTAACTGTAGACTCTGATAAACGTCGCTCGGTTTCTTTACCGCTCCGGCGACACCTTCGGTCTGCAGTGAAAATCCCATTTCTTCGATCTTCTGCAACGCGATGTTCGCGCGGCCGAGTATTGGGAGTGCGTTCATGATCACTTCCAACGGCGGCATTAGATAAATGATGACGAGACTGTAACCGATCGTTGTCGTCGAGTTCGTCGACTGCCACGCCGGTAACGCGAAAAGAACGAGTCCGACGAGTATGAAGAACCAGAGATGTCCAAAGCTGGCCGTGAACGCGTAGACAGCATCGCCCGCCGCAGCTTTACGACGAAAAGAAAGTGCGCTGGTTTCGAGTTGATCGTGGAAGAAAGCGTCCCGACGCGAGCGGTGAAGTTTGAGTTCTTTGTTGCCGTCGATGAGCGAGCGGAAATGTTTCAGCAGCGAGTCGAGTTCGCGGCGGCTGGCGCCGAGATAACTCAGTGCGCGCCTGAGTGGAATCTGATAACCAAGCACGCCCACCCCAAGAAATCCGAAGACACCGAGTAAAACAGACCACGACAACCAACCGAGATAAGCCAGGCACGTGATCACAACGACTATATGTACGCCTAACATCGGCGCGGTTGCGAGTGCGTCGGAAATGACTGAGACGTCGTCAGTTAGAGTGGCGAGGAGACTAGGTGCGCCTAATTTTTCCAGTTGTTGCAGCGGCGCGCCGAGGATTCGGGTGGCTAACTCGAGTCGCAGTTTGAAAGTGACGCGGTGTGCGAGTTGGACCAGGAAAATCCACGAAGCGGCGCGGCTCACGAGCATCGTGAGGCACAGGAGCACGAAACTCCGGATGAGCGTCTGTCGTGGAACATTCGACTGGCTCAATACGGAGTTGATGACGATCAGGAGTCCGGTGTTACTGACGCCCGCGACGATACCCGCCAACACCGCGAGGCTGACGGCGCCGAGCGACGATCGCAGGAGAAATCCGACGAGTTTCATAGCTATTAAATTTTATTTCCGACTGGGCAGGAGGAATGATCGTTTTATAGTTGAGCACTCACTGATAGGTGGCGTCAACTACCCTCCATTAATATTGCCTAATAAAATAACTTTTGTCACAGCGGAACTTCGCTTGCACCTTCGTCCAATCGTGGTTCTGGCGCTACACATACGGGAATGCAACGGGGCGAAATTATGTCGCTTCGTTGGAATCAGGTCGATTTTTCGAGGGGCCTGATTCTCGTCACAGGAACAAGGACCGGGCGTAACAGGGCAGTACCAATGAACTCGACTGTTCGTGAGACACTTATGGCCCTACACGAAACAAGGAACGACGATCGAATTTTTGAGATCAATGATGTGAAGCGTTCGTTCACATACGCTTGTCAGAAGGCGGGCATCACGGACTTCCGCTTTCACGATCTCCGTCATACAGCCACTACGAGACTCACAGATCGGGCGCGGATGCATTCCAAATTGCAGCGATTCTTGGCCAACCACGATCCAGATGTCGGTGCGTTATACACATGCTATAAGTGAGGGACTTCGTCGAGCAATGGACTCACTTGCAGGGCGTAAAGAGAGGCCGCTGGAAAGCTCTGCCACAATTCTCCCACAATTTGGGAAGGACGCTGCTAGTGGTGATGCGGAAACGTTGCTGGTGAGAAGTTAGCGGGTTGAAATTTGGAGCGGGCGACGGGACTCGAACCCGCAACCCTCAGCTTGGGAAGCTGATGCGCTACCATTGCGCCACACCCGCTCGCTAAGAATAATTGCAGATTCAAGGAAGCGAAGCAGAATCTACCCCTTTTCTTGCCCCTCGTCCAGTGGAGTGGGGTTGGCATGTTGGGAGCTTTGAAGTGGAAAATACAACTTGAAACATCCCAGTAGTATTCATTGATTCAACATCGGTAAATCCCACAGCTAAATCCTCGCTGGCGTTTTTGAATGAGTAGCCTGGCTTTTGAATGACGGACCATAGACTACGACCATCGGGTAATGTGTGAGTGAAACAAGAACAAGCCGACAAAGCATTCGTCTTAGACTGGGCTGCTCTATCGAGCTCCTTGAGGATGAGCTAAAGCTGTGTACTAATTCGAACCCAGTGAGCAGTCCATCTTATGTCATGCATCTAGCCGGTTATATCAGGCGGTCAGGAGTTTTTTTAAGTAGAATCTTGCCGTTCCCCGACGAAATCTTGTTATTGAAGAACTTTTTCTTGAATGTTGTCCACCCTGGTGGAAATAATTTCCGTTATAGCGGAAATCGTAGGCTTTTTTTGAGTGTCCATTGTGGTGAACGCTTCGTACAGCAGAGCGAACATTCAAGGCTTTTTTATATAGCCAAGTAATTCGTTGGAATTTTCGGTTAATAAAATAGTGGCTAGAGGCTTTTTTTATTTGCCGATAAGCTGAATAGGCTAACTTACCAGCCCCAACAACAGTGAGTGCATCGCGAAGAAGTTGCAGTATCGAATGCCAATCCATCAGGCACCTTTAGACTTTTTCTTGTGACCGAACTGATAGTTCAATTCCTCAGCTAACTTCTCTGCGACGGAAATGACCATGTTCTCTTTGTCAGTTCTCACAAACCGCTCGCCTTCATAAATCACTACTTTCCATAGACCACTACCAGGCATGCGGTCGGCCTTCTTTATTGGTTCTACTTCTGCGCGGAACATTGTGCCACGCATGATACTACTTTGCATTGAAAATACAAATGGGACTTTAAACTGTTGCTAAGTTCGGCTCTAACAAATGAGGGGATTGGCTTTTGACTATCTGAAGGAATGGCGCGAAATTCGCTGTTCGACCATTAACTCGGTTCTCGACCTCGGCATAAACGAATCGGACTAATAGGGCCAAATCACCTGCAAGCTTTAATTGTTCGTTAATCTCGTTGTCCCGCCAAAATTTCTCAACGACCTTCCCATTCTCATTGGTCCGAAGATAAATACCGTCGGGCGGCTTGCCGCTGTTTCCTAGTAATTTTGCTTCTTCTAAAACCAATTCCCCATGCGCGAAGTCATTGCGTACTTTTCGAATGTAATTAAGCCCGCCAATTAGGCCAGGTGTTGCAGCATGGATGTCGGGGTAGAACTGCTTCAGCAGTTTATCAAGGCTGCTGATTCTCTTGCAGAACGTCGGCGCGTGCTTTTCTTCTTTCGGACCACAATGGCACTCTATAATCTTCGCAATTAGTCTCTCAAGATGAATTCCGTGGCGGATAATCTGCGTCCGGGCTTTCTGGTCATATAAAGACGTGAGGGCCAGAGCGGCTTGAATCATCTTCTTTTTGGCGCGTTCGTACTTTTTCTCGGACTTCATTTTGGCTCTCCCTGCTAGATAACACTATTCATCTCCGCTTAAACAAGCCAAGTTTATCACCTTGACTGATCCAACCAGCTTGCTATGGTGAAGTAAAGGTCGAAGTGAATCGCCTGGAGCGGTTCTAACCTAACTATCCTCACCGCCAGTCATCCAACGAGGGGATCATGTCAACGTACAGGGTATTCCCTTCTGATGATTCGCCTTAAGCAAAGCTAACTGGTTCCAGGATATCGTTGACTTGGTCCAGTCGACGGGCGTATAAGGAAAGTTACCCACTGACTCATTTTCACTGGGATCCAATGAATCCTCAGTCCCTTTCGATCGACATTGGAGGAGCGTGATGCGTTCTAACAAGCGACCAGTTGTTGTTTTAGTTATAGCGATAATTGTTGGCGGAATTATTTGGGCCACCGCACTATATGGTCGTCAACCTAAGCCAAAGAGTAACAACAACAATGTAGAAGTTATTGAAGTCCTTCCGGGTGAGGGTGCAACAAAAATAACTCTACGAAATATCTCTGATAAGAACATAAACGGACTGCAAGTTTCTGTGGGTACTAATAGTTTCATCGTTGAGTTTCTCGATGCTGATGAAACAAAACAGAAACTGAGGCCAGGAGAAATATATCAAGAATGGTTTCCTGTTAAATTTTCCAATGACATCTCGATTTTGGCGGTAGTATTTGACGATAATTCCAGTAGTGGAAATGCACTTCTGGCCCAAGAGATATTCGATACGAGACGGGGTGTAAAAAAGCAATTAAAGCAGTTTGGTGAGGTGTTAAAGGAATCGCTAAATTCAGCCCATGTGGATGAGATCACGCTAGACAAGCTTTCTGCTGAGCTTGATAAGCCAGTCAATGATGACCCCGAGGATTCCGGTGGTGTTCGAATGGGTCAACGTAAAGCAAAACAACAAATCCGTCAGCAACTGGAAGAGCTTAAGCGTAAAGTTCGTAAGGAGCCTTCTACGAATATTCGAACTGGCCTAACAAATATTGGCTTGAAACAAACCCAGAGACAACTGGACCTTCTATAGCGCTACCCCATCCAAAATAAGTTTCTTAACGCTGGCCAAAAAAACGGTCGGAGGCCCTATGAAAGTTCTCTTAATCCTTGTCATAGTTGCCGCAGCTTTCTCGATTTGTCGAGGTCAACACGAGGTTCACTGTCAGTTGCAGGAAACTTCACCAAGCGATTGGCACTTTACTGAGACCACCGGTAATTGTGGAACGACCCCTCAATTGTGGAAGAATATACGGTATGAAAAAAGTAGTCCTGTTGATTTTGGGATTGCCTGGTACCACGTCTGTGACATTTGTCCTTCTCCAAATCCACCTAATCCTGTTTCCTGGCATGTACCTTCGGTCTTCTCCAGCGGGGCCTGCAAAGACATTGATGGTTTTGTAATTGAGGAGTGTTGGCCCAATTTTTTTACAGCTGATAAGTATCATGAATCTTCTTATTGCGGAGACGTCTTTTTTCAAGTTACTCAAAGTAAATCCATCGGTAGTTTGAATAATGAGACAAATAGTTATTGCATAGCGAATCCTTCGCTCACTCAAAAGTTTGACTGTATTAGTGATAACGTTACTCTTTCCGAAACAATTCGTGGCCGTTGTCCAACACCAACTCCAACACCGACTCCCACGTGTCACCCTAGTGGTCCACCACCTTGTCAGGGGAGCACTCCTCCTAATTGTACTTCGACATGCCACTGGGACAATGTGTCGTGCACATATATGGATTGTGGACCATCACCGATAGTTATTGATGTCAATGGTGACGGGTTTAATCTAACGTCCGTTTCGGACGGCGTACATTTTGACCTGGATAGTAATGGCCAAGCAGAAGTCCTTAGCTGGACTTCAGCCGATTCTGATGATGTTTGGCTTTGCTTAGACCGAAACGGCAACGGAATTATTGACAATGGTGGAGAGCTATTTGGCAACTTCACACTCCAACCGACACCGCCCGCAGGGGAAGAGAAGAATGGATTTTTGGCCTTAGCTGAATATGACAAACCCGCGAATGAAGGGAATGGAGACGGCGAAATATCTAAACAGGATTCCATCTTCAATTCCCTAAGGCTTTGGAGAGATTCAAATCACAACGGCATTTCGGAAGCCTCGGAACTGTTGACCCTAAAATCTCTCGGCCTCAAGAAGATTCAGTTGGATTACAAGAGTTCCAAGAAGACGGACCAATATGGGAACCAGTTTAAGTATCGAGCCAAAGTAAAGGACACACACGATGCTCAACTTGGACGTTGGGCTTGGGATGTCTTCCTGGTTTCTCAACCTTAGGCTAACTTCAAATTATTGAGAAACGCTGCGAAAGTGGCGTCTCTTTTTATGTAGAAAAACCGCCTCAATGGTTCGAGCTATCAAAGCGGTTCCCGCTCTAGACTAAACCAAGGGTGGCCGCGGAGGGCCACCCCTACAAATATTTGGCGATCAGATCATCCCAGCGGTTTTGGGATTTGAGGATTAGTTCGATGACTTCGCGGATAGCGCCGGCGCCCCCGTGCGCTGTGGTGATGTAGTGCGCGTGCTGTTTTGTTTCGCTGCTTGCGTTTGCAACTGCCACACCTAAACGCGATCTGCGCATTAACGGAAGATCGGGAAGATCGTCACCGACAAACGCTACTTCATCGGTTGTGAGGCCGGCATTCAGCAGAATCTCTTCGAATACATTCAACTTATCACTGCGGCCGAGATATATAAACTTCATACCCAGGCCACGCGCTCGTCGCTCAACCGCCGCTGATGATCGCCCAGAAATAATTCCCGACTGTAGACCAGCACGATGAAGCAACTCGATGCCGAAACCGTCAAGCGTGCTAAACGCCTTCTGGTCTTCGCCCCCATCGAGAATCCAAATACGACCATCGGTCAACACGCCATCGCAATCCATCAATAACAACTTGATCTGCGCGGCCCGGTCTTGAACAGTCTCACTCATTAGCGAACTTCAAAGAGGTCAATGCCTGAAAGCCTCAAGCCTTCCGGCGTACGCGTAATCAACAACACCGCTGTACCCGAACCTTCTTTACCCAACTTCTTTGCAGTGATACTGACATCGGCCGCGATTAGATCGCCGCTGAGTTGCTCGGTACGAAGGACCCTGGTTTCCCACGCTTCGGTGCCGATGCTCGCATTTATAAAACGAACGAGTTCACCCGACATGATGCGTGGTTCAAGATCGGGTTTCTTGCCGCTTACGATCGCCGCCGAAAGTTGATTGGCAAAAGTTTTTACTGACTCATCAATCGGTGGCGCACTGTTAGCCGCGGCTTCGGCACGAATCCTCGCGGCCCGCGCCGCCAGTGAAGATGGATAATCGCGACTGGCAAACACGGCATCGTTGAAACGCTTCGCTGCTTCTGCAGGTTGGTTGCGCTTCATCGCGATTTCGCCCAAGCCGATGTCGGCCCAAGCTAAGGTGGCGGTAAACGGAAGTGGCTCATCGAGCGATGCACGGAACAACTTTTCCGCCTCATCGATTTTGTTCTGGCCCAACAACGCACGCGCCAACAATATCTTCGCTTCCTGTAAACGGGGAGCTGAAGTCAACATTTCGCGCGCCACCGCTTCGGCCTTCACAAAATCCTGTGCACCTAATTGAAGTGCGCCTTCGTTCAACGCGTCAGGAAGATCGCGAACGCGCGGCACAGTGTCGTTGCCATAGTCGGTTTGCGGATACAGTTTTTCCGGATCGATTTCAACGCGAACTATCGGCGTCGTTGTCTTGAAAACTGCCTCGCCAAAATTACGCGCCGGAACTGTTGCTTCTGTCGTTACTGTCTCACCTCGTTGGGTTGTTGCTACAACTGTCACTGTGACATCGATCGAACCCAGGTTACGAATCGCAGATACCCATTCGCTTCCTCGCGCCTGAGGCACGCCAACTAACAGATCAGTATCGATGACCTGGTCCAACTGTTGGTCGAGCAACTGCTTGAGAGCGTCGCCACCTCGCTGCACAAGGGCGGTACGAATTGCAGGCAAGGTTAGACCATTTGGATCCGTGCGACCTGCTTCGAGTGAACTTTTTAAGACCGAGACAAATGCCTCATGACCTAAGCGACGATCAACGAGTCGCCACAACATCGCGCCGCGATTTGGGACTGAACCGAAGTAAGTGCTATCGAATTGATTAGCACGAGCAAGCGGACTATCGCGCTGCGCAACCGCCGCGTAACCGATTCGTTCACGTAGCAACTCTGATTGGACCGCGTCATGACCAAATTGCTTTTCCAGAAACGCGTTGGCCAAAAAGCGAACTAAACCATCACGCAACACGCCACTACCGTCGCCGTGAATAGATGTTTGACCACCGACCCAAAGTCGCACGACTGCTTCCGAAATCGACAACGCAGTTGCGGCATCAGTCCGGGGCAGTTTCAATGCGTCCGCGTCGATCAGGACGGTCCCACCATCACTGAATCCGGAGCCGCGGTGGACCGAGACCAAACGAACCGGAACATCGGGCGCTGGTCCAAGCATTGCTCCCAAAAAATTGCGTGCGGCAGAGGTAAACGAGACGAGCGCCTCAGCTTGTTTACGTTCGTCAGGCGTTGCTCCTTTCGGAACGAGCACTGAAATGTTTTTGGCGTCACCTGAACCTTCAACCTTGTCCCAACTTCCCTGCACAAAGAACGGCTGCCCGGAAAGTGTTTGTTCAAAGACACTGGAGTTACCGTTTGATCTGTCAACGCCCGATGAAACCATACCCGGCATGTTCACGGTTAACTTGAACGGCGCAGTGTCGGCCCCGCGCGGTGCGAATGGCGTATTGGGCATCGGATACCAAAACGAAAGTGGCAGGAACTGCGTCGCGACCGGACTGATCGCGGAAAGACCCGAGTTGCTTTCGACGGGAACTGAATAACCGACTACAACCGTGATCTTGCCACCTTGATTCACCGTCGACGGCAAAGAGATCTCGGCTTTTGATAAGTCGCCACGCGATTCGGCGCCCGGTCGAAACGTGGTTGTCGAACCATTAACCGAAACCGTATTTACTTTCGCTTTCTGATTGACTCGCACGGTAAAGGTGCGTCCTGGTCCACCAATATTCGTCGCGGCGATTGTCGCTGTTACGTTCAATGCGCGTTCTGCCTGTTGGACATTCACGTTGAGATCAAATGAGTTGACCTGCCACAACGCCGAAGTTGGCGTTTGACTAAAGACAGTTAAGGAGAAAAGTAAAAACGCGAAGATAGCGGTAGCGAAGGTCTTCATATTCGACTCGAGTAAGAAAACTTAGCTGGCAGTTTGATTCACTAGTTTATGGATGTCGCGCAACATGTTGAGCAACGCTTGCATTCGTTCCAGTGGCAATGCGTTTGGACCATCTGACAATGCTCGTTCAGGACAATCGTGAACTTCCATGAACACGGCGTCGACGCCACAAGCCACACCCGCACGCGCGAGAAATTCGATGTATTCAGATTGTCCACCGGTTGCATCACCCAAACCGCCAGGTAGTTGCAAAGAATGGGTTACGTCAAAAACTACCGGCACACCAAATTTTCTCATGATGGGAAAAGAACGCATGTCTACAACGAGATTGTTATAGCCGAATGTGGCGCCGCGTTCGGTCAGGAGGAGCTTTTCACCCCCAGCTTCGCGCGCCTTATCGACGATGTTTTTGGCATCTTGTGGCGCGAGAAATTGCCCCTTCTTAACGTTCACTGTCTTCCCGGTTTTCACTGCCGCCAGAATCAGATCTGTTTGCCGGCACAGGAATGCAGGTATTTGCAGGACGTCGACGATTTCAGCAACGGGTTCAACTTGAGCGATGTCGTGGACATCGGTAAGAACGGGAAGGCCTAACTCGTGCTTAACCTGTTTGAGTACTTCCAATCCTGGCTCCATACCCAAACCGCGAAAGCTTTTGATTGATGAGCGGTTCGCTTTGTCAAAAGACGACTTGAAAACGAAATCAAGTCCGGCTTCCTTTGCCCGTGCTGAACATTCACGGGCCATCATCATCGTATGTTCCGGACTTTCGATCACACATGGACCAGCAATAACAGTTAAGCGCCCATCTCCAAATGTCGCATTACCAACAGAAAAAGATTTCATAAGTAGGAGCCAATTTAGGACCGCAGGCGTCCCGCCTGCCAATGGAGCGCAGGCGTCCTCGCCTGCATGTTCAATTAAGAGTCTTCCTCATTTGATCAAACCATTCAGTGCCAAGGAACCGTTTATTTAACCGGGCAGGCGAGGACGCCTGCGGTCCTAAAAAGGTTTCTTGAGTATACGCTTGACCTTGTCGACAAATGAATTGCCCTTCTTCTTTTCCGGCGAGGGCGATGCTTTCGGCTTCACACTCGCACTCGGCGAAGGAGACGGCGACGGACTCGGTGTCGGCGTGGGAACAACTGACGGCGTCACGTTCGCATTCAACGCCGGCTGCGTCGTCACGTCGCGTTGATGCATTGCGAAATAAGCAATACTTGCCAACAGTAAAATAATGACAATCACGGCGACCCCCAGCAACACTCGCGTCGTATTGTTTCGCTCAGCAACAATCTCCATCCGCGTAATCGTGTTTGGAGTTGGCGGCTTCTCTGGAGGTGGCGGAACCGCAGGCGAATTGACCAACGTGATCTCATTGTTGCCCGCACTGCTCAATACTCGGCCTTCCCGCAACTTACTCAAATCGACCACCAAACGTCCCGAAGGAGATTCGACTCCAGCACCACGCAGGGCCGCGATATCGGGAGAAGATAGTCGCCCGTGATGTTCGAGGCCCAACCGTTCGGTTAACTCAAGTAAGTCGTTGCGAAATTCAGCCGCATTCCGCGGGCGGTCTTCAGGTTTTTTTTCGAGTGCATGCAGGACCACGTTCTCCAGCTCCTCCGGAATAGAAGCGACGATTTCGCGCGGAGGACGGGGAAACTCAGAAGCATGCTTAATTGCGATCGCGAGTGGCGTCGATCCACTGAACGGGACCATGCCACTCAACATCTCGTACAGGATCACGCCTAAACTATAGACGTCAGCGGCCGGCGTCAGTTCTTCACCGTTACATTGTTCGGGTGACATGTAACGCGGCGTGCCAATCATCGCACCGATTTGCGTCAGCGTCTTTGGCTCATCTTCATCAAGCGTTTCAGCCGCGAGTTTGGCAATCCCAAAATCTAAAACTTTGACGACCGATGGCGCGTCAGCACTTTGCGTTACAAAAATATTGGCAGGCTTTAAATCGCGGTGAATAACTCCGGCTTCGTGTGCAGCAGCAACTGCGGCAGAAACTTGAAGCATTATCGAAACGGCGCGCGCTGTTTCGAGGGGCGCTTCTTTGGCGAGAATCTCGCGCAACGTTCGCCCCTCTAGTAACTCCATTACGATATAAACGTGGCCACCTGAACTGCGACCAAAATCCGTGACTGCAACTGCGTTGAGGTGTTGCAAACGGCCGGCGGCTTTCGCTTCACGCTGAAAACGAACACGCGAAGCTTCGTCATCAACCAATCGTTGATTCAACACTTTTACTGCAACTGGCCTGTCGATCAATAAATGACGAGCACGATAGACAGTTCCCATCCCGCCTATTCCGAGCCGCGCTACGATTTTGTATTTGCCGTCAAGAGTTTGACCGATGAGAGGATCGTGCATGACCTCACCCGGAACTGTGGAATCAGCCTGTAACGCAGCCTGGTCCTCCGGACAGTATTTGACGTCAGAAGGATAGTGTCTTCCACATGTTGGGCAACGAAGCATTAGTGATTATTTGGTGGCTGGGAGAGGGCTTATTGATTTCAGATTTAAGATTTCAGATTACTTCATTCCAAGTTTAGCCTCCAGTGTAGATTGAATGGGGCCGTTTTCATAATCTGCAATCTGAAATCTGAAATCGTCAATCTGCCGACGCGCTCAGGCGTTCGTGGACGATTAAATCGACTTCGCCATTCTTTTCCATCGAGGTTTCTGACTGTAGTCGATTGTCGTGGGCCGCTTTAACAAAGGACGCGAACAGCGGGTGGGCGCTTAAGGGTTTAGATTTATATTCGGGGTGAAATTGACCCGCGACGAACCAGGGATGCACTTCACGAGGAAGCTCGATCATCTCGACAAATTTTCCGTCCGGAGACAGGCCGCTAAATATCATGCCTTCTTTTTCCAGGATTGGTCGATATTCGGGATTGAACTCAAAACGATGCCGGTGTCGTTCACTTATTTCCGCTTCGCCGCTATAAACCTCACTTACCAACGAGCCAGGAGTCAACTTACAGGGCCATGCGCCCAAACGCATTGTGCCACCCAGTTCTTCAACGCCAACCAGATCACGCAACTTAAAGATCACCGGATGAGGAGTCTCCAGATCAAATTCCGTCGAGTCGGCATCCTTGAGATTACAAACATTCCGCGCGTACTCGATACACGCAGTCTGCATTCCCAAACAAATACCGAAATAAGGCGTGCGCGCCTTGCGCGCAAAGCTAATGGCTCGAATCATTCCGGCAATACCGCGCTTACCAAAACCTCCCGGGACGAGTATCGCGTCAAACTCGCGCAGGCGCGCTTCATAATTGTCGTCATCCATCAACTCTTCGGATTCGATCCACTTCACTAACACGCGCACATTATTAGCGACCCCACCGTGTGTTAATGCTTCACGCAGCGATTTGTAAGAATCTTCCAACTCAACATACTTTCCAACGATCGCAATTGACGTCTCACCACCGGATGGCTCGCGAATTGTCGCAACCAGATTGCGCCAGTCAGCCAGATCCACTTGCGGCGCTTGTTGTTCGAGACCGAGAAGCGAAACGATCAGGTTGTCGAGACCTTGTTCATGAAACTCCAGGGGAACGTGGTAGATCGTGTCGACGTCCTGAGCACTAATAACCGCCGATTCCTTCACATTACAAAACAAGGCGATCTTGCCGCGCAGGTCGCGAGAGAGTGGTCTATCGGATCGACAAAGCAGAATGTCAGGCGCGATACCAATCTCCCGAAGATCGCGCACCGAATGTTGCGTTGGTTTGGTTTTTAGTTCACCTGCAGCGGCGATATAAGGAACGAGTGTTACGTGGATAAAAAGCGCATTGCCAGTTCCCTCTTCATTTCCCATCTGGCGAATAGCTTCGAGAAATGGCAGTGATTCGATGTCACCAACCGTTCCACCAATCTCAACAATGATGACATCGGGTTTGTCTTTCTCTGCTACTTTTCTGACTGCTTCTTTGATCTCATTGGTGATGTGCGGAATTACCTGAATGGTTTTACCGAGATAGTCGCCACGCCGTTCTTTCTCGATCACTGACAAGTAAATACGGCCGGTGGTCCAATTGTTGGCTTTGGATAAATGCGCGTGAGTGAAGCGTTCGTAATGCCCGAGATCGAGGTCCGTTTCGGCGCCATCGTCAGTTACAAAACATTCGCCATGCTGAAACGGCGACATGGTTCCCGGATCGACGTTGATATACGGATCGAGTTTGATCAACGCGACTTGTAAGCCACGACTTTCAAGTAAACAACCGATTGACGAAGCTGCGAGTCCTTTGCCGAGACTCGAAACCACGCCGCCTGTTACGAAGATGTATTTAGGCATCGTTCTCTCCACTAAACTCTCGAGACTCAAAACTCGAAACTCGAAACTACCGACTAGACTTACTCATCAGTTCACGCACACGTTCGAGGTCTTCGGCCGTATCAACTCCAGTTGATGGACCACTGGCTTGAATCACTCGGATTACAACCCCGTGCTCCAGCGCGCGAAGTTGTTCAAGCGATTCAAGTCGTTCCAATTGTGTTTGCGGCCAACTCGTGAAGGCGAGTAATACATCGCGCCGGTAAACATATAGACCTGTATGTTTGCGAAAAGGTTTCAAAAAGTCAGGATCGCCACTGAATGCTTCTTCCGGTGAACCGTGTTTCTTGACTATATCGCGAGGAAAGGGGACCGGCGAACGCGAAAAATAGATTGCTTGTTCCCGTTCACCAATCACGACTTTTACCAGATCAAAATTCGTAAGATCGGCGTAGTTTTCAATTGGCTCCCAGGTGGTGACGATGCCCGCGCCGTCTGGTGACAGAAACTCTTCGTGCATTCGATCGACAGCGCGCTCGATTGTCTCTGGTGAGATTAAAGGCTCATCGCCCTGTAAGTTAACAATGATTTCGGCTTCGGAGATTTGTTGAGCGACTTCTGCAATGCGATCCGTGCCGCTCGCGTGAGATTCCGAAGTCATGACGACTTCTAAACCGTGCGACTGCACTGCTTCGACGATCGCTTCGCTATCGGTCGCGACAATCACACGATCGACGTTTCGTGCAGCTAGGGCGCGCTCCGCAACCCAACAGACCATCGGTTTTCCGGCGATATCTACGAGTGCCTTCGCGGGTAGACGGGTCGAGGCGAGACGAGCCGGGACGATGACGACGGTTGTTCGATGGGTTTTGTTTTGTGGATTTGAACCCGTGTGATTCACGGGATCACACGATAGCTTGAGGTCAGCGAAACTGTCAACGTGATCAGATTGAAATCTCTGCGTCTCTGCGTTCTCGGCGCCTCTGCGTTGAAATTTAGGTGCGAGTATTCGAACGTAGTTTTAACACAGAGACGCAAAGGACGCAGAGACGCAGAGGTCACTTCAGCGTGGGCGCAACTTGAATTGGATTCTGCGTGCCGGCGACGTAGCTATCTTTTGCACGGACCACAAAATTCGACGAGTTGACCCGAACTTTAATCGTGCGTGTCTCGCCTTGTTTCACCTGTCCCTTGGGATAATAGCCAAGACTATATTTGCGTCCGAGCTCTTCCGTGATCATCGAGAAGGCGCGTGGCACATCGAATAAGTTGTCAGTCTCGTACATTCGGCCGCCCGTCTTATCGGCCATCGACTTCAAATAAGTTGACCCAACTGCATATTCTTTAGTGAGTTTCGCCTGCATCTTTTCGCGCTGCTTCGGATCAGTTACGCGACTTAAACGCTCAGGCAGTTGCGGCAGTGTGTTGTAGTGCACCGGATAGATCATTACGTCGCTCTCTTCGGCGTCGCGCAGGTTCTGTTTAAGCGACCACCGCTTGCTGCCGTAATCAACTCCATCGGTTAACAACACAATCGCTTTGCGACCTCGAATGGAAGCAAGGCGTTGATTGAGTGTGAAACCGACAGTGTCGTAGAGCAACGTTCCATCGTTCAAGGCATCGAGTCGCATTTTCTTCTGCCGCAGTTCAGCAAAGGTAACGGCCTCAGTCATGATGTTCATCTTCCCATCGAAAGCGATGATTAGAAGTTTGTCGTTGCGACGGAGCCGGCTGATGAAGGTATTTGCTGCAGTACGAATGGCTTGGAGTTGCGACTGAGTTGAACCACTGACATCGAGTAATAGAGCGACGGTGAACGGCTCCTCGACCGATGCGAAATACGAAAGTTGCTGCTCAACACCGTTCTCATAGATATGAAAATCTTCTTTTCGAAGATTAGCGGCGTAACGGCCACTGCGATCCACCACTTCCGCCGGAATGGTGATCAGACTCGTGCTGGTACGCAAAACGTCGGCCTCATCAATTTCCGGTTCTTTTTCGTCGGGAGTTGGAGTCGGAGATGGCTCAACAACTTGTGGGCGCGCCATTTTAAGGACTGGTGGCGGTGGAGCGTCCTGGGCCGCTGCCGAAATCGTGATAAGTGCAAGAATAGAGACGGCCAAAAGAAGCTTCTTCATCAACGGGCTCCTAAGAACTCCAGCGAAATGTTTACTTAGGAGAGATAAACGACGAAGAAGCGTGAATTTCCTCATTCGAGGGGACTGGCGTGAGTGTTGACCGACGAAACATTAACCACAAAGATCACAAAGCTCTTATTATTTTCGGTTTTCGTGTCTTTGTGTCTTTGCGTCTTCGTGGTTAAAAGCTGTTCAGCTCGGGGGCCGTGTTAATATCCCGCCACATGAGACGCATTCTTAAGTGGGCCTTCCGCATTCTGCTGGGAATCATTTTAGGAATGATTGTCTACGAAGGAGTTCTCTTCGGGCGTGTCCTCTGGCTGAAGTCGCACAATCCATCCTCAACTTCAATGATTGATACGCGCGCGAGTGAAGCGCAAGCCCTGGGCCAGCAAGTGAAGCGCGAACAGTCGTGGGTGCCTTTGGAAAAGATTTCGCCCAATCTGCAGCGTGCTGTTTTGGCGGGCGAAGATACAAACTTTATCTATCACCATGGCTTCGATTACCAGGCGATTCAAAAGGCATTCGAACAAGCTCAACGCGAATCAGCAAAGGAAGCTAAAAAAGAAGGCGAAGACGACGACTGGTTACCGAGTCTGCCTGAGTTCAAACGTGGGGGCTCAACGATCAGTCAGCAGTTAGCAAAAAATCTTTACCTCTCGTCGCAACGTTCATTCATTCGTAAAGGTCAGGAAGCGATCGTGACGGTGATGCTTGAACGCACGTTGACCAAGAAACGCATTCTCGAGATTTATTTAAATGTGATTGAGTGGGGCGATGGCGTGTATGGAGCTGAAGCCGCAGCGCAGCACTACTTTCACAAACCGGCGGCAGCGTTGTCAGTAAACGAGGGCGCGTTCTTGTCGGCGATGATCCCGAATCCACGCACAGTTTTTAATCCACAGGTCAATCCGAAGCGGGTTGCAAGACGGCAACGAATCATCATGCGCGGCATGCCGTTTATAAAACTGCCGTAGAATCAGTCCGGTTTTCTCTGCGTCTCTGCGGATCTCTGCGTCTCTGCGGATCTCTGCGTCTCTGCGTTGAAATCGAAGGTCCGAATAATTGGGCCATAGCTTTAACACAGAGACGCAGAGATCCGCAGAGACGCAGAGAAAACCAGTTCCTTAGTTCTCCGCCAATCCCTTCATGCCTTCGGGTTTCTGCGCACCCACCGTCAATGATCTTAAAAAGCGCGAAACATTATCGTTCTTGATCCTGAACAGTACGAGGCCACCGTAAATCAATCGTTTACCACCCGACTCCCTGGCGTAGATTCGCATCACACTCGGAATCTGACACTGCGTCAAATCATATTCGCGACCGGAATAGCCTTTCGTGGAGATGTTACGAACTGCAGTTGGTTCGCACTTGTCGTAACCTTGTTTTTCCATGGTGCGATTCACTGAAACCTTATAGCCATAGAAAGTTTCTTCCATTGCGTCCGAATCATTTCCACCATACGGATCTTTCATCCAGAACATCTGGTAGATCGAATCACCTTCCCTGACCGTGTAGATACTTATCGGCATGGTTTGGCCGCGGAAATTGATCGTCAGGTCTTCCTGATGCCCACCGTCCGGAATGGTCGCGGAAAAACTCTCGCCTGAAGGTTGAAAGCGTTGCCAGTTTCTCATCATCGAGCCATCGGCCCACGCGGGAACTGATCCCGATTGTGAGCTTCCGGTCCGCAACAAGCCCATGCTATCCAGTTCGACCAGTGGCTTAACGTGGGTTGGTGGTCCATTAACACTTACTGTTCGCGTCGAGGTTGGAGTGTTGTTCTTCTTGAGCTCTTCAGCTTTAACAAATTCCCACGGGGCAATCGCATCTCCCGTTTGCCATAGACCACGTTTTTCGCCGCGGGCAGCCTGTTCTGATTGCGAATAAATCTGTCGCTGCTCCTCAGTCAGGAGATTCTGGTTGACTGGGTCGACCCACGCAGCTCCATCGCGAACCATCTGTGCGCAGATGTCATTGCCGTTCTGCAACACGCGACCGATCAAAATGCTGTGTTGACCGACTCCCTGATATTCAACCGAGACATACTTGTCGTAAACCAAATCAAAAAGGTGCTGCTTTGCAGCAGCACCAAAAGCCTGGGTCATCTCAGGAGCGTCGATGGCGAGTAGTTTGATCCTGACCTGACGATTGAGATTGGAGATTGTGATTTCGTCGCCTCCGTTTACCTCAACTACTTTACCGTTAATGGCAGCCGCGCTGACCTGTTGGCAAACGAGCAAGCTAAAGGTAAAGAAGAAGACGGTAACCAATCTCGTTTTAATATTCATGAGGCCCTACCCTCGCTTATACAGCGAATTCTTTGGCGAGTTTCAATTCAGCCTTGCGTAGTTCAAACCTTCCTCGACCCAGGTTGCCCTCCGCGTTCAGGGCCAACACAACAAAGTAGTCTTTGCTGAGCAGCCGCATAATCAGGATTGCGGTTTCAAGAGAAACCACCAGTTCGCGAACACTTCCTAAACCGGTATCTTTTCCGGCCCGCTGTGCGCCGCGCACTATCGAAGTAAACTCAGCAGCGGCTATATCAAGGTTCGCATCAGCTCCGGCATCAGCAAGTACTTTTTCAACTGCGATGCCGTCGGTACCCATGATGAGTGCACCGAGGCTTCCCTCGGTACGCTCAATGATGGACTCAAGCATTTCCTTGAACATCCGTTTTTCTCCTTACGGTCGTTGACCGCCGATTGCACCCGGTCTCGCTGTGTTACCAACGGGAACTTGATTAGCAGCCGGGGCATTCAAACCCTGTGGATTAACTACTCCCTGCGGCGCGGTGGTCGGGCTCTGAGGATTGGATGGCTGTTGCAACTGGGTTGGCGTCGGCGTGTTGCTCGGCGGGTTGCCTAGTGGCACCGGCTGAGGAATCTGGACCGAACGTGGGCCATTGCTAACAGTTCCACTCGTCGGACGACCTTGATAGTCAGGACGATAGATGTGCGGAGTGATGAAGAACAGAATTTCCGAACTCGACTTGGTCGTCAGCTTGCGCTTGAACAAGTTTCCGAATACCGGAATCGATGCGATACCAGGCGTGCGTTGTCTTGTCTCACCTTCCTGGTCAGCCAACACACCGCCCATCACGGTCGTGCCGCCATCCGGAACCAACACTTCCGACTGCATGCGTTGAGTGTCGATACCAGGGACGCCGCCGACTGCGATACCGGTGTTGATGGTGTTGTTTTCAATCGTAACTCTCAAGACAACAGTACCAACATCGGAAATCTGCGGAGTGATTGAGAGACGCAGCGGAACGGAAACGAACGTCGTGGTGACGACCGCAGTTCCACTTGCTGCCTGCGTGGTCTGCACAGGAATCTGTGAACCACTTTCAATCTGCGCCGGGCGATTGTTCAGCGCCGTGACGCGTGGTGTGGCCACAGTCTTGGCAGTACCGCGTGATTCAGCCATTGAGATCAACGCGCTGATCTGAGCCGTACCAAACAGACCGGTCGTCAAACCGATAACAGTGCTGGCGGCGGCGGCGGCCAACGATGGCAACGGCTGATTTGTGCCCGCCAGGCCACCGAACACACCAAATGGATTTGGTCCGGAGTTAAGCGCGTTGCTTGATCCTGAACCGGAACCAGAACCCGATCCTGAGCCAGAACCGGATCCCGAACCACTACCACTGCCCGAGCCGCTCTGGCTGTTGCTGGCCGGCAAGGTCGAGATGTTACCCAAACCACCGCGGCCAAGATTTACCACGCCCGCTGAGAGCTGAGCGCCGAGGTCACGGCTGAAGTTGCGTTGGGCAATAACGATACGCGTTTCGATTTCAACCTGCGGTTCCGGTTGGTCCAGAATCACTACGAGCTGACGAATCGCTTCGATATTTTCTTTAACGTCGGTGATGATGAGCGTATTGCTGCGACCATCTACTTCGATACCGCCGCGTCGTGACAAACGACGTGAGATAATCGGAAGCAGTCCCTGGTCGCCACTACCGCCAGTTGAATCACCACCAGCGCCACCGCTGAAACTCAAGTTCGTTGAACCACCCGAGAAACCACCGGTGGTACCGGCAGCCTGGGCCAACGTGCCCGAAGCACGCGCATAGTTCAAACGAATAAATTCGGTAACCAGTGGTGAAGCATCAAGACGTGAGTCGTTGAGAATCTTTTGGGTCTCAGCCTCTTTCGCGAGTACTTCTGTCGTCGCAACGCGCAGAATGTTGCCGTTCGCTTCAATGCCGAGCCGGTTGGCTTTCAGCACTGCTTCCAACGCGATATTCCACGGCACGTCCTGAACATTCACGGTCACCGGCACAGCCTGGACTGAACTGTCGATAACGAAGTTCACTCCATACTGTTCGGTGATGTAATTCAGAATGTCGCGGATGTCAGCATTGACAACATTGAGATTGATCGGCTCGCCGACGAATCCGGGTTGTCCATACTGTTTGCCCTGCTCCGCCGGTTTGTCGTTTGAGCGTGACATTCCAACCGGGGGAGTTGGCGTTGGCGCGGCGACAGCGGTTTGCTGTTGCTGCTGGACTGGTGGGGTTTGATCGGCCGAATTACCGGCGACCGTGGGTTCCTGGGGGGCAGCCATGCCAGTTATGCCGGAAAAGCAAACAAGCAGCAAGACGAGCGTGGTCCAGATAATGGCTGAGCTAACTCGAGGCTGATAAGACATCTTTCCCTCCTTAGGGGAATTTCCGATGGTTACCGTCACGCACTACGCTCGGTCACTAACGCAACTAAAGCGCGCGCCGCACTATCGCGGTAACTTCTCGGTTTTGTCAGAATTTGCTTCAGCTCGGAAGAGCTGAGCGGTCAGGCAGTTTGGCGCTAGACACCAAACCAGAAATTTTTGTTACTGCTTTGCGCCGGCAGCACCATCGGTCTTTGGCGCCTCAGCGGCAGCAACCGGGGCCGGCATCGAATTCACTACGCTCGGTTGGCGCAGGGCTTTCATTTCAACGTTCTTCTCGCGACGGCCATCGGTGAAAACAGTCTCGTGACGAAACACTAGGCGGCTGTCTTCGATCGCCACTAACTGACCGTCATAGAACGGCTCGCCGGGATAGATCACATAAGACAGTTTGATCGGAGTGGCTTCCACGATTGCGGCGTAACCACGCGGCGTTCGGGAAATGCCAACCACCTGAATTTCATTCAACAACAAAGCCGTAGTTGGCTTCGGCGCGGGCATGTGGGCAGCCATCGCGGCCTGTTTCTGCGCCTTGTAAAGATTGATTCGATCCTGGATTGAAGGGACCGGCGCTTCGCCGGCGACTCGCTTCACAATGACCTTGGGTGGTTCATATTTCCGGAACGGATCACGGCCAGAAACAACGTTGCGGGTCGTCTTCGGTGTTGATTGCTTGGCATTGCTGTCCTGGGCCACTGCAGGTGAAACAGTTGCGGCGACCATAATCGCACCACCCAGCAGCATACCGGCGAACCCGATTTTCTTGGTGTTGTTATTCATCATGGTAGTTATCACTTCCTTGTATGCGTCTGTGGCTTAGTTGCCGCTGCCTTTGGGAACATTGACAGTTATTGGAGTCGGCATTGGCTGGACCTTAGCTGGTTCAAACTTTAGCTGGGTTGGCGCTGGACCACCGGCCGGGGCATTGGCGGGAACAGGCGAGACTGGCTGTTGACCTTGCAGGCGTTCCGCGGAAACGTAGTAAGCAGTCAAATCAAAGCGCGCATCAACCGTCTTAGTGGCTGACTGTTTGTCGAGTTGCTTCAATTCGAAGTTGGTAACCGAAACAATTCGTTGATAACGCGAGAGAGCTTCGAAGAAGGACCGGAGTCCGGCAAACGAACTGATCACACCGACTTCAATCTTCTTACCGTTGTAGTTGTCCTGCTGGACATCTTCCTTCGGATTGAAGCGGGCCAACACTAAACCATTGGCGCGGGCCCGATCCTGAATTCCCTGTAGGACCATCGTCAGCTCGCGTTGCTCAGGCAACAGGGCCTGAAGTTCAGCGTATTCTTCCTGGCGGGCTTTATAGACAGCGCGAAACTCGTTCAAGCGCTGGGCAGCGATTTGCGCTTGCGCGTTGCGAGGGAGCAACTGCGCGATCTCGTCTTGCATGGCCTTGGTTTCCGCACGCGTTCCGCGCGTCACGAGATACCAGAACCCGGCATAGAGCACACCGGCGACGGCTACGAAAACGACCAATCGCAGATACCAGGGTAGGTTGGGAAGCTTGCCGAATTTCATCTTAGTGGTCCTTATCTTGGAGGGTCAGTTGATAGGAAGTTATTTCTTCATCGCGACCTGATTGGCAGGTGCGGCAGGGGCTGGTTGACCGGGTTGGGACTGTTGCGGCTTGCTCACGGCGAAGGTTGCTTTCACTGTGAAGCTCACAACTTCAGGCTTCGGTGTCGCCGGATCAGAACTGGCGGCCGGAGCTGCAGGCGCGGCGGTAGTTCCGGTTGATGAATCTTTGGCGACTTCGCGCGTCGTTTCAATGTTCAGGTTGCTGAACAAACCATTCGAGAACTCCAGACTCTGGCCAAACCTCGTAACTGAATACTCATTTGGCGATTCGCCTTTGATGGTCACTTCGCCATCCTTCTGTTCGATGCTTCTCAGATATAAACCGGGGACCGCATCAAACCTCGCCTTGATCTCGTGCAACACCGAGCTTGGTCCTTGCTGCGAATCACGCAGTCTCTTAATCGCATCGATACGCGCCTGGATCTCCTGCGCTTTCTTTTCGAGTTCCATTTGCTCGCGCTGAACGGCAAGCATTTGCTGATTGATGCGTCGCTGGTTCTCGACCTCTTTTTGCGCCGCTGCGTGAGCAGACTTGGCACTGGCGTAGTCGAAACCCATCGCCAGGACCAGCAGTCCGAACACAGTCAACGCGAGTAGAATTGTTTGAATCCGCGGGTTAGCAACTTTTTCTTCAACCAGTGCGACACCCTGGGGGCGGTCGGTTACGGATTCGAGTAAATTGATCTTGATCATGCCTCAACTCCTCTCAGGGCGAGACCAACGGCGATGGCCATCTCCGGGACTATTTCTCGCATGTAATCTGGGTCAAATTTTTTGTCATCGACTTCGATCTGTCGAAACGGATTGAAAACTTCCACTGGAATCTCGAAACGTCTGGCAAGGTATTCCGCGAGACCCGGAAGTTTTGAACCACCACCAGCTAACAGGATTTTCTGAATGGCGGCTTCTCCCTCATCGGCAGTTGCGCGATAGAAGTCCATCGTCTTGCGCACTTCGAGGGCGAGGATGTCGGAAACTGTTTCAATGATTGGTTGAATGGGTCGCGGTTCTACGCCTTCGGGAAGGGGCATTCCGCGCTTCACGCTTTCAGCTTGTTCAAAGCTGAGACCCAACTCTTTCTGCAACAGACTCGTATACTGGCTGCCACCAACCGAAGCGTCACGCGCAAACACTGAACGCGTTCCGTTCAAAATGTTGATGTTCATCGTGGCAGCGCCGATGTTGAGCAACGCAACCACTTCACCCGGATGCGGGTCATAGTTCACTTCGTAGCAGTTCTGCAAAGCGAAGGCATCGACATCGATGATGACTGGCTGTTTGCCCGCGAGCTGGATCGCTTGTTTGACGTTCGCGATCTTGTCGCTCTTGCAGGCGGCCATCAGGACGTGCAGCGATTCCGACGACTTGCTGGTGAGTTCGTAATCGAGATTCACATCAGCGATATCGAAGGGAATGTGCTCTTCTGCGTGCCAGCTAAACGATTCCTGCAACTCTTCCTGGCTCATCTGCGGCAGGACGATGTTTTTAACGATTACCGAGTGACCACTAACACCAGCCGCAACTCGTGGAGTTCGAATCTGGTGCTCACTGAAGATGTTGGAGATGACGTTGGAAACGTTGTTGAGCTCCATTATCTGACCGTCAACAATCGTGTCCGTCTGCAGGTTTTCAAATCCCATGTTGAGGAGTTGTAAGCTTGATCCTTTTTTGGTCAGCTCGACAGCCTTGACTGAGCTTGATCCGATATCGAGACCAACAAGGTTCTTTTTACCCATGCTTTTCTTGAACATAGTTAGTTAATCCTCGCAAGGTGAGCCCGCAGTCTGTTTTGCTTACGAATTCGAGCGCGAGCTTTACGTGCGCGTGGCATTCGTTTTTTCAATACTTTGGCGGCGGAGCAATGAATTGTCGTTTTCAAAGTTGATGTCCGTGGGTGTGTAAGGTGAACGTTCGTGATGCCAACATGCAGAGCCACTGGCTCCGTAAGTGTCAGCAAAGAACTAGTTGAGAAGTCTGCGACGGCAGGATTGAAGCTCATTCGGAAACCCAGCCAAGTTGGTCCTTACCAACTTCCGTAGGCTTTGCGACCTCCGCTCACGCGAAGTGTGCCTTTATCGTGCTCCAAAAGATTAAGCGGGAACTGACCGCTATTGAAAACCAGGTGGGCACCCCAGTAGACGACACGTGCTGCCGTCAACTTGAGTGAGAGTACAGCAGTCGGACTAACGATGTCAACCGCTATTTTTCTTTGTTTAACCTACTGACCTGATGAGACTAAGGTGTCGTTGATGGATATGGACGAGCTATTTCTGGAAATATTTGCGGTGGATTCCAGTTTCTAATTGACTGAAATCAGTCATTTTGAGTCGATTTAACTTTGCCTGTTTTTGCGGGTATTCCGAGCACAATGTGGTTTGGTTCAACATTGCGCGTTACCACTGCGCCAGTGCCGACCATTGCCTCATCGGCTACCTGCATTCCGGCCAGAATAGTCGAGTGATAGGTGAGTCGCACTCCATTTCCAATTCGGGTTATTGGGGTTGAGACTTTGTGAATATCGTAAATGTCGTGAGTGTGAGAATAGACATTTACGTAATCCGAGATTGAGACGTTGTCACCGATTTCGATCCCGCCCCGGTCATCCAGTAAGACATGCCGATGTACAACGACATTGTCGCCGAAGCTCAAATTGTAGCCGAACGACCATTCGACAAAGTGCCAGCACTTAAAATTTTGTCCAACTTTGGCGAAGATATACGGCGCCAACATGCGGCGAAAACGATGGCCTAGCAACGCGTTCTGGCCCAGTGGCGAACGATCGAACATTTGCCAAAGCCAGATTAACGGCTTGCGTTCGGCGTATCTTTTCTCGTCGATGTCGTTGTAATACTCGGGTTCAGTCGTAATGTTGCGCGGATCAAAATTGTGGACGACGGCGCGTGCCGGCAGCGGAAGTTCTGCCGTGTCCGTGTTGGAATGGCCGTAATAGATCTGCGTGAGCGTTTCCTGAACAACCAGGTTCGGATCTTTTCGTCCGCCGGTTAGAGCTTGCTCTAATTCCGACAAAAAACTCTGGTAATCATTCTCTGCTAACGCCTGGGCAGACAATTCGCGATAGGTCATAGGCCAATCAAGCACTTCCCTGCACTGTGAAACGGGTGTTTTGAATCGGCTGAAAGTATCACACGTCTCAAAGCACAGCAATCCAAACTCTGGAGCAAGTCAGGCGAAGGCTCTTCTGTCGGAGCGCGCCGTCCTTGTTCGCGTGGTGCGCACACCACAGATCGGAAGTTTTCCGCTTGCCTGCGATCCATCGGAACGCTAGGATGCCGCCTTCATGAAAATCCTTCGCCCCCTGCTAATCATTGTTCTTCTGGTAATCATCATTGGCGTTATCCTGATTTGGTGGAACCAGCCCGCCAGAGTCGACATGGCTGACTATGTTCCGGCTGATTCGCTTGTCTATATCGAAGTGAACAGTTTGACTGATGTAACTCAAGCTATTCAGGAGACTGATGCGTGGAAAGCTGCCGCTGACATTGCCGGTTTCAGTAACAAACCGCAGAGTCGTTTTGCACTTTTCGCTGCGAAATCCGGATTTGGGCCGGTTGAAGGAGTTATCTCCACCCGCGCACAAATGGCCCTTGCGATCGTCGGTGTCGATACGGCGGAAAAGGAAGATTCCCTTCGTATCAAACCGGAGGTGGCGGTAGTTGTCGAAACTAAGACTTCGCAATGGCGGATGAAAAGCTCAGTTAAAAAGAACTTGATGCGTCTGGCAAACTTTGCCTATGGCTCCGCCGACTGCAAAGAACGAAGCGCCGACGCAGAATACGTCGAATGCGTTGAAACAAAAGGATCGCGAAAGCTGATTGGCGCAATCGACGGAACTGCCGTCATCATTGGAAATTCCGACAAGGCCGTGCAAGGTTGTCTTCAAGTTCGACGCGGTCAACGACCAAGTCTTCACACAAATCAGGAATTTATTAGCACGCGGACCGGAATGAAGGGTGATGCGGCGCTTGCGTTCGGCTTTGTTTCCCAGGCCAATTCAGCCAAGTTGTTTTCATGGGGCGCGCCTTTGTTGCTCGGCAAAGCGCCGGGTGATCCGCAAGTTGAGCAAATGCTTTCGAATAGCGCGGCGAAAATACTTCGCGGCGTGGCCTGGACTTCAAATCGAGCTGGGGGAAAAATTGAAGATCGATATCAGATCGCACTCGACGATGAAGTAGTAAAACGACTTGAACCCGCGTTTGCCAATTCAAACGTGAGCCCCGACTACGGGAAGCTACTGCCCGACGCATTTCGCTCGTTTACGGTCTACAAGACCAAAGATCCTCAAACGGCGTGGTTCTCTTTGGATTCAGCCGTGGCTATGAAACTCGATGCCGTGTCGACAATGCTTTTTGCTTCCTTGTTGCGATCAAGTCTTACGGTGTATGGGATTGAAAATCCAAAGGACTTTTTAGCTGCTCTCGAGGCGCCACTGGTAACACTGCGTCCGGTCCTGGGCGAGAGTTCGTTGTTGATTGCCAAAATCAAAGACGAAACACAACTTAGAAAAGCGCTTGCTGCCGATCTGCTCAAAGAGAACAAGGGGCAGATTTTGAATGGTACTCAAACAGATCCGGATAAAGAGAAAGAGTTTGCGGCAGTTATTTCCGAAGGCGATTTAGTAATTGGCAAATCAGACAACGTCGCTGTTTATCTCGCGCAGCTCCGCAATCACGAGATGATGAAACCAGACCGCGTGACCGAGCTAAAGCTAAACAATCAGGACTCTCCCACGGTCTTGTCATTTACTTCTGAACGCGACTCGATCGTCAGCGTTATCGTTGTATTGTCGTCCCTGCGCGGTCAGACTTTGTCCGATTCGCAACTCGAAGAAATCAGAAAACGACTAAGAACCAGCGACGTCTCAACTACTGAAAGTATTTTAAATTCAACCGGTATCGAGCGCCGCAGTCTTTCCGCGTTTGGACAGTTTGGAAGTCTGCTCTCGCTGGCCCAGGCAGACAGTTCAGCCACTTCAATTCGATGAAACGATTAGTAATCGCCACCCGCAATCAAGGCAAAGTTTACGAAATCCGGCAGCTACTAGGTGAAATTCCGTGTGAGCTCATCTCGTTAGAGAATTTCGCCAATACAACTGTGCCGGATGAAACCGAAAGCACTTATGAAGGAAACGCTATTCTGAAAGCGCGTCATTATGCGAACGAGACTGGAGAGTTTGTCTTAGCCGATGATTCGGGTTTGGAGGTAATGGCATTGGGCGGGAAACCCGGCGTATTGTCAGCGCGATATGCCGGTGAGGACGCTACCGATGAAGAGCGACGCAGAAAACTCCTGAGTGAATTGGGAAATATTCCTTCGGAACTTCGCGGTGCTCGTTTTGTTTGTGCTGCTGTTATTGCCGGCCCTGAACAAGTCTTAAATGTCACTAAAGGCATTTGTGAAGGTCGAATCGCGTTGAAAGCCCAGGGAACTTCCGGCTTTGGCTATGATCCCATTTTTGTTCCCCATGGATTTGAAGAAACGTTCGGCCAGTTATCAGAAGAGATCAAAAACCAGATAAGCCATCGGGCTCGAGCGTTGGCCCAAATGCGGGATTTTCTGGTCAACGAGGAGTGGTCCGCTTGACCGTCTTCGTTTCCACTCTTAGAATGGCGCCCCTGCGGCGAGTAATTTTCTTGAAAGCTTCAGAATTCGGGGCGTAGCACAGCCTGGTAGTGCGCTCGGTTTGGGACCGAGAGGTCGGAGGTTCGAATCCTCTCGCCCCGACCATAGAATCAAAATACGGCCACCGCTGACGGTGGCCGTATTTCATTTTGTGGACGAGCTGAATTACCCGCACGTCGGGTGTGGTGAATGGGGCGAAAATTAACTAATACCTAACACCCATCGCATGATGGTTTCAGCTCTTGCACCCCATCAACGACATAATTGGATCAAGCCGACGGGGTTCGGGCCCCACGTTTCTCGATCATCTCAGGTAACACCGAGTCTGGCAGGCCGACCAGTTCTGCTATCGGACGGATCTCACGCTCCAATTGAGTTCCCAATGGCGCTTGGTCGAGACGATTGAGGCTGGCTTCTTCTTTTACCCGAAGCAGCCGCACAACGATCTTTCGGATGGTGTCGGAAGTTACTTCGCTCGCCGGTACGCGAGCCATAAATTCGTATATGTCCCGCTCTGTAATGTAATGACCTCGCTGCTGGCGTGCGCCTTCAGGGTTGGGAAAGGATCGCTGTACACCCAGATCTGGCAGGGCGCCAGCATGCAGGAGCCGCTCCCCCAAGGTGACTTCATACGCGTTGGTACCGGGAAATCCGGCGCCTTGACGAAGTGGTCCGTCAATAAGGTGGCTATCAATCACCGAAAGGCGTCCGTTATTCACACGAATGCGCATTCGAATGTACTGCTCGCCTTGAGCAACTGAGTTGTCAACAGCACGCGTACGCTTAGGCGTCTGGTCTTCGAAATACAGCGAGCTGGATGAACTCCGTGTTTTTTTAAGCGTCGCCGGATCGACCGTCGCCTTGGTGCGACTGCGGGTTTCAGGCTTTAGCTGCGGCATCCTGTCGGTCTTGCTTAGTCCATCGTAGGTCGGGACCTTGACGCCAGCGGAGGCGACAGTGCGGCTGCCCGCTGGCGGTGCAGCAGGTTTGCTCGGCCGATCTTTATTTTGTTGGATAGCAGAAATGCGTTTGGATTTTTTCATATTGCCTTCCTCTCACCAGTTCCGGCCGTATCGATAGTCATGGATCCACCTATAGTAGATGCGATCCAGGTTGTATCCGCGGCGACCATTAATGACGCCAAACCAGTCCGTATTGTGAACATAGAGGTGCGGCTCTCCTGCCCTCCCGGTGAATCGCGCTACCTCAAAAGCATCGGCTGGACCCAGGTTCCACTCACCGACCCAATCCCCCGCAAAGCTGGCACTGAGAGCGGTACTGGACGAGATCATCTTGCCGAGATACTCCTGGGACCAGTCCTGGTAGTTCCAAGCCCAGAGATCACAGCGGCCATCGCCATTTATGTCGGCTGCAAAAAATCGGTCGTGCCGCGCCAAACCGCCCCAACCCGGCACATCGCCATCATACCGATTTACATAAGCCAGACCACTTCCGTTCGCGCGGAACATGGCAAGATAAGGCATCGACCAGTCCTCACCATTGAAGATAAAGATATCGCACCGGCCATCGCCGTCGAAGTCTCCAAGAATTAGGCGATCGTTACGGGCGAGTCCACCCCAGCCAGGAATATCGCCATCAAACCGCGCGGTCATCGTCAGACCAGATGCTCCGGCTCGGAATAACCCGACGTATGCCATGGACCAATCCTGCCCATTGAAGATGACCAGATCGTCACGTCCATCATTATTGAGGTCGCCGACGAAGATTTCATCGTGACGGGCGAGGCCGCCCCAGCCGGGGATATCGCCGTCGTACCGATTCGTCAGGTAAAAGCCAGTGCCCGTACTGCGTAACAGTCCAACGTACGTCATGGACCAGTCATCGCCATTGAATACAACGAGGTCGTCCTTTCCATCGCCATTCAGATCGGCTTTGAAGAACTTATCATTGCGAGCGAAGCCTCCCCAACCGGGGATATCGCCATCGTAGCGAGCGATGAGCTTAAGACCTCCTGCACTGTCTGAAACGAGCAGGCCAAGGTAGGGAATGGCCCAGTCAGAGCCGTTAAAGATAACGACCTCGTCGACACCGTCACCATTGAAGTCGCCCACGACGATTTGGTCGTTTGGCTTGAACTGCCAAGAGCCAATAACCCTTTCAACTCCGCTGAAAGTATGAGTAAAGCCTGTTCCGGTATTGCGAAACAACTGAATTGATGTGCCGTGGTGCAAGAGCACGTCGCTTCGTTCTGCGCCAAAGAAAGACCTGGCATGCGCTCCTAAGAAGTGGTGGTCCGTCTCATGATCACGGTTAGTCTTGATTGAGGTATAACAGACCGGACAGTACTCAGGAGTGTTGCCGTTCATGCGGCAATTCTCGACGGGGCGGTAGATACCAGTATTCAGTGTTCCCCCGCCCTCGAACAATCCAGCGTCGTGGTTGCTGCTCCACGTAGCGGGTCTGGCCCCCTGATTGTAATTGGCTCCGCTCCCCACGCCTGTGGGAAGTGGTGTCGTCGGTGCAATAAACCGTCCCCACTTCGTCGTTGCCCGGTTAGTGATGGTGGTGAGATTAATCCACCCTTGCTCGCCGCTGTTGTACGCCCCCGTCACGGAATACTCGTCCGCGAACCCTCCAATGCCGTGGCCAAACTCATGAGCAATGACAGTCCAGTCGACCCCCATCGGCACATGCGCACGTCCGCCTCCACCGCAGCCGCCGTAGTTGGGATTGTTAAGCACGACCAGGATCTCATTCGCATCCGGTACCCACTTATTTATTGCCTCCTGCAGGAGCGTCTCAGTGTTTCTGCCGTACTCCAACCAGCAGTGAGACCATGAACCGTTGAAGATCATCCCAAGTGCAGTGTTATGGATCGTCTCAGAACTAATGGTGTCGTCACTTGGATCCACGGTCCCCTTCTCGTCGTACGTGCGAATGCTCACACCTGAATCGACTGATTCCAAATTGATCCGGTAAATGTTGAATGCTGATGCGTCTTCGGAGTAGTAGTCATGACCAAACACACCTTCTATCAAAGTTGTGTTGACCCATTGATTGTAGGTCGGCTGGTCAGCGGCGGTGAAACCGTCTCCAAGAACTACGATGTTCCGCTTTGTGCCGGGTGAGCCGGCTCTGCGCAGAACCGTCATGCTGTCGGCCATGATAGGCTCCTTTGTTCAGGTAGCGAAAGATTTCGCGCGATGTAATCACGATATCCCGATCCAAAGCAGGAAGAGGATGTCCATATTGGCATATGCAACTATTTCCCCCATTCACTTGGTGGGACTGTCGTAGTGAGATTCAAAACGCCCAAATCGTAATTAGATCAACTGGACGATATAACCGGAATCTCTCGGAAAGCAGTTGGCATTTGCTATTAGGTATGAGGGTAGTCAATAAAACGTTTCGTGCAACCACGGGCTTATCACATTTGCCTCTGCGGATTACCAGTTCTTTCCCTTCTCGCAGCCGGGCGCAATTCCTTCAGAGTTGAATAGCTTGCATCCTTACTACCCAGATTGCCAAAGCTAAACCCTAGGCTTCAAGATGAGGCGCCTTCAGCGTTCTCCGCCTGTGCACAAGAATTTTGGTAGGACTAAAGCTCGGGTGAGTTGTTAGAGGGTCTTAAACAGCAATACCACCAAACCTATCGCAACTGCCACGATGGTGAAATGGCGCCAGTCAACGGTGAGTCGATGACAGTAGCGACATTTTGGTTCCCAGAGACGGGCCGCCAGTTTGCAATGATGACAATGCATTCTCATTTTATCCTTAAGATTTCACCAAGAAAGAGCGCTTCCTCATAACGTCATTCCCTTTGCCAGAACACTTTCCCATTGAACGATAGGGGCTATTTCGTCGACTGTCTGTGCGCTTGATCACTTAAGCGTGAAGTTGACGAACCAGATGATCCCACCGTCTGTGTGTTATCGCACGGACATCGCTGCCCTGAACCGTAATGATGAGTGACGATGATCTCTGCAGATGAATATGCGGGCAAACTTATGAGTAGTCACAGTGGAACGACCTTTGGCGTGAGAATCATGGCCACAAAGCCGCGAATGCTTCTCGAACTTACCAACACTACCGAACTTGCACTTAATTCTGTTGAGCTCGCTACAGTCTATTTGAAGGACAAAGACGCTCCAGGTGGACCATCGCGAGTGAGTATTCGCTTTGATCGAATCCACTTAATGCAGCCACATGCAAAAGCCGTCGTGTCTCATAGAACATGGATTAATGGCAGGCCCGTAAACCCGCCACAAGATCAGATCGGACGCCTCGAAGTAGTCGCCGGCGCAATCAAGCCTTATATCCTGAGTATTTCCTGGAAGGACCTTGAGGGGAAGACGCAGTTTCAAAGGATTCCCGTTGGGCATTAGGTAGACACCAATTATGTTGTATCCCGCACTGGAAGAAGAACTGCGAATATCGAAGGGCGCGCTTAATAGGGCCACGAGCGACAATCTGCTCATCCTTTGCAAACATTACCTCGATTTGCTCGCGGGATATCGCCACCAGCTTTACGATTTGCAGAAAAAGCCAAACACGTCGCCATTAGTAGTTTCAAATTTGACCCGCCCCGAACTGGAAAGTCGGAAAGCCATACGCCAGGCAATTGAGACCACCACCAGCGAACGGAATCGAGTGCAGACGCTGCTACTTTCATTCACTACGATTAGCGCTTACGAAGCAGTCGAGATATTCAATCTACGTAAACACAAGGGTCACAACGATTGGGAACTGCGCTCAAGTGGCGTTAAATTTCATAATGGGACCGATAGTGATTTGATTACGATTCAAGAAGCCGTCGACCTCGCGAGTCTCCTTCGACGGGAAGATCACATCGCGCAGAGCGGCGATAAGATCAGTACCGAAACGCGGTAGCGTCGGGTCAAGTGGTTAAACTGAACCTCACGAAATCAAATTGACTCGACGCTACCGCGTTTCGGCACTGACTTCATTGCTGAGCAGGCTCGTTCATACCTATCATTCATGGCTACTACCGTCAGATTCTGGCGTCTCTTCTTTGAATAAACTATCAAACGCAGGCAAGACGGCGGTTCGCTCACGCTCGCGGAAGCTATGAACCCAGGCTTTGAACGACTCGGACCATCTGTTCATAATTTCGGTGTTCACTATATTTTTCGAAGGCCCCTGCTTCTTCTTGACCACTTTAATTGACCTTGTCATTCCCTAAGCCTTTAGTGATTGTGATCTATTTATATTGATGGAGCGGACCTTGAATGTGAGGCTGAACCCTGACCTAACGCAAAGGATGGGGACAGCCAGGACCGGGGATGGTTATCCTGGCTTGATTCGATAGCGTCCGGTTACGGGAGCAGAATTTAGTTACCGCCAACTCCGGAGTTATAGCCGTGTTCGTAGGCCTCGCGGTAATAGCGCTGGTAGATCTCGCGATCGCCCAGGCCAGTGCTGTAATCCTTAGTCGCCTTTTGGTACGCACTTCGTTGTTTGAAATCACTTCTGTCGTGCTTCTGGAAGTCAATGCGACCTTGTCTGGCGCCTTCGTTATAGCCCGCATTTAAAGCTGTCTGCCGCAGACGGAACGTTCCGCCAAAGCTACCATAGCCATCACGATACCGATTGCGATTGGCCTGGTTACCGCTCATGTCCTGGCCCATTGACTTATCGCGACCGTCATCACTTGAGGAGAGTTCTCCGTTGTACGCATCTTCGAACGCCTCGCGAAAGTAGCGACGATAGAGTTCACGATCGCCGAGACTTGAAGTGTATCCTTTTGTCGCTCGCTGATACGTGCCATCGCTACGCAAATCTACGTGACGGCCGGTACCACGATTTTGTTGGCCTTCGGTGGTGCCTTCGGTGAATCCCGCATTCAAGGCCGTTTGCCGCAACTCATTAGAGCCGCCATAGCTCCCATAGCGCTCCCAGTTACGACCACGCTGATTCGCCTTGTCGGTGTTGAGTTCCCGCTGCTGAATGTAAACATCATTTGGATTCTGGGCCTGGACCGTAGCAGCCCAGGCAAATGCCACACTACCCAATAGCGACAGCGTTAGAACGGCGCCTCCAATTGTCTTTCCGATATTTCTTACCTTCATATTTAAACTCCTTAACTTGGCCCCGTTTATTCGATAGCGTTGCGAAGAAGCGGGTCTTTGTTCTCGCCGAAGCCGGCGCTTCTGCCTGTTCTACGTCGAAGTCAATTGGTGGCAGGAGTACTCGATCAACTGAACCTCTCAGTTGACTAAGTCCACAGCGCGTCGATGCCTCAAAAGTAGATTTGCCGGACTAAACTCATTAGAGCTTATTCCCTGAAATTTGTATGTGCAGCAGCACACATATAAATAGCTCGAGGTTATTTCTTCGTTATCCACTTGGGTCGCAACACCACACCGTTTCCATCCACTCTGTGTGGTTCCGCACAGACAGAGTGGATCAACTGACCTAAGCTTCTGTTGTTGGTTTTATGAAAGAAGGGATGAACATTTCGTAATGAAGTTAGAACCGCTTGCGATCCTCATCTCGAACCACCAGCAGGATTCCGCTATCACTTTTTTTGCATGGATGGTGATTGGACTACTTGTCGGCTTCCTGGGGAGCCAGATCCTGAACAGAAAAGGTCAACATCTTACGAGGTACATACTCTTAAGTGTTGTCGGCGCGATCGTGGGGGGCTTCCTGGCAAATTTGTTTGGTAAGCCAGGTATTCGAGGATTGGACATCTATAGTTTGATCGTGGCCGCAGTTAGCGCGTTGGTGTTTCTGATTGTTTATCACGCACTGTTTAGACGAAAACGATTTCTTAATATGAGCTGAGTTGTTGGACTGTGAAAATACTTAACGAATCAAGATCAATTCGGCAGTGACTTCGCCCCGAAGGAGCAACGACCCAAAGCCCAGGGTAGCCGAAGCGGCAACTCTGGGTGAAGACGTTTCGCGCTGTGGCAACCGCAACGCGGTTGCGTCATTGAGGTTCAGCCAGCGCAACCGCGTTGCGGTTGGTAGGGATTAGCAATCTTACCCAGGTAGCCGAAGCGGCAACCCTGGGTGAAGACGTTTCGCGCCGTGGCAACCGCAACGCGGTTGCGTCATTGAGGTTTAGCCCGCGCAACCGCGTTGCGGTTGGTAAGGATT
>DATDMC010000032.1:0-47599 GCA_036518995.1 Pyrinomonadaceae bacterium | reverse complement strand
CTACTTGGAATAATGGTGCGCGTTAAGCTTAATCGACCCACCCGCTACCGCGAGGTGGTACTGACTCTCTCTAACAGCATATCGGACATTTTCTATTTACCAATGGAGGATTAAATACTGTGATTGTCGGTCTGCCCAAGGAAATCAAAGACAACGAATATAGAGTTGGACTAACCCCGGCCGGTGTTCGCGCGCTAAATGATGCGGGACATCAAATCATCGTCCAGAAAAGCGCTGGCGAAGGATCCGGTTTTGAGGATTCACTTTACGAGCGGGCCGGCGCAACCATCATCGACTCAGCGGATGACATTTGGGCCAGGGCCGACATGATTGTTAAGGTCAAAGAACCGATCGCGCCCGAGTATCCGCGGATGCGCGAAGGTCAACTGCTCTTCACTTATCTTCACTTAGCGCCGGATCACGAACTCACCAAACAGTTAATCGAACGCAAAGTCACCGGCATTGCTTATGAGACGATTACCGATCGTCGTGGCACGTTACCGTTGTTGACGCCGATGTCTGAAGTTGCGGGTCGCATGGCAATTCAGGTGGGCGCGCACTATCTCGAGAAGATGAGCGGCGGTCGCGGTATTTTGCTGGGCGGCGTTCCGGGTGTGCCGGCGGCTCGCGTCGTAATCATTGGCGGCGGTGTGGTAGGAACGAACGCAGCAAAGATGGCGGTGGGCATGGGCGCACACGTTACCATCATCGACAACAACCTCGATCGCCTGAGAGAGCTCGACGACATTTTCCTATCGAAGATCTCCACACTCGCGTCCAGCGCTTATATGATTCAGGACGCTATTTCGGAAGCTGACTTGATCGTAGGCGCAGTGTTAGTGCCCGGCGCAGCGGCTCCGAAGTTGATCACACAAAAGATGTTGAAGGAAGTACCTAACGGCGCCGTGATAGTTGACGTCGCGGTGGACCAGGGTGGTTGCATTGAAACAACGCATCCGACAACACACTCGAATCCGACCTATTATGTTGAAGGCGTGTTGCACTATTGCGTCGCCAACATGCCGGGTGCGGTCCCGCGCACGTCCACGTTTGCTTTGACAAACGCCACGCTACCCTACGCTTTGAAACTTGCCAATAAAGGTTTCTTCGAAGCGATCAGCAGTGATGGGGGTTTGAAAGAAGGCATAAATACTTACGCTGGTCATTGCACTTATGAAGCAGTGGCAGTGGCCCAGGGTATCGGTTACACGCCACTCGATCAGTTGCTCAACAACTCAAACTAGGACCACACAGGACCGCAGGCGTCCTCGCCTGCCGCGCTGGTTATCAAGCTCTGTAGATTGTAAGTGTATTGTGGCGACGAGTGCAGGCGGGGACGCCTGCGCTCCTATTTTGTAAATCGACTGAGGCAGTCTAACAACGCGTCTGGCGCTACAGGCTTGGAAATGAATGCGTCGACTTGTTCAGCCTCAGCGTTCTTCGGATCCAGCGCGCTCAGCAGCACGATTGGCAGCGCCGCCAATTTTGGACTGCTCCTGACAAAACGGCTGAGTTCATATCCATTCAAATTTGGCATGAGCGCATCAGTCACCACCACGTCGACCGGCTTACTCATCAAAAACTTCATCGCCTCCAAACCGTCGGCCGCCGACACGACTTCGTAGCCCGCGCGCTGGATGACAATTTCCAGGTAGCGGCGCAAGGCCGGGTCGTCCTCAGCCAGGAGCACACACGAATGGCATCCCGAACTCCCTGCAGGAGCAAGTGGCTGATTTGGGGTTAACTTTAGTTCTTCCGGTGAAATCATTAGTTTGATTCACAACCTGGGGAAGTATTTCGAGGCCGTGAGGGCTTCGGATAGGTCCGCCGGAAACGCTCCGGCACAAGCAGATTAAACGTCGTTGGTCAAAGTTGTCAACAACAATGTCCGAAATAGCGGAGGTTTCTCAGCGTCTCAGCGTTCTCCCCGTCTCTGTGTTAAATCGATGTTCGCTTAAGGCTACCCAATTTTTTAACACAGAGGCGCAGAGAACGCTGAGACGCAGAGAAGGTAGAGATCAATCAATGAACGCTTGTTGCCACAATTCCAGTCCCAATAGCTGAAAAACCTGCAGATTATTGTCCTCACGCCCGGAGAAGTTAGCTTCAATCACGCGCTTTACTTCCTTCGGATCGAACAATCCACGCCGTTTAATGGTCTCTTCCGACAGCAAATCATCGATGAGCGGCTTCAGCGGACCACGCAACCAGGACCGAATCGGCGCGCCGAATCCCGCCTTCTTACGCCAGATGACCTCGTGCGGCAAAACGCCTTCAAGTGCTCGCTTCAAAATGTATTTCCGCTTCAGCCCTCGCAATTTCAAATCCGCCGGCATGCGCGCCGCCATTTCAATCATCTCGCGATTGAGAAAGGGCACACGCACTTCCAAATTCGCCGCCATCGACGTCTTGTCCGTCGTCATTAAGTTCAAACACGGCAGGAATGTTTTTAGATCGACATACAACAATCGATTGAGTGGCTCGGCGTTAACCACCCGCTTGAAGTACGCGCGATGTTGACGATAAGGATCGAAGTCTCGCGTCAGGTCTCGCCATTCAGTGGAATAAAGTCGTTGCTTGGCTTCGTTGGTGAAGTACGTTCCATAACCAAGATAGCGATCTTCAAAATCCAGCGAAGCACTACGCGCAAACTTTTTCGCGTTGCGTAACGGCGCGGTAAATTTTCCCGGCAGGCCACCCGGTAAAACATGGGCCATCGTCTTCATCAGCGGCCGGCGTAAAAGCGAAGGAACGGGATCAAGTGCCGAAGCGATCTTCATCGCCATCTGCCGCGGGTATCCGGCAAACACTTCGTCACCACCCATTCCCGAAAGCATCACCGTCAACGTTTCGCGCGCCGCCCGGGAAATCAGATAACTCGGAATCGCCATATCGATCGGCGGCTCTTCCATGTGATAGACCAGCTTGGGCAACAACTCCGCCACCGAGGGCTGTAACATGATCTCGTGATAGTCAGTTTTGAGTTGCTCATTTACGCGCCGCGCCCATTGCACATCGTCGGGAATGATGTCGTAACGAAGATCTTCACTTTCAATGCCAACTGTGTAAGTGCTGATTGGTCGCCCATTGCTGTGACGGTCCATCATGGCGACGATGCCGGATGAGTCGATGCCGCCCGATAGAAACGAACCCAACGGAACGTCAGCCACCATCTCCATCTTTACGACGCGATCAAAAGTCGCGAGCACTTGTTCACGCCACCACGCTTCGCTTTTGCCAGTTTCGATTTCGTCAAAAGAGACGTCCCACCACTGCGTGATCTCGATTTGATTGTTATGAAACTGGAGTACGTGGCCAGGCGGGACTGTTTTGATGTCCTTGAAGAGTGTGTTTGGATCCGGCGACCAGAGAAAAGTCAGAAACTGATTGAGACTTTCCGGATCGATTGCAGCTTTAACTAGACCTGTCGCCAGAATAGCTTTGATTTCGGAAGCGAAGAGAAAATTACCGGACACATGAGCGTAATAGAGGGGCTTAATCCCGACATGATCGCGAGCCAGTGTTAACGTTTGTTCCTGCTTGTCCCAAATCGTAAACGCAAACATTCCGTTGAGACGTGTAATCCCGGCGCGCCCCCACTGCGCAAAAGTGGCTAACAAAACTTCGGCGTCGCTCTCCGTATGAAAGTCGTGGCCCAAACCACGTAGTTGGTCACGGAGTTCACGATAGTTATAGATTTCGCCGTTGAAGGTGAGTACGTACCGGCCATCGTGAGAAAACATCGGCTCGTGACCGGCGGGACTCGTGTCGATGATTGAGAGTCGTCGATGTCCGAAGCAGACGCGTTGACCGTTGATTGGATCGGAGATCCATGTGCCTTCGTCGTCACGACCACGGTGTTCGATGCTTTTGAGCATCGCGTCGATGTGTCGTGAAGGGTTCGAAGTGATAATGCCGGCAATGCCACACATGGTGGGTTTTGGACTTTGGACTTTGAACTTTGAACTTTGGACTTTGGACTTGTTTTTTTTTATACCGCGAAGCGGTTATGTCTCAAAGCCCAGGGTTGCTTCAACCCTGGGAACGCGTCGTCAATTAGGACCAACCCCGAAGGGGTTGCGGCCAACGTTCACATTTCCGTATCCGTCACGCCCAATCATAAACGTTCTTATTCACGACGCCGTGGATGCGACACCGAGGCCGAATTTCTTCAATCATGAACATCTTGTCAACGTCGTTTTGGTCGCAACCCCTTCGGGGTTGGATTGTTCACGAACGATTTCCCAGGGTTGAGGCAACCCTGGGCTTTGGGTCGTAACCGCTTCGCGGTTGAACCCGTGCCCCTACGTTGGTGGCCTAAACCTCAACGACGCGCTTCTCCCTTAACGAATCCAAGACTCGAAACGTCGCTCTCGTCGTCGCAATCAACTCATCCAAACTGATCGGCGCTTTATCACCTTTCAAAATGCTCTCACACACAAGACGCACCTCATCAGGCTGGCCTTTATCCTGCACCTTCAGCGTCACCACATTCTCGCGTCCGTCTTTATAACTAACCGCCTTCCGAAAATCATCAATCACAAACGCCCTGCTCGCGCCGAAGATCTCGATTCGTTCTTTCGCCAGCGCCTTGTCGCCCTCAGCCAAATACGCGATGCTGCCATTCGATCCATCGGAAAACTTCAGCGTGATGAACACCGAATCCGCGTCGAGAATTTTGTCGGATTTTGCACTGACACTCTCAGCATAAACGGTGATCGGCAAAGCGCCAGCCAGGTACGACATCAAGTCGATGAAGTGACAAACTTCTCCGACAATCCTGCCACCGCCTTGTTCCTGGTCCTGAATCCAATGTTCTTTCGGAACGCGACCGGCATTGACCCGATAAGCGATCGAAAGCGGCGCTTGTCGACCGGCGAAAAAGTCTTTAGCTTGTTTTGCTAAAGGCGAAAATCTTCGATTGAATCCAACCATCAGTTTGCCGGTTGAATGTGCAGCCGCCTCAATAACGTCATCCAACTCGACATCATTCAAGGCCAACGGTTTCTCAACGAACACATGCTTATTTAGTCGTAAAGCCTTTGCGGCCAGACTTGCGTGCAGATCGTGTCGCGTTCCAATCAAAACTAAATTGATGTCACGCTCGTCGAGCACTTCGTCAGCGCTCGAGACCGCGGAAGTAAAACCAAATCGTTTCCCAACATCATGCGCAGAAACTCCGGACGCCGTTGCGATCGAGCGGAAGTTGACACCAAACGTTTTGAAGTGCGGCAACAACATCACGGGAACGTAACCACCGGCGCCGATCACACCGAGCGTAATCGCCTTGTCTTCGGTACGCGCCGGAGCAAGCGAAATCTTGCGCGTAACGTCTGTATCCGGATCGTAGTTAAGCACAACTCCGAGATACGGCTCGGCAACCTTACCAGAGATTAGTTGATAGGCATCTTCAGCGGCGTCGATAGAAAACCGGTGGCTAATAAGTTTCTCAACATCCATCCGTTTGGCCGCGATGAGATCGAGAAAAGCCTCGATGTTTCGCTTCTCGGTCCAACGCACGTAAGGCAACGGATAGTCGTGCCCTCGCTCTTCGTAATTCGGATCGTAACGACCTGGTCCATACGACATCGAAATCACTAACGACAGCTCACGAGAAAAGAATGGTTGGCGCGGAATATTCATCCCCGTCATGCCGACAATGATCACACGACCTTTTAAGCGCGAGATCTGGGCGGCCAATTCAACTGGTCCATTTGAATCGGTCGCAGCAGTTATCAGCACGGCATCAGCGCCTCGCCCGCGCGTCCAACTTTCGATCGCCTTCGCCGACTCTTCATTCGAAACAGATGCAGCGTCCGCTCCCAAGTCGATCGCTAACTTAACGCGCGCCGGATCCAGATCGAGGCCAAATACACGACAGCCGTTCGCCTTCAATAATTGGACCGTCAACTGGCCCACCAGTCCCAACCCGATAACAACAACGGATTCGCCGAGGGTTGGTTCCGCAAGTCGGACCCCCTGCAACGCGATCGCGCCGAGCGTTCCAAACGCACCCGCTTCAAACGCAACCGCCTCGGGCAAATGAACACAAAGATTCCGCGGAACCGACAACACTTCCGCGTGTGACGCATAACCAACACCGGCACAAGCGACGCGATCGCCGATTTGAAATTCGTCAACATCTTCAGCAACCGCGATGACGATTCCTGCCGCGCTATAGCCGAGTGTCGTTGACGCCGCCATCTTGTCGCGCACCGAAGCAAAGGTGTTCAGCAGTCCTTCGCTCTTAACTTTGGCAACAACTGCTTTAACGAGATCGGGACGCTGGCGCGCTTCATTAACCAGTCCTTTACTTACTAACTCAACGGCCATGCGTTCGGTACCGGCACTGATCAACGACGCAACCGTACGCACTAAAACACGACCATTTTGCAGCGCCGGTACAGGCACTTCGCCGACAAATGGTCGGCCCGTTTTTCTATTTTGCAGGACTTGTTTCATGCAGAATTTTTAACCACTAAGACACTAAGACACAAAGGCACGAAATAAGCCTTTAAAAGGTCTGTGCCTTTGAGACTTTGTGGTTGGGCCATCGTCGCATTCAAAAACTCTTCGCCGCCAGTGTTTTCTCGATCAAATCACTTACCCACTCAGCGCGCGCGTCCCACGTTCCGGAAGCAACTGCGGCCTGACGTCTCGCCGCCGCCGCGGGATCGTTTTCATTCAACGCATCCTGGACCAGCTCGAAGAATTGATCACGACTTCTCGCAATTCTCAACACATCACCCATCGGTTCGTATTCAGGCAACGGCGAAATTACGACCGGCTTCCCGGTCGCCAAATATTCGCGCACTTTGATCGCGGAACCATAGCTCGTAAAGGCCTGTTCAGTTTCCCACGGAAGCACACAAACGTCGAACCCGGCCGCAAACGAAGGTAACTGCTCGTAAGGAACTGCCGGTAGAAAATGCGTGTTGGGCAACGCTTCGATCTCAACTCCGCGCGCGCGATTGCCAATGAAGATCCACTGCCACTCAGGTCGCTCACGTGCCGCGCGTTTGATCAGTTCCTGATCGACTAGCCACGGTTCGATGGCGCCAAAATAACCGAGTCGCGGATGCGGAATCTTCTCAATCTCAGGCGCAACCTGGACCTGGTTGATCTGGCTCCATCTCTCATAGTCGACGCCTTGTTCAAGTAGATAAGAATGCTCGCGACCACGCGTTGCTTCGTTGAAAAGTTTCCGGCCGGAGTAGAACACGATGTCTGCCGCATCGATCGCCTGTTCATGTAGTCGACGAATCAACTCCGGATCGGTTGCATGGTCCATCGTGTTGGCATCGTATTTATCAGAAACCTGATAAACGATCGCTGACTCATCAAACGTTCCGATCATTTCAGCGGCGGTCGGAATCGCAATCCACAGGATCGGCTTAGTCAATCCACGACTCCGCGCGAGCTTTTTGATCTGCAGGCCAATCACGCGGCGATTGATATTACGCGCCGCCGCTGTCCCGAAGAATGGAAGACTGGCCGGCGAAACAACCGTTATTCCTTCCTCGGTCTGGCGCGCTAATTTCGAGTAACTGCCGAGTTTACGTTTGATTTTTGGCAGCAAATCTTTGTGGGCAAGGTTCGGCAGGCCCATCGAAATTGAGTTAACAAAAATGACTTTGTTGCCGGCCAGCGCAAACTTGCGCATCAGGTGTGCTTTTGAATGTGGATGGTGATACCACCAGTCTTCGCCACCAAAGCAGATAATCGAACGGTTCGTCAGCATTAAGAGCGTGCATGATACATTAACGCCAAAGCCTTTGGCTTTTGCTCTTAGCACTTTGTTCTTAGTGCTTTGCCGTGATCGTTTTGGAACCAACTAATATCAGTCAGTCGTCAGTCGCTCGCAAGCAGACAATACTTATCTGTCTGGTACTTTTTCTGTTTGCGTTTGCAGTCCGCACGTTAACCTGGCAGGACGATCATCGTGAAGCATGGAAAGTTCAAACTTCAGTCACCCATCGCTATCAGGAATCGGCGCGCCAACTGGTAAATGGAGAATTCAAAACATTTCTGACCGACGTCCCCCGGCTTGGTCACCCGCCCGGTTATCCGATCTTATTAGCGGCTATCGCTAAAACTGTTGGCGAGTCAGACACGGTTTTGCAGTTCGTCCAAATCACCGTCGATGCCGCAGCAGTCGTGCTGTTGTTTCTGATCTCGCTTGAATTGTTTTCACTTTCAGTTTCGCTTGTGGCAGGTATTTTGGCGGCGCTGTCACCGCAGTTTGCATACTTCTCGATATTGCTCTTGCCCGATTCTTTGATCGTGTTTCCGATCCTGCTTGCTGTCTACCTGGTGATCAGATCGCGAAACAATTTCAAATTTTCACGACTGCTAATCGCCGGCATCCTGATCGGCCTGTCGTGCTGGTTGCGGGCCAACGCTATGTTGTTGCCGTTATTCATCGGCGCGGCCGCAGCTTTGGTTAGCCGGCGCGATAAACGAGTGAAGGCATTAGTAACGGTGGTCGCGGGAACGATCATCGCAATCGCGCCGATCACAATTAAGAACGCGATCTTCTTTCATCACTTCATTCCACTTTCACTCGGCTCCGGTCAGACACTGCTCGAAGGAATTGCCGACTACGATCCCAAAGGCACGCTCGGGATTCCGGGCACTGATCTCGGGATAACACGCCAGGAAGCGCAGTGGTATGGAAAACCCGAATATGCGACTCAACTCTTTGGAGAAGATGGAATCGAACGCGATCGACTGCGGGTACGTCGGGCCTTGAAAACGATCGCGGATCATCCAGTTTGGTTTGCGGGTGTTATGGGGAAACGCGCGATTGCATCCACGCGTCTCGATCCGGTGCCGGTGTTAAAGCCTGAATCGCCTGTTGGGCCAAGTCATGCAAACGCAGAAAAAGTTTGGACCAGGACGCCGGAGCAATGGTTGAACGCTGAAAGGTCGTCACAAACAACTGTTCGAAGTCGCCCAGACGCGACAGGTCCGCTCGGGGTTGAAGTGACAGGTAATAACGAAAACCGCAGCGATCAAATCTGGACAGAAGCGATTAGCATCTCTCCTTATCACGACTATTCATTCGTGGTTCCTGTCAAAGTTGAGCAGGGTCGAGTAAACCTCAAAATCATGGCCGGTGATAAAGAACTCGCTTCAACTTTCGGCGAGACCAACGAAGTGTTCGACGTTAATAATCAACCTATTGAGAAGATCGATCTTGAATTTGTAAGCACGAACAATTCGCAAATTCGTTTTGTGATTGCCAATGGCGCGTCGGCCCAATCGACTCTGCTTTTGGGTCAGGCGGAGTTAGACGATCTTGGACCAAGCTCCATGACCTGGATGCGTTACCTGCGTATACCGCTTCGACTGCTCCAAAAGTTTTTTACGACAGCCTGGGCCATTCCGTTTCTGATCGTTGGGACTGCTTTACTTGTTTGGCGGAAACACTTTGTCGAACTCGCGTTACTAATGGCGGTGCCAGCCTATTACCTAATGGTCCAATCAGCTCTTCACACTGAACGCCGCTACGTGTACATCATCCACTTCTTTTTTCTTGTGATTGTTAGTTTTGCTTTGTGCTGCGGAGTGAATCTATTGCTGGAATTTGTCAGACGACGCCGCGTGAAAACGGCGGGATAGTTTTGTAATCGCAGTCAGCGTAATCGCAGCAAACACGAACAACAGCGCTTGCATTGGCAGACCGTAACGAATCTCGGTGTGGAGAGCGGAACCGACGATGAGGTAATAAAGAATGGTGCTCAATACGAGTAACGTCATGCGCCATTCAAGTCGCAACGCGATACCGATACCGACAATCATCAACGGCAAAGCCAGGTAGCGCAGCACACTTTGGACCATCCCTATGAACGTCACAACGCCGCTTAAAACCCCGCCCTGCCAGTTTAGCGGCAAACATTTACTACTCGTCACGTTAATTCCCGGACTGCCGTAATACGGTTGCGGATTGCCGGCAAACTTTAATACCCCGGCCATTCGTCGCAACATCACGCCCGCGTACCAAACTGGATGCGCGCGAATTACGCTCAACGCTTTCTGAGCGCGGGCCCGATCGCGTTCCACGCCGTTTGGATAATACAATCTGAAACTTGTGTCGGTAGAAGAAACTCCAAGTTCCCTGCGCTCCTGCTCGACTACATTTTGATCTCCATACACGGCGCCGAACTCCGCCGCGCGATCAGTTTCACCAATGCCTTCCCAAAGATTCGTGCCGGCGCCGAGTCCGGTTGGCGTTAGCACGTGAAAAGCCACTGCGTTTCGGATCAATAACGGCGTGACAATGACTATCATGCCGATCAGCACCGCGCCACCGACTTGAATGCGGTTTCGCCAGGCTGTTTTCCAAAACAGCAACGCAGCCAGCCAGAAGATTGGCAACAACAACCCGTTAGCTCGAAACCAACACGAGAGACCGACGAGGAGTCCCGCGCCGAGGGCCAGCAATAATCGTTGTCGCTTCGTTGCTATGATCAGGAGCCAAACTGCACCCAGGACCAACCAACTCGCCGGCGCATCGGCAAGCGGGACAGCGCCTGACAATGCCAGCAAGGGTGAAAGTGCGACAAGAAAACCAGCCACTAAACCAACGCGGCGGTCGTAACTCGTGATACCGATTCCGACGATAAGTAAAACTGAGAAAGAGTCGAGCACCCATTGAAACTGTTGGACGCTGGCGGGTGATCGATGACCGGTCAGCGCGTAGATGGAGGCAATCCAAATCGGATAGCCGGGCGGATAGACGGCGGAGTCAGTTTGGGTGGCATCGTCGATCCAGAAGAGCGAAGCTTTGTGATTGAGAATGTCCTGGGCTTTGCGATCGAAGATCTGATAAGTGCCTGATTGAAACCATGATGGATCCGAGAGATGCGTGTAGATGAAGTAGGCTGTGAGTGCCCGGACTGAAAGTGCGACGAAGAGAATTAAGAGAAGCGAGCTAAGAAATGCGCGATAGGCTTTCTGGGCGTTTACAAAACTTGACACGCTGCGGCTTGGCCGTCTGTTGTGAGGAATGGCTACGCCTTTCCGTTTCATGGGCGTTTGGTTTGGGGCTATGCCCTCTTTAGGTGCGTCATTAACAAATGGCGGTCAAAAAAAGCATACGAGTTGAAGGGCGTAGCCCGAATTGTAGTGCACGCTTTAACGGGAAGGCAGAGCCATTCCTCACAACAGACGGCCAAGCCGCAGTCTAGTTGAGTTTTGCAAAGCTTTAAGGCATACCGGACAAGCATTTAAGCGGCGCCTTTTACTGATCGAGACTGAATAACTTCAGCAGACTTTGGCGAATCTTCAGCGAGCGAATTGTACGCATCGAGCACCCGTTGCGCGTTGTGTTTCCAGGTATAGCTTCGGACCGCAGCCGCGCGCGCATTTTCACCTAAACAAGCACGTAACGACTGCGACGCTGCCAAACGCTGAATCGCTTCTGCCAACGCGTTCGGATCACCAGGCTCAACTAACAAAGCCGTCTCGCCATCGCGCAGCACTTCTCCAATCTGGCCCAGGCGACTCGCCACGATTCCCTTGCTCATCGCCATATACTCAAACAACTTCGTAGGCGAGCCAAAAAACTCACTACCGTCAGTCAACGGCACATGCGGCGAAGCGAGAATGTCGCACGCATCCAAAAGCGCTGGTACTTCTTCATGCTTCACTGGTCCAGTGAAGATCACGCGACCTTGTTCACATTCATTCTGCAACTGCTGTTCTACATCGCCATACAAACTGCCGTTGCCAACAAAAACAAAACGAATTGGTAAATTACAGGGAATTGATCTGATCGCTTCAGCCAAAACCAGTACGCCGTGCCATGGACCAAAGGTGCCGACGAAACCAACAGCAACTTCGTGATCGCCGATACCGAGGCGCTGGCGGGTTTCACGTCCTCCAACACCTGAATGGAAAATACTCGTATCAACGCCATTCGGGTTGATCACGATCTTCGCGGGATCAACTCCTCGTCGTTCGAGATTACGTCGTTCAACGTCAGACACCACAAAGATTCGGGTGGCCGCCTCGAGATTCAATCGTTCATAACGTTCCAGTAAATCCAGTTTGCCGACACGGTCCCAATACTTTCCTACCCACACTTCCGAGCCGTTGTATTCGAGAAACAAAGGTCGATTCGCTTTTAACGCTGCGGCAACGCCAGCCCAACTGAAACGAGCATAACGTTGATACACAAAGTCAGGCGCGTCGCCATTAATCAACGGCAACAGCCCGCGCGTGAAATTGAGATTGTTGTTGATGTCGAACATTGCGCGCGTCCCGCCAGACGAGACCGGCTCAATCAATGTCAACGGGGCTTTGGATTGATCAAAACCGGCGATGCGATCATTACTGACCATTTCAACGCTCGCGCCGAGCTTAATCAGGCCTTCAACGACACCTTTAATATGACTCGCGGCCCCACCCACTTGTGTACCTGGACCAGGAGTTGATCGCAAATACATGACGTGAGGATTGCGTGTCGGGGAAGGCTTAGGAAGTCTCTGTTGAAGTATTTGCTGCTCGAGTCGATTTAGCTCGCGCCTAGCTTCTGAGGAAAGTCGGGCATTAGAGATCGCGTCACCGCTCAACTTTGCCGGGGAGCCCAGCAACACTTCGGTGCGCGATCGTTTCAGTGCTTCGCCGTGCGCGTCGAGCATCACTACATCGCGCGCGCCCACGAGCGCGCCAAACAACATGAAAAGATTTTGGCCGCGCTGCCATGACAGGCGCTCGGTCGCGATCGCAAAGACGTCGGGATGCAACGATCGAAAAGTGCGCAAACGTTTGGCAAATCCACTTCCCTGCACTTCGCCACGCGGCACAAGCTCGATTCTGGCCTGGGGATATTCGGCGGTTAGCGTGTCACGAGCTTGCGTGGGATCGCCACTGAGGACCAGTAAAACGATCTTCAGTTGACCGTGCCCGTTGCCGTTACTGCTGCTGCCGTTACCGAACATTGCTCATAGTCTAGACGATCTCGATGGTTTGCGACCCAAATTTCGTCAGCCGCGGTCCACCCAGCGTTCGTACCATAAACTAAGATTCAGCAAAGTCCATAAGTGAAAACCCCAATCTTTCGTCCCGTTGCGATGTTCCGTCAACATGCGTCCGATAAAATCGTAGTTCAGCAAATTGCGCCGGCGCATAGTTGAATTCATCAAATGATCGTCGAACCAATCGCCCAAACCATCGCGAAACCATTCTCGAACCGGGGCGCCAAAGCCTCGCTTCTTTTCGTAAAGCAGATCGTTAGGCAGGATTCCTTCGAGAGCGCGTTTGAGAATATGTTTGCCGCTAACTCCCTGGACCTTCAATGCTCGCGGCAAACCCAGCGCATATTCAACGAGGTGATGATCCAGAAACGGGACTCTGGCTTCAACACTCGTCGCCATTGTGATCTTATCGACGCGCATCAGCAGCAACTCGGGAAGACGCAGTTTCAACTCGAGATAAGTCATGCGCGAAAGAAAATCTGATTCGGGTCGTTCACGTTCGATGTGTTTTAGGTATTTCTCTACGACCTGAAGCGACGAAAGTCCATTCACCCGTTCCAGCAGTTGTTTCGACAAAATCCGCGGCTTAAACGTTTCGTCGTAAACAACTGCGCCACCCCAAAACAAAGGCTCGCCGGCGCCGAGCCGGCGGATGAGTTCGATCGCAATTCGTTTGCGTCCGGTTGCTTCCAATGCCGGGCGCGAAATACTGGAAACTGCTTTGCGAAGTGACAACGGGATCGTTTCCGCGTGTCGCCAAAACTTTTCATAAATCCTTAAGTGGCGAACGTAATTTTCGTAACCACTAAAAATCTCATCAGAACCTTCACCAACTTGAACGACGATCGTTCCTGAATCGCGGGCGAGTTTTGAAACGTAATAGAGCGGCACACAAACGGGATCGGCAATCGGCTCGTCCTGATGAAAGATGAGGTCGGGCAAAAAATCTTTCATCTCTTTTGCCGAGATGATCACTTCGTGATGGTTTGTATTGAACTGCTTTGAGATTCGCCGCGCTGAATCCAGTTCATTCAAATACTCTGCGTCACTAAATCCAACTGTGAAAGTCTCAACCGGCCGCGACATTTGCTCCGACATCAGTGCGACATTCGCAGACGAGTCGACACCGCCTGAAAGAAAAACTCCAAACGGAACGTCTGACATCATGCGTTTGCGAATCGAATCACGAAGCAAGCGCAAGATTTCAGCTTGATGCTCTTCGTCGCTGCAAACAGTCGGTTGCTGAGGAGGCAAAGCGTCCCAATAACGCTTGATATTCAACTCGCCGTCGCGAGTAAGCGTTAGCATATGGCCCGCTGGAAGTTTGTGAATGTCTTTGAAAAGCGTGTTAGGAGCGGGCGTGGTGAGAAAAGTCAGATAGTGATAGAGCGACTCTTCGTCGATGTCAGGCGTGCCCGCTGGATGTTGAATGATCGCTTTGATCTCTGACGCAAAGATGAAGCGGCCGTCTTTGTAAAAGTAATAGAGAGGCTTTACTCCGATCCGGTCGCGGACCAGGACCAGACGTTCTTTGTTTGCATCCCAAAGCGCGATCGCATAGTCGCCTTCAATTTGCTCGACGAAGTCGAGACCAACTTCTTCGTAGAGATGAAGAATGGTTTCGGAATCAGTTTTGGATGAATACTTGTGACCGCGTTGTTCTAGTCCGGCGCGAAGTTGGCTGTGGTTATAAATCTCGCCATTGAAGACAAGCCAGATCCGGTTATCACAACCGTGCATCGGTTGGTGGCCAGCCGCTGAGAGATCGATAATCGATAGACGACGAAACCCGAAGCCGCCGCGATTGTTGTCAAAGAGTAGTTCGCCTGAATCGTCTGGTCCACGATGCGTCATCTCATCGCGCATACGGGCGACGAGCGAAGTCCCGACCTTTCCCTCGCTCGCACCATATTCCCAAACACCGCAAATGCCACACATCAGAAATTTACCTTTGACGGAGCCTCTCTGCGTCTCTGAGGTTCTCTGCGTCTCTGTGTTGAACCTTGATCCATTTACGCGAACGTCAGTTTCAACACAGAGACGCAGAGAACCGCTGAGACGCAGAGATCAAGCCACCTCAATCTTCCAACGTAACCTATCAACCTTTCCCATAATCTTCCAACACGCTGTAACTGATTCCTGCTTTTCGCCGTAGTCACTTGAGCAAGCCTGCACCTCGAGACCCAGCTCAGCCTTATCCAGCGCCGCCACACGCAACTGACTCACTCCGTCTGTTGCAATCACTAACGACTCCTCAATCCTGACATCCAGGTCCGGAGCAAAATGGAACCGCACTTCATAACTATGCTCACCTTCCCCCAGAAATTCGTCCTCAATGGACCACTCGCCTTTGTTCTTATCAAACACAATCGTGCGGCGATGAACTATCGAATAACCTGAATGTTCAGCGACAATCCTGTCTTGCGTATCATTCGATTCCCACCCGAGTACACGCGGATGCGCTTCATTACCGATGATAAATGGCAGTGCTTCGTGAGTCGTGTTTTGTTCAGCTCCATCGATTTTCACAGTGGAGTGATAGGCAGTTGAACGAAACAGATTTCGTTGTTTCAGATCGGCGGTATAGACGAACGTACCCGGATCAACAATGAAGGCGTGATTATTAGCAAACACTTCGATGCTCAGCGAATCATTGTGTCCATGAGAACCTCGTCCGTTAATTCCTGCGCCGCTTGCATTGAAACAAAGATATCGATCGTTTCCGCGACGCATTACATAGGTACCGGCGTCATGAAATGCCATGGATCGATTTTCCGACGGCGCCAATTCCCGAAACTCCTCCACAGCATCTGGTCCAAGCAGCCAAAGTAGTTCGGGCGTAATCTGCGCATTGGGAGTTTTCAGACTTGCGTCCTTAAAAAGTGCTGCTCCCAGTGTCAACAAGTACTCATGCTCATCCGCACGACGTCTGCGCAACGGCAACACTTGTCCGCTATCAGTGTCTCCAATCAACGGAGCTGAGCCATCGGGTCGCAAGTAACCGCGTAAGTAGACAAGCATCGAATGCAACTTCTTCCAATATCGCTCTTCGATCTCATAGTCGTTGTGCTTACATAAAATGAAGGAATAGAGAAACAACTCGAGCGCGTAGCGATGGTAGCCAGTTGAGGATTCAAAATCGGCGCCATCCGGTAAAACCTGCTTGTTCATTTCTTTCAGCAGTTCGACCAGGGCGCTATCGCAGTAACCTTCGCCGTCGACAAATTCGGGCAACATGATTCCCAGCCAAAGCAGACCGGCGACATCAGACAGGTAATGATTGCTGGTTGAGACATAAGAAAACTCGGGATTATTTCGGATGTAGGTGCCGTGCTGATGAAACAACCGCAAAAAAAGCTGGACGACATCAATGTTGAAATGGATCGACTTCTTGAGGAGTTCAAAAATCGCTATCAGGTTCATTGCGCGAAGCGCAACTTCCATCGCGCAGTTCCAATTAACACCGCGGCCGTAGGGATTCTGGTTGGCCCAGCTTCTGATTTGCGCAAAGGCTTCGGCGCTAAACTTCTCGTCGTTAGTGATCACGTAAGCGCGGGCAAGCGTAAGCAAGTGGCCCAGTCGATTTAGTTCCCAGAGCACTCGCGCATCGGACCCGTCGTTGCGAATGAGTTGTAAGTCGCGGTGGTAAACGAGTGGCCAGTTAAAACCCGAAAGCGGATCTTTGGACCACTCAATTTCATTCCCAAAACTTCGCAAACCAAAACCAAGTAGCGGCCACGCATGTTGATCGACAATCTGGTTCGCGGCATTGAGTAGTTGTTCAGTCTCAGCGGGAAACAACTCCTGCTGTCGTTGTATTAGAGATTCGCTGGTAAAGCCGGGAAAGAAGTGGGGATCCCGTCGATTTTGAAAATGACTCAGAAGATCGGTCTTTTTTGAGAGCCAAAGCTTTGGCAGCTCGGCGTTTAGCGAATCCAGACTCGTGCGTTCTTTGGCGGCCCATCGTTGGACCTGCGCGCGTCGCACAGCCTCACGAACTACTGTCTTTGGTTCAACTTCACCGCGCAGCGCTCGTTTGAATTTACCTAGCAGAGTCATCGTTAGGAAAGCCGTCAGGAGCGCAGGCGTCCTCTGGGAGCGCAGGCGTCCTCGCCTGCCTGTCCTGGGAATTAAGTAGCCTTGATATTATGCCAGCAGGCGAGGACGCCTGCGGTCCTAACGGACTAACTCGGCAAGTATGCGGTCGGCGGTGTAACCGTCCCAAAGCGGAAGTTGCCGCGTTTCCTTAAAACGACCAGCCATAATCGCTTCCACTTCAGAAACAATACGATCGGGATCTGTTCCGACGATGACATTCGTCCCCATCTCTACCGTGATGGGTCGCTCCGTATTTTCCCGCAAGGTCAAACAAGGAACACCGAGCGCCGTAGTTTCTTCCTGGATGCCGCCCGAATCAGTCAGGACCAACTTAGCCGAGCTGTAAAGACTAAGAAAATCGAGATAACCCAGTGGATCAATCAATTGCAGATTTTCAATTGCCGTAACACGATCAAGTAATCCCAGTTCAGCAATAGTCTTTCTTGTCCGTGGATGGACCGGAAAGATAATCGGCAGTGAAAGAGAAATCCGCTCAAGCGCACTCAGGATTCGTCCGAACGTCTCACGATTATCAACATTTGAAGGACGGTGCAACGTTAAGACTGCATACTCACGTTCGCGTAAACCAAGAGTTGATTTAACGATCGACTTCCGAGCTCTTTCGAGATTTCCAAACAACGAATCGATCATGATATTGCCGACGAGTCGAATTCGTTCGCGCGGAATTCCTTCTGCCAATAAATTTTCGTCGGCGTCTGGTGATGGCGTGAATAACAGGTCAGCGATTTGATCGGTCAGTAGTCGATTAATCTCCTCCGGCATCGTTCGATCACGACTGCGCAAACCGGCTTCGACATGGGCCACCTTTATACCGAGCTTCACGCAAACGAGCGCACAAGCAATCGTCGAGTTGACGTCACCTACAACCAATACCCAATCAGGTTTTTCGTTTAGCACTACCGGCTCAAAGCGTTCCATCACTGCAGCAGTTTGCGCAGCGTGGGAACCTGAACCAACACCAAGATGAATATCGGGAGCCGGCAATTGCAGATCGCTAAAAAACGCGTCAGACATTGCCGCATCGTAATGTTGACCGGTGTGAATTACGAGAGGAAGAAATTCGGAGGGCCGTGCTTTCATCGCCGCGACAATCGGCGCCACCTTCATGAAATTCGGCCTGGCGCCTACGACGTTGATGATCTTGAGGATCTTTTGCAAACTCCTCTCATTCTTCCGAAGCTTCAGCCGGGTTAAGGTCCCGCTTCGATCTCAGAGCCTGTTTCAACGGTAATCTCAAAGTTGCCCCGAAGGGGCTATGCAACAAAGCCCAGGGTTGCCGCTCCGGCTACCCTGGGTAAGCTTGCCTGACTCCGGCTACCCTGGGTAAGGGTTGCCGGACTCCTACCAACCGCAACGCGGTTGCGCGGGCTAAACCTCAATGACGCAACCGCCTTGCGGTTAATAACCCTCTGCCTTGCTGTCCCAGAGTAGCCGAAGCGGCAACTCTGGGCTTTGGGTCGTTGCCCCTTCGGGGCATCTTGTTCTTTGTACTAAAAGATCCAAGTTCAAAGCACAGTTTTACAGTCGAATTACTCTCGCGCTGCTTTCTCGTCTCAGATCGCCATTCAGCGCGTTGCGTGTGTCGACGATAAGCGGCGCTAAAGAACAAACTCGCTTGTAGTCGATCTGGCTGTGGTCGGTAACGATGATTACGCAATCCGCCGCGGCTAATTCCTCATCCGTCAATGGAACCGACTGCAGCGGGTCGCCACCGGCATGCGTATGAGCGTCGTCAAAACTAACTTCCTTAACGAACGGATCGTGATACCGGACGTCGGCGCCTTTAACGCGCAGTCGATCAATGATCGACAAGGCGGGACTCTCGCGTACGTCGTCGATGTCTTTCTTATACGCAACGCCCAGCAACAACACGCGCGAACCATTCATCGCTTTCCGTTCGTCGTTTAGACCATCAGCGACAAGTTGGACCACGTGTTCGGGCATTCGGGAATTGACCTCTTCAGCCAACCCTATGAAACGTGAATCAAATCCGTGCTGGCGCGCTTTCCAGGAAAGGTAGTGTGGATCGAGAGGAATGCAATGACCGCCAATACCTGGACCAGGATAGAACGCCATGAAACCAAACGGCTTGGTGGCAGCGGCGCGAATAACTTCCCACGTGTCGATGTTCAGCGCATAACAAAGACGGGCCATCTCGTTGGCCATTCCGATGTTGACGGCGCGGAAAGTATTCTCCAGCAACTTGGCAGCTTCGGCCACTCGCGCCGACGAAACACCGTGTACGTCTTTGACGATCTGTGAATAAAGATGCGCGGCGACATCGGTCGAGGCCTCGGTAACGCCACCTACAACTTTGGGAATATTGTGCGTTAGAAATTGGGGATTGCCGGGATCGACTCGCTCGGGAGAAAACGCGAGCAGAAAGTCTTCGTCAAGCTTTAGACCCGTTTCCTCAAACATCGGTAAGAGCACTTCGTCAGTTGTGCCTGGATAGGTCGTCGATTCCAGGATGATCAGTTGACCACGACGAATTCGTTTTTGAATCTCTCCTGCTGCAGCCAGGATATAGGAGACGTCGGGTTCCTTTGTCTTGCGAAGTGGCGTCGGTACACAAATGATGATCGCGTCGCACGCGCTCAAATGATCAAAATCAATCGTGGCTTTGAGCCGTCCTTCATCGACAGCTTGTTTGACCTTCGCTGAAGGGACGTCGCCGATATATGAAGTGCCCTGATTGATCTGGTCGGCCTTGTTTTTGTCGACCTCAAAGCCGATTCCTTTGAAACCATTTGAGGCGAATTCCACCACCAATGGCAGTCCAACATAGCCGAGACCGATAACACCGATTGTCGCCTGTTTATCGGAAATTAAAGCGATAAGTTCATTGTTCATGATTGTCTTAGAGAGGACTAAAGCCGAACCACAAAGGCAGGATCCTCGAAGCTGAGAGACTAGGGGACGACAACAGGAGTGTCAAGAAGAGGCCTGGTTTTGGACGACTTGACTAAGGCGGGTCAAATAAGTAGCACCCGGTTTGCGCGGTAAATTTGAGCGATGAATGGAGCCGGGAGAATGTCGTTGTCTAGGCTATGCCGTTTGTTGTTTCGGCTATGCCGTTTGTTGTCTCGGCCTTTTGCCGTCTGTTGTCGGCTTTCCCGTTTGTTGTCGCGGCTATGCCGTTTGTTGTCGGCTTTGCCTTTTGTTGTGAGGAATGGCTGTGCCTTTCCGTTACCGACCTCATTTATTCTTGGGCTCCGCCCTTTCTGGCCTGGATGAGGGCGTAGCCCACATCAAGAAGGCGCGTTAACGGAAAGGCATAGCCATTCCTCACAACGGATGGCATAGCCGAAGAAAAACTACGCACTTACCGAAAGGCACAGGCATCCCTCAAAATAGGTGATAAAACCAAGTCGAGCATCTTTATTTTTAGGACGAATAGACCACCCATTGAGTCCACCTGGCTTTTCGGGACAACCACGCCGAAGCTTCTCATCAATCACGAAAGATACTGCATCATAAATGCGGCTGTTTCCTTCGGGCCTGATACTTCTAATCGCACGTTTCAGAATTTCATGATCTGTGGTCGCTTCCGCGAGTACATTAATCTGACCAGAAAAGAAATTATCAGAGCGCCGATCGTTTTGCCTCATCTGAAATAAAGCAGAATTTTGTTTTCCATTGCAGCATTGGTCGGACCCTTACATTCTCCCTAAGATGGGGATTGGACTCAACCGATCTGCTAAGGATCTTGCCGGCCTAAACGACCCTGGGCGTCTACGTGGGCGACTCAGTTGACCAATTAGTTAGTCGCGCACAGAGCAACAACATAAGTGAAACTAACCCGGCTAGTAGAGTTCAGTTCAATACACTTATCGGATCCAACTGAATCAGATCCAACAATCAATTCGACGACTCCGATTGTTCTCAATCAGTCAATCTCGTTGAAAGCCAAAGCCTGGCGTCCGGGATTTAATCCCAGCGCGATCGCCACCGCAACCTACGACGTTAGCCCAACTCCGAATTTAATTGATGACGCTCGCTTGTTTGTGCGTCAGCAATATCTCGACTTCCTCGGTCGCGAGCCTGATCAAAGCGGACTCGCTTTTTGGACCAACGAGATAACATCGTGTGGAAATAACGCCGAATGCATTCAAATTAAACGCATCAACGTGTCGGCTGCATTCTTCCTGTCGATTGAATTTCAACAGACGGGTTATCTCGCGGAAAGAACGTACAAAGCAGCGTTTGGTGATTCCATCGGTTCGTCAACCTTCCCTAACAACCATCAAATTTCGGTACCGGGCATCAGTCTTACTGATCTCAAGATAGACAAAGAAATTCTTTCTAAAAATCTGATTGTGGGACAGTCCGGATGGGAAGATTTACTGGAAGCGAATAAAAAAGACTTTTACGCTGAGGTGGTAAGCAGATCAACTTTCCGCAGTGCGTTTCCACCATTCGCGACCCCGGCCGCGACCATCGTCGACAAGTTAAACGCGAACGCCGGGAATCCGCTTTCGCAGGTAGAACGAGATGCGTTGGTGAATTCTTACCAAAATAACGATCAGTCGCGAATTCAGGTATTGCGCGCTATCGTCGAACATCCAAACTTTGTCGCGAGTGAATCCAACCGGGCTTTTGTGTTGATGCAGTACTTCGGATATTTACTTCGCAACCCGCAACATCCACCGGATGAAGATTACACCGGTTATGACTTCTGGCTAACGAAGCTAAATCAGTTCAACGGGAATTTTATAGACGCAGAAATGGTGAAGGCATTTATTGTCTCAAAGGAGTATCGCCACCGGTTTGGGCCGTGAGGACGAAATGCGAATGCGGAATTGATAAGAATTTCACGGCCGATTACACGCATCAACTCCGCATTTCGCAATCACACTTTCACTCCACGACCCAGGTCTCGCCGCTATTAAGCAACTTCTCCAAACTACCTGGTCCAACTTTAGCCACTGCGGCGTCTATTTGTTCGATCATCATGCCTTCGTAGGTAGGCCTATTCACCGCGCGGAAGATGCCGACAGGTTGCGGGAAATCAGGTTGTTCCATTCGCGCGAGCATGAAAGCGACTGATGGATCCGGCAGATAAATGTCATGGACCAAGAGATCATTTTCAGTGAGGCCATTCTCACCAATCTTCACAACTTCAGGATGCGCGCCATTCATGCGAATTCCCATGTTGCGTTCCTTACCAAAGATCATCGGCTTGCCATGTTCGAGGTAAAGGACCTTGTCTGAACGAACGGTACGTTCCGCAAAGTAATCGAAAGCGTGATCATTGAAGATGTTGCAGTTCTGATAGACCTCGATAAATGAAATGCCTTTGTGTTTTGCGGCAGCCTCGACGATCGCGCCGAGATGTTTTACGTCAATGTCGATCGAACGCGCGACAAAAGTGGATTCACTGGCTATCGCAAGTGATAAAGGATTGATGGGGTAATCGATCGTTCCCAGCGGTGTCGATTTGGTCTTCTTACCAAACTCGGACGTCGGGCTGTACTGGCCTTTCGTCAAACCGTAGATGCGATTGTTGAAAAGAATGTAATTGATATCGAGGTTGCGACGAATGGCGTGAATGAAATGGTTACCACCAATCGAAAGCGCATCACCGTCGCCCGTAATTACCCATACACTCAACTCTGGATTAGCGCACTTGATGCCGGTCGCCATCGCGGGCGCGCGTCCATGAATACTGTGGAAGCCATACGTGTTCATGTAATACGGAAAACGCGACGAGCAACCGATTCCCGAAACGAAGACGATCTTCTCGCGCGGTATGCCGAGTTCCGGCATTACTTTTTGCACGTTGTTGAGAATCGCGTAATCGCCGCAGCCAGGACACCAGCGTACTTCCTGATCAGAAACAAAGTCAGCCTTCTTCAGTTGACCCGGAGGAGGCGCGATACGTCCGGAGACGGCCGAGCCGCCTTCGCTGTCGGCTGAGACAGTTTCGACGATTACCTTGTCACCATTTCCGTTACTACCGTGTCCGTTGCTGTGTGTGCTCATTATTGCTCCTGATTTACTTAACTAAAAATCTCACTAACAGGAATCTTGAAGCCAGGGATCAGATCTCCAGCGCTTAATACATCTTGTTTCGTTAACGTTAAAGCCTCGGTCGAAGAGTAATGAATCGAGATCGTTTCTTCTTTGAGATCCACATTCCAAACTTGCTTCACTCCAAACTGTAACCACGCTAGAGTTTTGGTTCGGACATTCTTCTTTCGATCACTTGGACTCATGACTTCAACAACGAGGTCCGGCGCAATGGGCCAGAAATCTTCACACGTTTCGAACAGTGCGGCGCGCGCTGTATTAACAAACGAAATATCGGGAGCCAGAACCGTATCAGGATTACTGGTTAACTTGAATCCTGTTTCAGCAGCGAATACTTCGCCGAGTTTCTTCTCCCAAACAAACTGCGCGAGGGGCGCAGCAATATGCATCGTAACCTTGCCGTGAGGTTGGCGGGTGGGTGACATTGTCTTCAGTTCTCCATTGATGAGTTCATAGCGGTGCTGACCATTCGGAAGCCTTAAAAGCTCCGCCGCAGTCATTGACGCTGTGGTTGAGGTACTCATCTCAAACTTTCTTAGTCGTAGTGAGGATGTCATATTGTTACTCGTCGTCGATGTCTCATGGACAGTCCTACAAGTACTCTTCGACCTTCCTGACAATTTCCCTGATCTGGAACGGCCGTCCCTTGACCTTCGAAAACGCTACCGCATCAACTAAATACTTCGCGCGAATCATCGTACATAGTTGGCCCAGGTTCATTTCGGGAACGATGACAGTCTCAAAGCTTGCGAGAACTTCGCCGAGGTTCTTCGGGAATGGATTTAGATGCTTAAGATGAGCCGAGGATACACTCTTGCCCTCACGCTGCATCCGCTCCACTGCGGAAGTAATCGAACCGTAAGTTGATCCCCAACCAAGCACTAAAACCTTGCCCGTCTTTTCACCCATTACTTCGACTGGCGGAATGTCATTCGCCGCGCGATCGACTTTCTCCTGCCGCAGCTTGACCATGAAGTGGTGGTTCTCTGGATCATAGTTAACATTGCCCGTGATGTGTTGTTTCTCGATGCCGCCGATGCGATGTTCAAGACCGGGCGTGCCGGGCAGCGCGTAGGGACGCGCCAAAGTTTCTTCATCGCGCGAATAAGGCATGAACGTCGCGGGGTCACTGGCGAAGGTTATTTCAATCTTCGGCAGTGAATCGATTGGCGGAATGGCCCACGGCTCAGCGCCATTAGCGAGATAGCCGTCAGACAAGTAGAACACCGGCGTCATGTATTTGAACGCGAGCCGCGTCGCTTCGATTGCCATGTGAAAACAATCGGCTGGAGTAGCTGGCGCCACAACAATCGCCGGACATTCTCCGTTGCGTCCCCAAACTGCCTGAAACAGATCCGCCTGTTCAGTTTTCGTTGGCAAACCGGTGGATGGACCACCACGTTGCACATTCACGATCACCAATGGCAATTCCGTCATGACTGCCAAGCCGATGGCTTCCTGTTTCAGGGCGACTCCGGGTCCCGAAGTTCCAGTCAAACCGAGATGGCCCGCAAAACTTGCGCCTATGGCTGCGCACACAGCAGCGATTTCGTCTTCAGCCTGAAATGTTTTCACGCCAAAACTCTTGTGACGCGACAGTTCATGCAGAATGTCTGACGCCGGCGTGATCGGATAGGAACCGTAGAAAAGCGGACGACCTGACAACTGCGACGCGGCGATGAAGCCTAACGCAGTCGCTTCATTGCCGGTCATCTTTCGATATTTGCCCGGAGCGATCCTGGCTTTCTTGACGCTGTAATGGGTCGTAAAAACTTCGGTTGTGTCCGCGAAGTTGTAACCCGTCTTCAAAGCGATTTCGTTTGCTTTCGCGAGTTCAGGGCTCTTGGCAAATTTTGTATGAATCCAGGAGAGCGTTGTTTCGAGGGGACGATCGTACAGCCAGTAAAGAACGCCGAGAGCAAAAAAGTTTTTTGAGCGATCGATCTCTTTGCGAGAAAGTTCGACGTTGCCCTTCAACGCATTCATGTTGAGCGTTGAGATGGGCAACTTATGAACGCGGTAACCAGCCAGCGAGTTATCGTCCAGCGGATTGCTTGCGTAATTTGCGTATTTGAGATTTTCCGGAGTGAAGCCGTCAGTATTAATGATGAGCGTGCCACCTTCTTCGAGATCGGGAAGGTTTACTTTCAAGGCGGCGGGATTCATGGCCACAAGCACGTTAGGTTGATCGCCTGGCGTCTTGATGTCCTGGCTTGAAAAGTTCAACTGGAAACCGCTCACGCCGGGCAAACTACCGGCTGGCGCGCGAATTTCAGCAGGGAAGTCAGGCAAGGTTGAGATGTCGTTACCAACTACCGCAGAAGTGTTGGTGAACTGAGTACCAGTCAACTGCATACCGTCGCCGGAGTCGCCGGCGAAACGGATAGTTACGGTTTCGACTTCTTCGTGGAACTTTTCAATCGGAGTAACGGGCGGTTCGATAACAGTGCTCATTTGGTTGAATTAGACCCTTTCCAAATTGATATTTGCGACTTAGCTGAAAAGAACTCGCGGCTCGGACGAGCCTACAGACGAGCGACTCAATCATGAGCACACTAGTCCGTATATGGATGTCAAAAACAGAGGATTTTTCGCGAAGACCCGACGGTCAAGTGGCTACGCTTACTCCGGAGAACTAGGGAGTGATCTCTGGCGGAAATCCCCGACTTTATTTCTGTCGAGAATTTTAGCAGTAAAGAGCAGCAGGCAAAAGTAGATTGTGCTTCCGGGTTAAAAGAAAGGGCGGCCACGCCAGACCGCCCACTGCAATTAGCGCGCGCGCTTCTTTGCAAGTCTTCGTTTGAATTGAGCTGCGCCGCCGGCGGCGCCCCTGGGTTTCACATTCATTCCAGTAGTCGAGGGTGAACTCGTGCTGGGTGTTACAGCGTCAGTGCTCAACTGTTTTTGAGAAACATCGCCGGCGAGCTTGTTTGCACGTGGACGATTACCAATGACAGCCGGTGTCTGTTTCATTTCTTCGCGATTTTGATCCGGGTTGCCGGCAAACCCCATCTGTTGCCCGCGTTTCTTTTCAGGTGAACCGACTGTGTGCTGATCTTTTTTTGCAGCCATTGCTTTTATCCTCCAGGGTTTGATGTCGGCATCATGGTAAGCGAAGGATGATCCAAGGATGTTGCTTTTGGCTCAATGGCTTCAAGTTGTCAGGTTAACTTTAGACTTTCGTAAACAAGTCGAGGTTTGGGGAGGTGTCATGTATAATCGGGGACATCTTTTCCTCATCGGAGCAATCGAATGACTTGGGTAAACACATCACCTTTGGTTAAGACCTATACACTGGATGAGTTTTGGGAATTACCCGAGTCGCCCGATCACTCAAAATTAGAACTAATCGCAGGAATCCTCTATATGACTCCCCCTCCTGGGTACAAACACGACAATGCTGTGAGCAATCTAAACGGCTTACTGTCAGAATACATTAAGATCTCGGGTAAGCCAGGCAAGCTCTATATACCACGAGCGGCCATTTGGACAAGTCCTAATACTTATCTCGAGCCAGACTTGTTTTATCTATCCAATGAAACAGAGGCGGCTCTGATAGATCCAAATCGTCGGACGACTGCTGATCTGGTGGTCGAAGTAATCTCACCTGGTTCAGCCATCTACGATCGGAATACGAAAGCCGACACTTACGCCGCGTTGGGAGTCAAAGAATTGTGGCTGGTAGATGAGTTAATGCAGATCGTTGAAGTTCGTACGCTCGACTCAGGTAGGTATGAGAACTCTGAGGTCTACTCAAATGACGACCAAGTGGAGTCGACAGTATTAAAAGGATTTCGGTTTGCCGTTAGTGAAATCTTCACTGCTTAAGTAGTCCTACCTCTGCGTCTCTGTGAACTCGGCGTCTCTGTGTTGAAATTTCGATCGAATTACTTGTAGATCGGTTTCAACACAGAGACGCCGAGTTCGCAGAGACGCAGAGAAATTATCCCCTAACCAAGTTCATGTTTGCCTTCCCATTATTTCTTTTCAAACGTGCATCCAACAACATGTGCGTGATCACAGCCGCGATGATTATCCCACCACCGATCAACGCCCACTCAGACGGTCTTTCACCTAATACCAGAAACACCCAAACTGGATTCAACACCGGTTCCGCGTAACCGACTATTCCCGCATCAAGCGATCTAACACCGCGGACCATTGCGGTAGTAAACAACACATACGCCAATCCAATTTGGACCACGCCAAGATAAACAACACTAAGAGCATCGTGTTGAGTAAGGGTCGGAAATGCGGCCAGTCCCCACGGCGCCGCGATCAAGACAACGATCAGGTTTCCGTAGATTGCTGACGACGCGCGATTCACGAGGCGCGCGCTCGGATGACGCAACATCAAAAAATACGCAGCGAAGGTGACACCCGAAGCCAACGCCAGAATGTTGCCGGTAACATCGTCAGGCCGTAACTTGCCAACAAAGAACAACGTCATTCCCGCCACACAAATCAACACTGTGATCAGATCGCGCACCCGAAATTTTTCTTTGTAGATCAGTGGCTCGAAGATCAGCAGATAAACAGGAGCGGTGTATTGCAGGAAGATAGCGTTCGCCGCTGTGGTCTTCTTTGTCGCGAGCACAAATAGGACCAACAGCATCGCGTACAGAAACGCGGCAATGGTTGTGATCTTGTTGAGGCGGAAGCCTTCACGTCGCGTGACAAACGCCAACATGATCATCGCGAATAACGATCGGTAGAACGACAGGGCCAGACCCGACAGCGTGGTCCATTTGATAAAAAGTCCCCCGGTGCTCCACAAGACGGCAGCAACCAGCACGTAGAGCAGCGGGGGAAACTTTTCGTCGTCTCTCAAGTTTAGTGGCTTTGTTCGTTTGCAGGTGAGAGGCCCGTTGCCGCAGTATTCACGTCGACGTCGGGCTGATTTTCAGCGGCAGCTTTTTGCGCTCGCAGATACTTGCCAAAGAACCCGTTCCACGGTGGGATAACGATCGAAACTGCGCCATGAGTTTGGGCCTGACACGCGAGTCGAATCAGTGGTCGGGTTTCATTGGTATCAATGTAACCAAACTCTTTCATCTTCTTACCCTCACGCGCATTAACTTCCGACAGCTTCTCAGCGCCGCCCAAAACGCCAACCCAACAGGTGCCACACGAAGCTGAACGACATTCGACCGGAATTGGTCCTTCACCGCGGCGCGCATCCAGTTCGCGCCAGTTACGCGTGCGATCATCAGCCGCGCCCCAGGCCAGGTCCTGAATGTTGTTCATCACATACTTTGCTTTGTTGTCGTTCTCATCGAACGTGATGGTCCATTTCTTGTTCACTGTTCTGAGAAAACCCAAAAATCCCTGACCATCGTCTTTGGCGCGTTCGCTGAGCACTTCTTCCGGCGACTTCTTAACGTGCTTCTTATCAATATTGATCGTGCCCGGCTGGTTGAAGACTTCACTACCAACCTGTTGCACGGTCATAAATGCCACTGCCGTTATGCCGGCGAGCAGCGACTCGTGTTTCTTGACCGTCTTCGCTACCTCAACCGCAACACTCAGAATTTGATCGGAAAGTGACTTCTGACCAGCAGTAAAACTGGCCGCATATTTCTGTACGGCGGCTTTTACTTCGGGCCAGTAACGATGGCCGTAAAGAAACGTGTGCGACGTGTCCACCTGGTCCTTCAAATAGTAATTGCCCTGCATCAACAGTTGGCGGAAGAGCTTTTCAGGATCCTCGGCTTGAGTGAGCGTTTGAAATAGAGCTAATGGATAAAACGCAAACCAGATCTGCGTCGCGTTGCGATCCACTTCGTGAATTGAACGCAGCAAAGTGGTTAACGTGGCCGCCCACGACTCTTCGTCGTGTTCATTAAGAAAAGACTCAAAAGCTGTTTGATTGCTCGACATTAAGTAAATACGCTCCAATTCATCTAAAAAACGACCGGTGATTAAAACAAGTCCGAAGTCGAAAGTCCAAAGGCGGAGTTCGAAGTCCAAAGTCCAATGTCCAATGTCCAAAGTCCAATGTTTCGAGTTTCGAGTTTCGAGTTCAAAGTCTTGGGACTTTGAACTTTGGACTTTGGACTTCGTTTCCGTTGACATTGCGACCCCTGAGGAGTAAAAACGAAGCCTAGCCCTTATTCGATCTCCCAGGTTTTTCCACTTTCATTTGGAGGTGCTTTTAAGATGGATGTAGATCGACCAGAAGTTGCGAAACCCGTCCGCACTTTTGATAGCGCTTATACGTTTTCTTTTAGTATTGCCATTGGCCTGCTCCTGTTTATCGCCGGCCTGGTAATTAGTCTCACGGTAGGACAAAGCGCTACTATCGGATTGCTCTTCGGAATTCCTCTACTTATCGCCGGCCTCGTGCTGCCTGTCGTGATGATGCGCGATCTCTTTCACACCAATGAAGTTGCCGGAGATTGCCCATACTGTGGCGCTCCCATCAAAACTTCAGACGCGACAATTCGTTTGAATTGCCCGACGTGCAAGAACCTGATTACTGTTAAGGAGATGACGCTGCAACGCGCCGAGTAGTCGTTACGAACAGCGTGCCAGCCAGCAGCGCGTCCAGTAGTCGCTAAAGGTAAGAGCAAACATAATCGCCATCCAAAACAGCGCCGACGTAACGATCACTGCAATTAGTCGCGAGCTGTAGCGGACGTGCATGAAGTAGAGGACTACAAAAGTCGCCTTCGTCACGGCGATTGTTAAGGCGATAATTGTATTTAGCGGAAGTTCGTGTCCTCCCACCGTCACTGAGAAATCCTGAAAAGCTGCAAACACAGTAAGAGCTGTTCCCACCAAAAGAACCAGGAAGATAGTTATATAGATTCTGACTGGAACTATGTGTTCGCTCATTCGCCCTACTCGACTCTAGTGATGCTCCAAATGCCTGCCTAACAAATACAGTAACGGAAAAAGGAAAATCCAAACGATATCCACAAAGTGCCAGTAAAGTCCGATGACCTCAACCGGCGCGTGATACTCAGGACCAAAGCGACCTTTGATTGAAAAGATCAGCAGGAACGTTAACAAGCCTGCGCCGATGATCATGTGGACGGCGTGCATGCCCGTCATCGCGAAGTAGATCCAATAGAAGAGTTCTACCTGATGAACGGTGGCACTACCGATCATATGTAGCTTGTGTTCGCTCTCGTCACCTTTTTGCGCTACTTCGGGACCAAAAGTTCGATTGGCGATCAACTGACCGGGAATTAACCGATCATCGTACTTTGCCTTGTACTCGAAAGCCTTAATACCGAGAAACGTCAGTCCCAGGACAATCGTCAGGATCAGACAGAGGATTTGCGGCCGCGATTTACCAACCTGCGTGAAGTAAACCGACATCGCCATGGTAAAACTGCTGAGGATTAGTACCCCGGTATTGATGGCGCCGAGAGTTATATCGAGGTGATTACTGGCGGTGGCAAATGCGTCCGGATAAGTTGAACGATAGAGCGTGTAGGCCAGGAACATGCCGCCGAAGAACATGATTTCGGTCACCAGAAACACCCACATGCCGAGTGTTCCAGCCTCACGCTGCTGGTCCATATTCTCAAAATGGTGCTGCAGCGCGGGATGACCGTGTGGTTCTGCTGATGCGGCGTGACTCATAAGTTTCCTAATTGCGACAATGCGGAATTGCGTAATTTCGTTTGACTCAATCTATTACCTTCGAACTCTAACCAACTACCGCATCACGCATTTCCGCAATTCCTCATTTCCTACTAAGCGATTCCGCTCTCAAATTCTCCGGCAAACTTACCAACAATCTTCGTCTCCTCAGGTGGCGCAAATTCATAAGCTTCCCAGGTGACGATCGGAGTTGTTTCAAAATTCTCTGTCAGGGGCGGCGATTGTGTGCGCCACTCGAGTCCCGGCAAATGCCACGGGTTAGCTTCAGCGATTTTGCCGTAACGCATGGACCATACTAAATAGATCGCCGGGATCAGCATGCCAAAACCGAGTATCGAGGCGCCGGCTGAAGACAAAACATTGAACACCTGAAACTCCGGCGGATAGGCGTGATACCGGCGCGGCATTCCCATAAAGCCAGCGATGAACTGCGGCAGGAAGGTCAGGTTGAAGCCGACGAAAATCACGAGTGCACTAAATCTGCCCCAGCCTTCCGGATACATTCTGCCGCTAATCTTTGGCCACCAATAGTGAAGTCCACCCAGATAACCCATCAGTGCGCCGCCCACCATGATGTAGTGGAAGTGCGCAATAACAAAATAGGTGTCACTCAAGTGAACGTCGACTGCCAGTGCCGCCAGAAACAGTCCGGTCATGCCACCAACTGTAAAGAGCCCGATGAAACCCAGGGCGTAAAGCATCGGCGTGTCGTAAGAGATTGACGACTTATAGAGCGTGGCAGTCCAGTTAAAAACTTTAACGGCGGACGGAATCGCTACCGCAAAACTCAGAAACGAAAAGATCATTCCTGCGTAGACTGACTGGCTACTCACAAACAGGTGATGGCCCCAAACCAAGAAGCCAAACACTGCAATCGCCAGACTCGAAAACGCCACGAACTTGTAACCGAAAATATTCTTGCGCGAGAAGTTGGCGATCAGTTCACTGATAACTCCCATCGACGGCAGAATCATGATGTAGACGGCCGGATGCGAGTAGAACCAGAACAAGTGCTGGAACAGAATCGGATCGCCACCAAGCGCCGGATCGAAAATGCCGACATGCGCGAGACGTTCAAAAGCAAGCAACACGATCGTGATCGCGATGACCGGCGTGCCGAGAATCATCACCAGGCTGGTTGCGTACATCGACCACATAAACAGCGGCATGCGGAACCAGGTCATGCCCGGCGCCCGCATCGTGTGAATGGTGACGATGAAATTTAGTCCCGTCAGAATCGACGAGAAACCATTGATAAAGATTCCGAGTCCAGCAGCAACTACATACGAGTTCGAAAATGTCGTACTGAACGGCGTGTAAAAGGTCCAACCAGTATCGACGCCGCCTGCTAACAGTGCATAAATGGTGACTACGCCGCCAGTAAGATAAATGTACCAACTCAACAGATTGATTCTCGGAAACGCTAGATCTTTGGCCCCGATCATCATCGGTACCAGGAAATTCCCCAGCGTTGCCGGTATCGACGGAATCAGGAAGAAGAACACCATGATGATTCCGTGTTGGGTGAATACTTTGTTGTACGTCGTCGACTGCAGCAGGTCGCCTTGAGGAGTTAACAGCTCAAGACGGATCATCATTGCGTAGAGCCCGCCGATAAAAAAGAAGAAGGTGACGGAGGCCAGATACAGCAGTGCGATGCGCTTGTGATCTTTGGTCAACAACCACGACTTCAACCCGTACTGGGCGTTGATATAGTTGACCTTAGATGGTTGTGGCAGCTCGAATGCTTCGAATTCTTTCATAACTTCACGCTAACGCCCGAACGAACTTCGGGTATAAAAACCTAACGAGCAGCAGGCGACGCTGATGCTTGTGGCGATGCCGCAGGACTGGCTGCTGGCGTGCCCGGCTGATGACCGCTTCCCGCCGGCAGCGACTTGATATAGGCAATCAACTGCACGAGCTGGTCCTCGGTAATCTGTCCCTGGAACGTCGGCATGATTGGACCAAACCCGTCTACCAACTTCGCCTGCGGATTAAGGATCGACTCGCGAATGTAGGCCTCGTCGGCAGTAACTTTCTGCCCGCCCTGCAATTGCGTTTGATTACCATAGACGCCAGTCAAAGCTGGTCCACGTCCACCTTCGCCCGTATTTCCGTGACACGAAACGCAACCGAGCGTTTGATAGAGCGCTTGTCCGGCTACTGCCGGCGAAGTATTGCTCGTGTTGCCGCTGAGCCAGTTATCAAACTCGCGTGGCTCCATCACAGTCACCGAACCAATCATTCCCGAGTGGTTCATACCGCAATACTCAGCGCAGTAGAAATCAAACTTGCCTGTCTTGGTCGCCTCAAACCATTCCATCGTGTACTTACCGGGAACCACGTCGCCCTTCATACGAAAAGCCGGCACGAAGAAATCGTGAATCACGTCTTCCGACGTCATGATCAACTTGATCTTCTTGCCAACCGGAACGTGCAATTCATTAATCTCTCGCTGACCGGTTGTGTGTTGCACTTTCCACATCCATTGCTTGCCGACGACGTAAATCTCCATTGCGTTTTGCGGCGGCGACGACTGCTCGAAATAAACTTTTGCGGCCCAGCCAAAGATCGTCATCGAGATCAAAAATGGAATCACGGTCCAAAGCGTTTCCAGTTTGTGTGAACCGGCAATCGGACGCGGTATCTCGTATGGCGTTCGGCGACGATAGCGAATAACGAAAAAGATCAGTACTGCCGAGATCAACAACGTGAAGAAGAGAGTGACGCCCGACAAGTAAAAGTAGACGGCATCAACCTTCCACGACATCGTGGATGCACTATCAGGAACAAATGGAACCCACGATTGCATTAACTAGTGGCGCCTCCGGTCTTCAGTTTCAACTGCGCGGGATTGCGCCTTCGCAAAATTAAAAACATGCCAAGAATTGCGATCAACGTCAGCACGCCGCCGGCGCGGACGATATTCATGACCGCAGCGCCGTATTTTCCGGTTGCCGGATCGTAGTGATAGCAATAGAGCAACAACGCTTCTGCTGGTCCACCGATCTTATTTTGTGACGACTCGACTAATCCCAGGCGAACGTCGCGAGCGGGATAACTAATGCCGTAAAAGTAGCGCGATAGTTTTCCTTGTGGTGTTGCAACCATAATCCCGCTGGCGTGCGCAAACTGCTTCGTCGCGTCGTCGTAGTGATATTTAAAACCTGCTGCGCTCGTTATCTGCTTGATGTTCTCCGCGTCGCCTGTCAAAAAGTGCCAGCCCGTGTTTGCATCGGCCCGCATCTTCTCAGGCAAGTAACCGACGTAAACTTTCTTTTTCGATTCGGCCAACTGCGGTGTTTCACGCGGGTCGAAACTGATCGTTACTACGTCGTAGTCTTTGCCCATCTGAAATGGCAACACTCGAATCGATTCAAGCATTCCGTTTAGCACTTGAGTACAGAGCATCGGGCAATCGTAATAAACAAACGAAAGTACAACTGGCTTTTGACCAAAATACTGACCGAGCTTAACTGTCTGTCCCGTTTCATCATGAAACGTCAAATCCAACGGCAACTGCTGATCGAGTTTCTGATCGATGCCGACGTCATGCAACGCGGACGGCAACCCGGTCGAAACATTTCCTGCTTCGGGACGGGCGCCATACAACGGCGAACTTGGACCAGGCGGCTTTTGTCCAAACGAGTTGATGGCTAAAAAAAGCATTAAAACCGCCAACTGCACCGCACCGAATGTCCTTGCTCTTAACATCAAACTTCTCTTTCAGGACCGCAGGCGTCCTCGCCTGCCTGCCTTAATACATTCAAACTCTAATTCTTCCATACTCGCCAGGACCGCAGGCGTCCTCGCCTGCCAGTCTTTAATACTCAAACCTTAATTCTTCAAATACCCGCCAGCCCGTTGCTCTGTCACTCTTCCGGAGCTCGCAGCCGTCGGCACACTAATCGCGAAATCTTCCAACTTATGCTGACCTTCCACCGGGCGCGAGGGTAAACCAGAACCGGAAACCACCTTTTTAATGGCTTCAGTGATTGGAATACTCAACGGTTTACCCGAAGTGTCTTTCAATTCACCTCTCAGGTTTCTGTCCCACTCATCACGCAGAGTTCTGTATTCCGCTTGCGGCTCTTTCGTTTCCAGATTGACCTTTGTTCCGTCGCCCAGGGTAACGCCAAAGCCAGGCGCGGCCTGCAAGCGCGGCTCGGGAGGCAAACGCTCCTCCTGAGATAAAGCCATTGGACCAGGCCCCGGTTCTTTCGCAGCCTGACTTTGAAATTGATTGAATAACAGCAGCACTCCCAAATACACACCAATAGTCAGGATCGTCAACGCTATTACAAACGAGAGAACACCATTCACGTTGATGTCGCTCTTCTCGTGCGTCACCTCGACGTTGCGAATATGCGAAACGTCGGGCGTCTCGGTTTGATGACCATTTCCGGAATGCTTAGCCATAACCTTCTCAGTGTCCGGCATGCTCGTGCTGCTGTTCCATCACCGATTCAAACTGCGGATCGTTAATCGGAATCAGCGGCCGTTTACCGAGCTGCCACGCAAAGAACCAAAGCCAAATTCCACCAATCGCGATTGGTGAAACGATGTACATCCAACTAAAATACGGAATCTTAAATGCGGGTATCAGGACCCAGTACAAGTCGATCACGCGCATCACCAAAACCAACAGCGCGACGAACACGAGCTTTCGGGGATTACGTTTCAAACTGCGCGACAACAGAAACAGGAACGGCGCAGCAAAGTGAAGAATCCCAATCGTAATAATCATCACGCCCCAGCCGGCATGCATTCTCGGCAGGTAATAGCGAATCTCTTCCGGCAAATTACCCGACCACGTAATCAAAAATTGCGAGAACGCGAAGTAGGCCCAAAGCATTACCAGGGCAAGCAACAGCTTTCCTAAGTCGTGGAAATGAAGCGGCGCAACTATTTGATTGAGCGGCTCGACCGGCGCGAGAGCAGCCATAACGGCGATGGTGAAGGCCAACGCGCTCAACGACCACGCTGCCAGAAACAACAATCCGAAGATCGTCGAAAACCATTCCGGCTCGAGCGACATGTACCAATCGACTGACGCAAAGGTTATCGCAAAAACCAGCAGCACTAATCCCGGAGCACTCAGCACGCGCATGTTTTTGGTGTAAACACGCTCGCCGGTCCTGTCCTGCTGCAGCGACCAGCGATTCAGGAAAAAGGCCAGCCCCATCCAACTGGCAAAATACACAACTGCACGCACGATGAAGAACGAGAGCTTTAGATAACCCGACTTGAATAAGATAGCGGGCGAAGCGGCGACTTCCGCCGGATCCATCCACCTGTACAGGTAGTGTGCGCCGAGCACTATCGGAATAAAGAGTGCCAGCATCAGCGGCAGCGTTCTCGTTGAAGCCTCAAGCACGCGGCGAATAACAAGTCCCCAGCCACCGCCGGTCAGGTGTTGAAGCATTAACAGCGCTAACGATCCAACGGCGATTCCAGTCCAGAAAGTGAAACCGAGCAGATAAGACTGGAAAAACTGGTGCCGGTTCGTAAACGCGCCTACCAACATCAGAACAAGACCAACCACGCCGACGATCAACGCGCGACTCTGCACTCGCGACAAATTTGGAGGATTAAATGAGCGAATCATCGATGTCCTCCTGGCGTTGCTGCAGTTGCGGGTGTTGGTGACGGAGACGGCGAAGCACTTGCGTTTGCCGGATTAATGTTCTGGCTGGCCTGTAGTGCGCGTATGTAAGCGATGATGGCCCAACGATCCTGGACGGGAATCTGTGGAGCATACGAAGGCATCGCGCCCCAGCCATTAGTGATGGCGTCAAAGAAGTGACCAACCGGCGCCGTGCGTAAACGATCATCGTGGAATGAAGCGGCGCGCCGATAACCGCGACGAACAACCATGCCGTCGCCATATCCAGTCTTGCCATGACAGACGACACAGAAAATGTCGTAGCGCTGCTGGCCGCGTAGCACGATCTCTTCAGTTATCGGAAACGGGAAAGTGTCGACATCATTCGCAAAAGGATTCGCGCCGTTCTGTGTCACTTGATCCGGATTCACTGGCGTTGCAGTTGTACCGGCCGTGCTGTTCTTTTTACCGGTAAACAAAGCAGTATCAGTATGCAGAAAACCACGCGGCACTGTACCTTCAACCGGCGGCCGTGCCGACAATCCATCACCAAAGAAACTCGTACCACGAAATGGCTTCATCTTTGGCTGGTCCTGCATGTCGCGACGGCAGGAAGAAACACCGAAGATGCACGTAAGCAAAAGCATTCCGCCTATTGCAGATTTCAGATTGCAGATTGCAGATTTCTTCCTGCTCACCGCCATCTCTCTTTTGTCGCAATCTCGAATCAAAACTTTTGCACCAATCTGAAATCTGCAATCTGAAATCTTAAATCTCTACATCGATCACTTCTAACGGGCTCATTCCCTTCAACAAGCCCACCACTTCGTCATGCCTGTATTTCGGGTCGCTCGCCTCAACCACTAAAAAGAACCGATCGCGAGTCGCCAACGCAAAATTTGGCGCATTGAAAACCGGGTGATAAGGCTGCGGCAGCTTATTCAACAACAACATTCCCAACACTGCTGAAAACGCCGCAATTAAAACGGTGCACTCGAAAGTAATCGGGATGAACGCCGGCCAACTGTTATAAGGCTTGCCGCCGACGTTGATCGGATAGTTGATGACTTCAATCCAGTACTGCATCAAGAAGCCACCCAAGCCACCAAGCACACCACCGCAAAACACAATGATCGGCAAACCACTACGCGTGAACCCGATCGCTTCAGACAATTCTTCAATTGGATAAGGCGAATAACCGTTGATGCGACGATAGCCGGCTTCGTAAGCTTCGCGCGCCGCGTTGACCAGCTCTGACGGCCCTTCAAACTCCGCCATCACGCCATAGAGTGGCGGCTGATGCCGGTAATGATGAACCGGCAGCGTAGACGATCCGGAGACGGGGAGATTGGGCGATGGAGCAACCAGCTCCCGATCATCATTTCCCCTACCTGATCCGTTTTTGTCTTTCTCGTCAGCCATCCCAATCCTCTATGAATTCACTTCACCCCGTCTCCCTATCACCCCATCTCCCTCTCGCCGCTACTCCTTAATCCGGCTCTCGCCTCGCCGCTACTCCGCTTCCTCCACTTCCGCTTCCGGAAGGATCGTGCGCATTTCAAAAATTGAGATCATCGGCAGGAAGCGAATGAACAGGAACAACAACGTAAAGAAGAAACCAATCGTGCCGATGAACATGGACCAGTCAAAGAAAGTCGGCTGATAACTACCCCACGAAGAAGGCAGAAAATCGCGATGCAAACTCGTGACAACGATTACAAATCGTTCGAGCCACATGCCGATGCTAACGATGAACGAAATGATCCACAGCACAACCAGGTTCGAGCGCAGCTTCTTGGACCATAGGAACTGCGGCGCAATGATATTGCAAAGGATCAGCGCCCAGTAATAAAGCGAATAAGGTCCGTGCATGCGGTTCCAAATCATGAACCGTTCATACTTGTTGCCGCTGTACCACCCGAAGAACGCTTCCATCGTGTAGCCGTAGCCGACAATCAATCCGGTCGCCAACATGACTTTCGCCATGTTGTGCATGTGACGCATCGTGATGAAGCCTTCGAGACCGTAGAACTTGCGCAACGGAATCGTCAGCAACAGCACCATCGCGAAGCCTGCGTAGATAGCGCCGGCAACGAAGTAAGGCGGAAAGATCGTCGCGTGCCAACCGGGAATGATGCCGACTGCGAAGTCGAAACTGACGATCGTGTGCACTGAAAGCACTAGCGGCGTTGCCAATCCCGCCAACAGCAGGTAGGCAGTTTCATAACGATGCCAGTGTCGTGCAGAACCACGCCAACCCATCGCCAGCAAGCCGTAAATCATTTGGAAGGGTTTGCTCTTAGCGCGATCGCGGAGGGTGGCGAAGTCAGGAATCAAACCGACAAACCAGAACATCGCCGACACCGTGGCGTAAGTCGATACCGCAAACACGTCCCACATTAGTGGACTACGAAACTGCGGCCAGATCCCCATCGTGTTGGGATATGGGAACAGCCAGTAAGCCAGCCACGGACGGCCCAGGTGGAATATGGGATACATGCCCGCCTGGGCCACCGCAAACAACGTCATCGCTTCAGCAAAGCGGTTAATCGATGTTCGCCATTTCTGACGCAGCAACAACAGAATTGCCGAGATCAACGTTCCGGCGTGACCGATTCCGATCCACCAGACGAAGTTGAGAATATCGATACCCCAGGCGACAGGAACGTTGACGCCCCACAAACCGATACCAACAAAAACCAGATTGGTGATCGCCAGCAACATGAGCTGGAACAGAGCAAACGAAATAGCGAAACCAAAGAACCACGCGAGCGACGTTCGGCGCTTCAGAACGATCGAACTGATCTTGTCAGTGACAGAGGCAAACGTCAGACCCGGATCAATAACCGGGTGCGTCGAATGCATCGGTCCTTCCATGTACGGCTTTTGCGGTTCGTCGGCCATCAAAATGTCCGATATGCTTTAGCTTGTCGTTACCAAACAAGCAGCACATCAATTTATTCTCAAAATCTCCAACTCACGTCACGACCACTTAAGAGCCCCTTGGAAAACCGGGCCCTAAGTCAGTACCACCTCGCGGTAGCGGGTGGGTCGCCTACACTAAAACGCGCCCGGATTTCAGATAACCCACCCGCTACCGCGAGGTGGTACTGACTCTTTCATCACGCCTTAATCTCAGGATTCGGATTTCGCAAATGCATCAAATAAGTCGTGCGTGGATGCGTATTCAACTCGCCCAGCAACGAATAGTTTCTTTCACTTTGTTTCAACTTAGAGACGCGACTATTCTTGTCGCTCAAATCGCCAAACACGATCGCCTCAGTCGGACAAACTGCCTGACAAGCAGTAACAATCTCGCCGTCCTGCGCTCTTCGTCCTTCAATCTCCGTCTGAATCTTCACTGACTGAATACGCTGCACGCAGTAGGTGCACTTCTCCATCACACCACGACTCCGCACACTGACATCAGGATTACGCATCAACTGATACTGCGGCGTGTCCCAGTCTTGATAAAGGAAGAAATTGAAGCGACGAACTTTGTATGGACAGTTGTTTGAACAATACTTGGTCCCCACACAGCGGTTGTAGACCATGTCGTTCAAACCTTCTGCGCTGTGCACCGTCGCATGGACCGGGCAGACCGGTTCGCACGGCGCATTTTCGCAGTGCATACAAGGCACTGGCATAAAACTCGTGCCTTCGGGTTTCACCGGATCCATTCCGCGGAAGTAAGTATCGAGCCGGATCCAATGCATCTCACGACTACGGGCCACCTGCTCCTTGCCAACAATCGGAATATTATTTTCCGACTGACAGGCAATCGTGCACGCATTGCAGCCCACGCAGTTGTTGAGATCAATCGCCATTCCCCACTGATAATTAGGCGCGTTTGTGGCCTGATCCTCATAGGGAAACTTCGGATAAATCGAAGGCTCCTCTTCTTCTTCGTGCGTTGCCTTGTTATGAAACTCTGCAATCGTTTCCGAACGAAAGATATCTCGCTCTTCTTTACTGAAGTTCGGATCCTCCATATTGAAATGGAGCTGGGTCGTCGCCAGCATGTGCTGACCGGAAGTCTTGCTTACTTGCGCCGAGGTAAACCACGGCTCAAACGAGGTACGAAGCTGGTATGCGTCGTATCCGATCGGGCTACCATCAACCGCGGTCGCTACCCGGCCCTTAAGTTCGCGTCCAAATCCGAGATAGACCGTAACCACGCCATCCGGCTGGCCCGGTAAAATCCATAGCGGAGCATTAATCGCCGCGCCTTGCTGGTTCTTGATCGAAACCATCGGCACGTAATGCTCGCGACCGATCGTACTGCCACCGTTGTCGCGCACACCGGCAATTTGAAATGCAGAATTTGGACTGACTACTGCGACGTTGTCCCATGTGACCTTCGTCAGCGGCTTTGGTAACTCTTGCAACCAACCGTTGTTAGCGAAACGTCCATCGTAAATTGACGGATCAGTACGAATAACAACTTCGAAGTTGCCGCCGGAAGGATTTGGTGTTTGCGGTTGGCTCGCAACATTGCCGGTAACACTTAACGTCTTCGTCGGAGACGCGGAGTTTGGAATAAATCCGTCGTGAAGAGTCTGGCGCCACCACGATTCAAAGTCAGCGGACGCTGCGGGACTCGGCTGTGGACTTGCTGCCGGCGCCGGAGCACTCGCCGCTTCAGCCGGCGTCGGCGAAGCAGTCGCTCTCGCAGGCTGGCTGCCTCCTGCTCCTGCCAACTGCATTCTGTTCCCTTGCCAGTAGGCCTTCACCAGATCGAGTGAAGCACTATCGTTCTGCCCGAGAAACACCGCCAGAAATTCGCTGATGGTCTTGCCGTCATATAACGGCTTAATCAACGGCTGCAGAATCGTGACCGTGCCATCGTAAGAACGCGCATCACCCCACGACTCGAGGAAGTGGGCCTGCGGCACATGCCAATGACACAACTGCGTTGTTTCGTCTTTGTATTCGCTGAGGTGAACGCGAAGTTTTGCCTTCTTCAGCCGATCAAAATTCAACTTCAAATCAGCCGGCGAGTTATAAACCGGATTGCCGCCAACAATGACCAGCAATTCAACCTGACCGCTGTCGAGATCGTTGACCAGTTCCTGTAAAGACTGTCGCTGATCAACCGAATTCACTTCGAGTGGATCGCTATAGAAAACAGTCTTACCAACATTGCCCAGCGCGCCGTTCATCGCATGGGCCAACGCGTGAATAATCGGCGGCTGTTGATCGCCAGCCAGCACAATACTCGCGCCTTTATGCGCCTGAAGATCTCTAACAACTGCTGCAACCCATTCCGGTCCACCGCTACCAGCCGCTAACGCCCGCACAATTCCTTCAAACTCGCTCGGCTTCACGCACCATTGATGATCGGCTTTAGCCCCGGTATTGCTGGGGGTTGTCTCGACAACGTAAAGCCGGTTCATTGAATTATTTTCAATTCCAGCTCGACGTTTCGCAGCAAAGTCGCGAGTGTAACGAAGGTATCCCGGGAAAGCGGAAAGAAAGTCGCAGTCGAGCGACAGAATGCGTTCGGCCGCGTCAAACCGGTAGGTCGTATTAACCGGCTGACCCAGCGCCATCACCGCGCCGGTTCGAGCATTGTCCCGATTTGCGGGTTCATACTGATGCCACTTTGCCTTTGGCCACATCGTCTGCAGCTCTTTCAACTGCGCACCAACGCTCGGCGAAGTGATCGGCTCAGTTAGAAAACGAATTCCACCACCCTGTTTAGCACGTTGCTCATCCAGGGCACTGTGTAACTCGCCGACGAATGCTGTCCACGTGCGAATGTCCTCGCGATAGGTCAGCGTCTGCGATCGATCTGGATCGTAAAGACCGAGAATCGCAGCTTGCGTAAAGATGTCAGTTGCGCTTAGACCACGCGGATCACGGCCAGGATCTTCGGTGTATTCAGTTGGGCGATTATTCGGATGGTCCGGATTTCCCTCGATCTTTGTTGGCCGCCCTTCGTTACTTCTAACCAACACTGGCGTGGCGGCGCCAAACAAAGGAACCGCAGTGGCAAAGAACAGGGCCTTGCCCGGAATTTCCTCTTCCGGCTGCTTGACGTAAGGAACAATTTTCTCAGGCGGCTGGAAAACACAACCACTCAGCCCGGCGAGGGCCAGCGAAGCCCCCATCAATTTAATAAACGTGCGCCGCTCAATCGGATCGTTCCATTCTTCCGCCTGTTGCGGAAACTCACGAGCAACAAACTCATGAAAAACGGGACTGTCGGCGAGTTCTTCAAGACTCCGCCAATACTGCTTACCAGTCCGACTGTCCTTGCCTTCTTCCATGGCAAGGAGGTGGTCCCGCATCAGTTGGAAATTTATGTGACGATCGCTATCAGCCATTTCGAAACTTCTATCTCTAGCGGTGACAAGTCGAACAACTCGTCAACACTTCAGGGCCCTGAACTTTATATCGGGCCAGCAACGTTTTTCCGTATTGAATCTCCGCCGCCGTCTTGTTTTCGGGGCGCCAACTCATATCGAAGATCTTTTCTTTATCGCGAACAAATTTTTCCGGATTGCGATGACAACCTAAACACCATTCCATCTGCAACGACGAAGCCTGGTAAACAATCGGCATCTCGTCGACTTTCCCGTGACACGTCGAGCAACCCACTCCCTTGTTTACGTGAATGCTGTGATTGAAGTAAGCGAAGTCAGGAAGGTCGTGAACGCGAATCCATTCGATCGGTTTTCCCGTGCGGAAACTCGCGCGCACCGGCTCCAGGTATGGACTGTCCGACCAAATCTGCTTGTGACAATTCATGCAGGTCGAACTCGATGGCATGCCTGCTGAAGCCGAGGTCTCGACCGAAGTATGACAATAACGGCAGTCGATTCCATCATCGCCTACGTGGTGTTTATGACTGAATTGGACCGGCTGTTGACGTTCGACCCACTGACCCGTATTCCAACCAGAACGATTCAACTCAACGCCGGCCCATAAGGCGGCGGCCGCAACGAAGATCGCGCCGTAAATAGTGATCTTAGCTAGTGCGTTAGTGCTGTGATGAAATATCTGTGGCATCGCCGCAGGGATCTATCGCAAGCTCTAATACTACGAGCAAACGTCAAACTAACTCACGAAATTAATTACAGAGCATCGCAACCAGGGCCGGATCCGCTTTTGTAGAGCATGCAGACACAATAGCCCGCAAAACACCTAATGATTCTGTGTTATTGCAACGTAATCGTACTTTACCAAATAAGAAGCGAATTTCAAATTGCGCAACTATTCACAAAGTATCGAAGGGGCTTTTAGGGGGTTTTTACTAAAAAATATTTCAACTAGTTGCCGCGCCGTGCGCAAGTAGTGCTGCGCCAATCGGAATTGCGTCGCGACCAAGTTCAGCAGCAACGATTTCAGTAGCTTCAAAGCACGGCTGAAACGCTCGTCTCTTTGCTTCCTGAATGATCGGATTCAGGATCAACTGACCTGCATCCATCACACCGCCGCCGAGTATTATCTTCTCCAGATTTAGCAAATTGATGACGCTCGCGACCCCGGTGCCAATATATTTTCCGGTCCGCTCAATCATCAGCAGGGCGAAGTCATCGCCTTCATTTGCCTGATGCGCTACGTCGTCAGCCGTAAAATCTTTGGTAAGTCCTAAACGAGAGAGCGAAGAAGTCGAATCACGATTCAGACGTTCGCGCGCGCGTCGCACAATGCTCGGCGCCGAGGCGACTGTTTCCAAACAACCAGTATTTCCACAAACGCATTCAAGCCCTTCGGTGTCGATCGTGATATGGCCCACCTCGCCCGCAAAACCGGAAGAACCAGTCCAAAGTTTGCCATCAAGAATGATTGCGCCGCCAATTCCATTGCCGATCATCATGTAGAAAAGATCGCGGCTTCCCTTACCCGCTCCGACTTTAAACTCGCCAAAAGCGGCCGCATTTGCGTCGTTTTCGAGTTCTACGCGTAGACCAGTCGCCTTCATCAACTCGGAGTGAAGACCTTCGCGGACGCCGGTTGGCAGTTCCGCAGAAACGATTACAACGTCGGTTTGACGGTTTACTAAACCCGGTATCGCAAACCCCAGCGCCGCGATTTCACTCTGGCCCGCCGATAGACCACGAGCAACTTCAGCCACTTCTCCGATCATGTTTTCTGGAGAAATGAGGGCCTCACGCTTCTCTATTATTTGACCGTTCGCGTCAACGAGGGCGGCGAGTAATTTTCGCCCCGAGAGATGAATACCAATTAAGAGTGGTGAATTTGCCATCGGGAGTCGCCTGGTCAGCTCGGTAAGACGCTGCTGCACCGAAGCATAGTCGAGCGGTTTTTGCCTGTCAAACGAGTGCTTTGAAGAGTAGAATTTTCCTCGATTGCTTACTCTGCGTCTCAGCGTTCTCAGCGTCTCTGTGTTGAATCAACGTCCGGTGGTGTAAAGCCGGTTCAACACAGAGACGCTGAGTAAAGAGCTGCAACGAAGTTCAAAGCACAAAGTACCCAGGACAAAAAAAATGGAAATCAAAACCATCCTTCTGCCAACCGATTTCAGCGAGTGCGGAAACTTTGCGCTTTCCTACGCGGCTTCATTAGCGCGCACCTTCAAAGCCAAAATCATTTGTCTCAACGTGATTGAACCGATCGTCCCCACGGTTGGCTATTCCGGGATGACTGAGCCACTCGCCATCGCCGACATTACTGAACAACTCGAAGATTCCGCCGAACGAGAACTCCCAAAACTCGCCGACTGTGACGACTGTGCCGGTCTGGAAGTTGAAGAATTGATGGTCCATGGTGAAGCAGCCTCGGAAATCGTAAGGGCCGCAGAGGAACACTTCGTCGATCTGATTGTTATCGCTTCGCACGGGCGGACCGGCCTGGGCCGAATTATATTTGGTTCAACCGCCGAGGCTGTGGTTCGTCATGCCCACTGTCCTGTTCTCGTCGTCAAACCACCCCAGCAGGAAGAAGTTAAAGAGTAGTCAATTCAGAGTCCTCCAGTTTATTCTGTCAGCCGCCATAAATACTGACTGACCCAATTCCCAAGTCAGATACTTAATGCATAGTCTTGATTTTCTTTACGAACTGATTCGGCAGTACGGAATCTACGCGGTTTTCATTCTCGTGATGATAGAAGGAGACATCACTCTTCTACTCGCGGGAGTGCTCGCGCATAGCACCTTCTTTGGTGATTACAGTTTTGCGCAAGTTTTGCTTTGGGGAACACTTGGTGGTTGTCTCAGTGACAATCTGGCCTACCTGGCAGGCCGCGGTTTTTGTGAAACGGTACGAGAGTTTCGTTTCTATCGCGCGGCCCAACCTCGTCTTGAACGACTCACAAACAAGTTTGGACCTCTTTCAATTTTTCTTTCGAAATATATTTATGGCCTGCGTTGGGCGTCGTGCGTTTTCTACGGTGTGGGCCGGATGCCGTATGCGCGGTTCTTGTTAGTTTCGCTCGGTAGCTGTTTTCTTTGGGTGTTTATTCTATCGGGCGCGGGTTATTTCTTTAGCGGCGCAGTGATGGGTCTGATCGGCGACTTCCAACGGCTCGGCAAAGTTCTGCTCGTGATCGTCATTATTGGCGTAATAGCGTTCTACTTAATCGAGCGCTTCTGGTTGTCGAAGAAAGTTGAAGAGGCAAATCCGGAACGATTGCAGGAGTTTGAGCACGCGGCTACGGAGAGACTACAAGACCTGCGTCAGGAATTTCAGGAACACATTCCCTTCAAACCACAACGGCGTCGGGCCCAAAAGAAGCAGGCGGTGAATAAGAAACGAAGACGCAGGCGGGCTAGTTGATTGCCGAGTGCCGAGTGATCTCTATTCGACAGGGGCGGCCGAGACGGACGCGCTCCGACAGAAGAGCGCCGGCTGAATCACGAACTCCTATTGGCCATAATCACAGACTGCCGGCTAACACGCGGGGACTTCTTCTGTTGGAGCGCGCCCGTCCCGGTCGCCCCTTCGAGCCACAACACCCTCAGTGGATTGTTCAAATCCAACCTACTCAGAGATCTTCATTTGCCAATCCAGAATCGAACTTGTTAATTTCCTTCATCCCTAAGCTCTATTAAGTCTCAAACGAACACGCCAATCGGAAATTGGCAATCGGAAACCGGCAATGATCATCGAGTCTTCAGCACCCCCACGTGTCGACCTTGCAGGCGGCACAATTGATATCTGGCCTCTCTATCTTTTTCATCCTGGGGCGACGACAGTCAATTTCGCTCTAACGCTGCATGCGCGTTGCCGGATCGAAACGCGCGACGACGGTCGCATCGTGCTTGAATCGCGCGACCGAAAAGTCGTCTTCGAGACGGAGCTATCAGCCATTGAAGATCTGTTGTTGGAAGAACGCCTTGAGTTAATTTCCAAACTGGTCCACTTCTTCAAGCCAACCACCGGCTTCCATCTGATTGCCGACAGCGCAGCTCCAGCTGGCGCCGGACTCGGCGGCTCATCAGCCCTGGCCATTGCCTGCATCGGCGCATTGAATCGACTGGTAGGAAATCGTTACGACGAGCGAAAGTTTGTAACGATCGCAGCGAATGTCGAGTCAACAGTCATTCGCGTTCCGGCCGGTTTCCAGGATTACTATCCACCGCTTTATGGTTCAGTGTCGTGCATTCATTTTCGCCCAGATGGCATTGAGCGTGAGGCGTTGGAAGTGGATACCGATGAACTCGAGCGGCGCATTGCGATCTGTTACACGGGCGAACCTCGTCTGTCGGGAATCAACAATTGGGAGATCTTCAAACGACACATCGACGGTGATTCAGAGTTGTTTGAGTTGTTCGAAGGCATTCGCGACTCAGCTCGTAATGTTCGTGAAGCGTTGCTGGCGAATGATTGGGGACGAGTGGCTGAGACGATGCAGAAGGCCTATCCAAACAGGCGTCGTCTGGCTGCGACTATTACCACACCACAGATGGACCAGTTGGTAGAGAAGGCATTAGCGAACGGGGCGGAAGCGGCGAAAGTATGCGGCGCCGGTGGCGGTGGCTGCATCGCTTTCCTCTGCACCCCCGGCCGCCGCGCCGATGTTGAAAAAGCATTGGCAAGCGAAGCAGGCGTCGAAGTGTTGGACTGGAAACTCGCGAAAGAAGGCCTGGTGATTAAAGAAGTTTTCGAATAGCGATCTCATCTGCTGACAACCGCAACGCGGTTGCGTCCCAAAGCCCAAGGTTGCCGCTTTGGGCTACCTTGGGATCAAACCCGCCTCCTGATTTCCAACCGCAACGCGGTTGCGGCTCAAAGCCCAAGGTTGCCGCTTTGGGCTACCTTGGGATCAAACCCG
>DATDMC010000031.1:0-14958 GCA_036518995.1 Pyrinomonadaceae bacterium | reverse complement strand
ACACGAGTCCAAACTTAAGCGGATAACGACGGACCAGGCCAAGCATCATCGCCACCACTTCGCCGCGCTCGTTGAAGGCAGCCCAGTGATACGGTTCCCAACCCAGTGCGCGACGATATTCGCCCCACGCATAAGATTGAAACGGAGTGTGATCAGCAAATTTCAATAAAGCTTCGTCCCAGGACGCCAGCGCTTCTTCGTTGGTTAATAATCGCCATGTGGGGGCCATGTTCGAAACCTCTCTCATTATTCAACACCAGGAACTAAGACTTCTGCCGGACGCTTGGCGCGACCAAGAAAATGGAAAACTTCTTCGCGGAGATTTGCCGGCGCCAACACCGGTGGCAGATCTGACAAGCGCGGACGCAAACAGTCCCACAACGACAACTTTTGTTGACGGAGGAACCAGAACAACGCCACGAGAGTCATCACGCTGTAACCAGTTATCGATGCGAGTGCAGCGCCACGAATACCCCAGCGCGGCAACCACGCTAACAACGCAATCACCATCACCACGGCGGCGCTCAAGCGCGCGGTCGTGCTCAAACCCGGATGACCCAGACCGTTTAGTCCACTAATCAAGATCGCGCCCGAACTCCAGACGATTGAAGCGATCATCAACAATCGCAGTACATTCGTGACGGGAACAAATCCGTCGCCATAAGCAAATTGAAGAACGTATGGAGCGGTAATCCAGAGTGGCACTAACAGCACCAGATGGGCAGCTAATGTCAGCCGCAAACTCTTGGCAACAATCTGCGTCGCTTCGTCTCGCTTCTGCGAAGCCGCGACTTCGGGCATTAAGGCATCGGGAACAGATGACGCAAGCAGGGTGGTGATGTCTGACATGCGGACCGCGACGGCGTAGAGACCAATCGCAGTGCTCGAAGCCATGCCTACCAGCATCATCAAATCGAGACGCCAGTTCACAAACTCGGTCAGCACGCCGGCGTAGTCGCGAACGCCGTAACGCATCGTAAGTCTGAAGTCGGCCAACTTCGGCTCCCAACGCGGTTTGAGTTCGCGCATGATTGCGATTAACGCAACAATCAACGAAGTCACTGACGACACGATCATCGTATACATCGCGGTCGAAAGCGTTAGGTGTGAAGTCAACCAGAGACCGATGTAGCTGACTGCCTGAACACCAAAGAAGATCAGTCGTAACGCTGCAACCCATTTGAAGCGTCGCGCGCCTTCAAGTAAGCCGCGAATGAGATCGGTTAACAAAGTCGTGGGAATCACAACTGCGTAAATTTGCGCGAGTCGTAAAACTTCCGGACTGCGATGACCAATCAAAAGGGGAATTATCAACCACGCCAGACTGACCATTCCGAGACCGAGCAAAGACGTCAGCAACACTGCGTTGGAAAAGAGCGCCGAAACTCGCTCCGGTTCTTTCGCGGTCCAAAACTTATAGGCCGTTGGTAAACCGATCTCGGCGATCATCGCAAAGATGCCGGGCCACATAAGAACGACCATGAGATCGCCGCGACCACCTGGTCCCAGCGCCCATGCGCTTAACAGACTCGTCACCACTCCTGATGACAACATCAGCGCATTTGTACTGAAAACCAATTTGATATTTCGTGTCAGCATTAATCGTCCTTAATGGTTCCGCTTAGGGCCGCAGGCGTCCTCGCCTGCCAACGTTGCAATAGAACTACTTAGATCTACCTTCCCCTCGAATTAGCCGCATGCCGGCAAGCAGGCGAGGACGCCTGCGCTCCTAATTGCTCTCAAGCGGCTTTTTCTAATTCGACTTCAGGGTGCGTTCGTCGTCCCAGTACCTGGTGATAAAGTGCATAAGTTTTTCCGGCGACGTGGTCCCACGAATAATTTTCCTCGACGCGAACACGGCCCATCTGACTGAAGCGTTCTCGCAGCTTCGAATCGCCCAACAGCTTGCGAATCGCGGCGGCGAGCGCCTGGCCGTCACCTTCAGGAAAAACTAATCCGGCGTTAGCGATCACTTCCGGAATCGCGCCGCAAGTAGAGCCAACCACCGGAACTCCACTCGCCATCGCTTCCACAATCACGCGGCCAAACTGTTCGCGAATTCGATCCGTCGTCTGCGTTGGAACTACCAGCACATCGATCTCCTGGAAGTATTCAGGCGTTAGTTCATAACTAACCGCGCCAGTAAATCTCACGCGCTCGAGTAAACCGGCTTTGGACAATTCGCGGGTGAACGACTCGCGTTCCGAACCATCACCAACAACCAACAGTTGCCAATCGTCGTGGCGCATCTGTTTCAACGCATCCGCCAGCACATTCAAACCTTTGCCCGGCAACATGCGACCCACATAGCCGATGGTCCGTCCGGATGTTCGTTTCTCAGTTCGCTGTTTGAACGATTTAAGATCGACACCGAAAGGGATGATCGACGCAGGCCTTGTAAAACCTTTTGCTCTTAAAACCTCACGCACGCTTTCACTGCAAACATAGGCCGCAGCAACTTTTCTAAAAGCACGCTGTTCGAGCCAATTGAAGGGAAATGGATAACGACGCAAAATGTTTTGCGCGGTCTGCATCACAACCGGCGCGTTTGGAGCATAACGCGCACACAGCGTCAGCACTTCAGCGCACGCAACGCTGTAAGGCTCGTGATTCATGTCGATCAGATGCGGTCTGTGTTCACGAAGGGCCGCAATGATTGGACGAGGATCGTAGGCAAACAATTGGATGTGTTTCGACAGATGAGTACCGGCCGAACGGACGGGAAACAGATCGTCCGGTTGCGCCGGCACATCAATCTCAGCTTCGCGCCAGCTATTCGTCGTCACAACTTCCAACTGAACATTTGGAAAGTTACGCACTACTGCGCGTTCCCGCTCGCGCAATGCGGGAGTCAGGCTCGAATGCGCAATTCTCAGTACCCGCAGTTCCCTTTGCTCTTCGCCCTTTGCCATTTTCGTTAACCTTGAACCGAGACGCTCGTTTTCGGAGTCAGTACGTCCTGAGGAGTCCATCGTGCGTCGCCAACTTCTCGTTTTAGCTCTACAAATAGGTTTAGATATTGATTAGCTATCTTTTCCCAGGAGTAATTTGCGGCAGTCTCGATTCCGGCCTGCCTGATTTTCGTGTGTAGTGCGGGATCAGCGAGCAAAACGTCCAATTTTTGGGCGATTTCCTGTCCATCGTGACGAATGTGGAAACCATTCTCTCCATCAATTAAATAATCTTCGATACCACCAACGGGCGACGCCAAAACCGGTAAACCCGAAGCCATAGCTTCCAAACACACCAGGGCAAACGTCTCGTATAGAGTCGGCAACACAAACGCATCGGCAGCGGGATAGATCTCGGGCAGATCGCCGCGACCACCAGCAAAAATGACTCGCTCATTGACGCCGAGTTCCTCTGCCAGTTGTTTGTATTGGGCAGGTTTGTCGTTACCAACAACGAGCAAGTAAGCGTTGGTCTTCATCTGCGCGAGCGCTTCGATTGCATACTTGAGTCCTTTGATTCGAAAGCGACTGCCGACAAACAAGATCAACTTCGCATCATCGGGAATGCCGAAGCTGCTTCTTACTTTGAAACTGTTACTCGACTTGTCCGGATTAAAGCGCGCGAGATTAATTCCGTTGGGAATGGTCACAATTCGATCGTCAGGAATGTTGTAGAAGTCCTTCAGTTCGGTCCTGACTCTTTCGGAAATGGCGATCAGCCGGCGATAACGCAACCCGCCAAGCATCCAACGATCGCGAAGTGCGACCCAGACATTCAGCGGATTGAAAAGCCACGCGTAATAACCGCCGCGTCGCTTCTCGGCGAGACAGGCGCGATTGACGGCATGGACCACACAAACATCACCAGTTAATGAATCGCCATGGCTCACCACGATCTTGCTACCTTTGGTTCGATAAACCTGCCAGGTCGCAATCAAAGTGAAAAGCGGAATAGCGAACAACTCGGCGAGATGCCGTAACCCCGTCATCGCAAACAGACTATTCAGCCAGCTCGCGGTGATTTCGATTCCCTGTCGAGCTTCGGGTTCGGTGGCATTCGTCGTTACGATGCGCGCGTCAATACCTTCAGCGAGCCACGCTCGATGTAGCTCAAAGGCCACACATTCGCTACCGCCGCCAAAGCCGACTTCGCGAGAAATTTGTTGAATAAATTCGAACTCCAATGAATTAACTCCTTCTTAGAAGGCCAGTTTTGCAGCCTCTGACTGGGCCAAAACTTCAGGCTGGTCCTGCGTCACAGGTGCAGTTGCTTGATAAAAAAGTTCTAAGTCCCGCAGATAACGAGACGATGAAAAAGTATTGAGCGCATGTTCGCGAGCGCGCGTTGCAATCAACTGGCGCGTCTCAAGCGACTCGGCGAGGTTGATAATTGAATCGACGAGCAATCGATCGTTGCCCTGTTTGATCAACCAGCCGGTGCGCGAGTGTTGAATAATTTCCGGAATACCACCTGAGATCGCGGCGAGCACTGGAGTTCCACAGGCCATAGCTTCAACGATCACCAGCCCAAATGGTTCGACTGAAGAATTCATCACCAACAGATCCAGACTCTGCATGATCGCGGGAACGTCTGCGCGTGAACCTAAGAAGTGAACTCGATCACTGATGCCTGATTCAGCAACGGTTTTGCGCAGCAGTTCAGCGTATTGCTCGTCCTTGTTAAAAACGGCGCCGCCAACAATCAAACATTTCGCATGTGGAACTTGTTCAAGAACGCGCGGAAAATTTCTTAACAGGGCCAACTGACCTTTACGCGGAGTCAGTAAACCAACTATTCCGATAACAAAATCAGTTTCGTCGAGCTGGAGCTCTTTGCGAATCGCGTTTCGTTTACCTGCGACTTGTTTGAAGCGGTCCAGCTCGATTCCGTTGAGAATTACGCTGACTCGTTTACGCAAAGAGAAAAACTTGCCGGCGAAGTTGTCGGCCACTGCCTGAGACACCGCGATCATGCGGGTGCGCGCGAACAAAACCGCGAAGGCCCTAATCGCGGTGCTAAATGGATGGCGGGGCAGAAGATCGTGTAGGTGCCAAACGACGTGAGTTCCTAACCCGAGCGTTGCGGCAGTCGCGACTAATCCGGCGCGAATGCTGTTCGCATGTACCACATCAGGATCAACTTCAACCACCGTCGAACGGACTTTGCTCAACACGGTCCAGAACGAAACGAGATACTTGATAAGCAGGTCGAGACGCAGCGTGAAACGCAGTTGCAGTTCGGGACAAATTTCAGTTCGCACCCCAAACCCACGCACCATCTCAACGAGTGGACCATCTTTGGGACAAAGAACGATCGACTTGAAACGACTGCGATCGAGACCGGCCAGAGTGAGTTCGAGCATGCGCTCGGCGCCACTCACTTTGCCCGTGTGGTTGTAAAAGAGAATTTTCATCTGCTTACGCGCCCGCACTTACGTTCTGACGCACTGGCGTTCTTTGGACCTTTGACCGCAGGGCGGCGATTTTGTTTTCCAACGTCTTGACCGGGAAATAAGCGCCCGAAACCTTCGCGATAAAGCGCGGCAGGTTGTCGTTACGACCCAACGGCACACGCCACAACGAATGCCTGCGGTTATGTCCCTTCCACACGGACCACGAAGCTCGATAACCTGCTTCGTCACTCATTTCTTCGAGTTCGTCGTTGCATTCGCCGTACGGCCACGCCATCAGATCGATCTTTGTACCCGTCATCTCTTCGAGCAGGCGACGCGATTCAACCAGCTCAAACTTCGCTTCGGTCCGGCTCAACTTTGTAAAGTGACGATGGAGTAGTCCGTGCGCGCCGATTGTTATCAGCGGATGCTTCGAAATTTCATGCACTTCAGCGCGCGAAAGATAATTCGGAGTGTTTACGAAACCAGCGGTCACAAATAACGTCATCGGCAGGTTGTACTTTTCCAACAACGGCAACGCGACTGTCAGGTTGTCACGAAAACCATCGTCGAAAGTGATCGCAACCTGACGACTACCCGGTTCCGTACGCAAGGTGTGATTCAATCGGACCACTTTGCGCCAACGTGACAACCATTGCAGTTGTTGTTCGAAACGTTCGGGAGAAATGTCGATGTCGCCCGGCAATGGCTGCGCAGGCGAGCTGATCGTGTGGTAAACAAGAATTGAATTCATAACTTTGTTAAAGAGCAGGCGGGGAGGCCTGCGGTCCTAATTCACGATTGTTTTGCGCGCTGATCCAGCCAACGATTAACCAGCCAACTGGCGCAACCGAGTAAAGCGTAAAGGTGTTGCCAAACAGACTGTTGAGAATTAGCGCCGGCATCAGGGCGGCGATTATTCTCCAAACCTGCGACATGTGGGCATCACTTGCATGCCGAAATCTTTTCCAACTTACTTGCGTCGCGCGAACCAGAATTACTAAGAACAAGATCGCTGCGGGCAAACCACACGTGATAACTGACGAAATAAAGTAGCTATCGATTGGTGGCAGCGCAGCGCTTTTATCTGTGCGAGTAACGGCCAACGAGGTTGCGCCGATTCCCATCCCCAGCGGGTTCTTCGGCAACACGTCTGTCGCCAGGTACGTCCACGTTTTAAAACGTTCCTGAAGACTGTCTTCGTGCGTCGGATCCAGCGCGCCACGCGTACTGTGTGAAAGCACAGTGCCGAACTTGTCATCGTCTGACTTGCTCATCACGTCGTCGTTGGTCGGCGCCTTCGCCAAAAACGTAACCAGTAGAATCGGCGTGAGTACAATCGCGACGCGAGCCAAACCGCTTCCGAGCGAACGTGCAGCAAGGACAATCAAACCAACGACACCAAGTGACAAACCAAAGATCGCAGTGCGTTGACCGGTGAACAAAAGCATCACGCTAAGCGCGCCACCACAGAAGAACCAGCCCGCTTTGTGCAGTTTTTGTGTAGCGCCGGCGCCAAAACCAAACGCGATGATTGCCGCGACCTGCAGGTAACGGCCCCATTCTTCCGCGCTACTAAAAGTCGCGAGTGCGCGCTGAATTTTTCCCACTGAGATCGAATCGTAGGCATCGGTGTGATCGAGCCAATACTGTTCGAAAGCCGGAAAACCAACCGCGAGATGATAAAGACCGTAGAACGACGTAAGCAGCGCGAGCACAACCATTGCTACCATCGCTTTGCGCATGAACTCAGGTTTAACTTCTGTGCCGAAGTAGAACCACGCCATCGGCACGAGAATGAAAAGTGCGCCGGAGAAACCAACGGCCAAACCGCCCTGTAATGGATTGAAGATCTGCAGGAAATAGATGAGCGCCAGGATCGATACGAGCTTCGCGAGCGGCGTCTCAGTCAGGATCTGAAGTCGTCGTCGCTGTAACAACGCGATGAAGGCGAGCAACGTGATCAGCGGTGTGATCACGTGGATGGGATCCGACTGCGTGTAAGTTAAAAAGATGTACTGCGCGCGTCGCAGCAAGCCTCGCAATGGTTCGAAGATCATCATTGCGATTAGGCCGGCTTCCAGGCTTGCCAACATCGGAATAGCCAGCGCCGCCAACATTCCAGACAAACCCAACCAGCGCAACGCTTCGCCACCAGTAGTTAACGCCCACACGATAAACGCAGACGTCGGCAACGTCGCGACCGGCCACAGCTTGGCTGGACCGGTCGATCGGCTTGGTTGAACTATGACGTTGCTGCTCATCTTTAGTGACTGACCGCGAGACGCGGCCACGTGCGCACCGGTTTTATCCCTGACAACAAACGGGCGCCGGCCAACAACTCGCTGGCGCACGACGAAGGCGCGACCGAACCAAGAAACTGCAGAACCTTGAATGAAAATACTTTGCGATCAAACTTTTCAGCGTGACGACGCAACACCGCACTGTTCCAGTTCAAGCTTTCAAACTCTTCGATCGCCTGGATCAGCGATGCACTCTCGGGCTTGTCGAAGAACAACCCGGTTACGCCTTCGACTACAGTCTCCACCGCGCCGCCAGCACGATAAGCAATTACAGGTCGACCGGAAGCATTCACTTCCAACGGCACCATGCCGAAGTCTTCTTCGCCGGGAAACAACAATGCCTGGCAACGACTTGCGTAGATGTTCACCTGCGTATCGCTCTGGCGACCGAGGAACTGCGTTTCCGGCCCAGCGAGTTTTTCGAGCCGTTCACGATCTGGACCATCGCCAATGATCACGAGGCGGCGTTTCAGTTTCTTACAAGCTTCAATCGCGATATCGATGCGCTTGTAAGGAACGAGGCGTGAAAGAATCAGGTAGTAATCTTCGACGTTCGCGGCAGGCTCAAATCGATCGACGTCGATTGGAGGCGGAATGACAATCGCTTCGCGACCGTAAATTTTCTTAATGCGGTCGGCGACAACTTGTGAATTGGCGATGTAGTAGTTTGGTTGTTGGGCCGCGCGCAGGTCCCACTTCTTGAGTCCCCACAAACAGATGGGCAGCACCTTACGGGCCATACCGCCAAAGCTTTCGCGTTCGGCGTAGTCCTGATAGCGCCAAACCCAACGCATCGGCGTGTGGCAATAGCAGACGTGGATCGCGTTGCGACGACGACGCACGCCCTTCGCGTAGCCGGAGCTGCTGCTCAAAATCAGGTCGTACTCGGAAAGATCAAACTGTTCGACCGCGAATGGATAAAGCATGAAGTACTGACGAAAGCGTCGCTCCATTGCCGGCAACAACTGCATCGGCGAAGTGCGAATGTCAGCGCCTTTTAGTTCGTTGGGAAGTTTGTGTTCTAGAGCGACGGTGGTGTAAATGGGCGCGGTCGGGAAGGAATCATGCATGACCGCAGCGACGCGTTCGGCGCCACCCATTTGAATAAAGTAATCGTGTACGAGGGCAATTTTCGACACTCTGACTCTGCCTTTCCTGTAGGTCTAAAGGAATAAGAGTCAGAATTGAAGCGAAATTTCAGGAACGGGAGATTTAAGATTGCAGATTTAAGATTTCAGATTTCAGATTGAACGCGTCCGCGAGGCGGTGCTGTGATATCAACCTACCAGACTAATGTGGCCCATCAGTTAGCAGCTCAATCTGCAATCTGCAATCTGCAATCTGAAATCTTAAATTCTTTCGAGCCAGCATTCACGCCAAAAGAGAAACGATTGCCGGGGGCAGAGGCGGTGGCAAACACCGTCGCAGGTAGCACCTTCGAGCAGGACCGTGTCTTTGATTTTCCGTTGCTTCGTAGTCGCTTCGAGGATGATGTTGTCCACGCGGTCCTGAACACGCATAGTTTGGCCGCAGAAACTCATCATGGTCGGCGCAAAGAGTAAATTGTTGTTCTTGCCGTTGGCATCCAACGTTTTGGCAATTTGGGCCAACGACTTAACTCGGACCAGGTCACCTGGCTTTAAATTCAAGGACGGCTCAGTCGAAGGTCCTTCGTTCTCGCCGGCCACAAACTTCCACGACTTGAACTTAAAGATGTAGGCAAGCTTGTTATAGAACGCGATGAAGAGACTTTGCAGCCACTCGGAAAATGATGTGCGATTGAGTGTTAGATCGCGCACATATTGCGTCGGTTCGTACCACGGCAACGGCTTCGAGGCATTGAGAATTTCAGTTGACTGGCAAAAGTATTGACCGTCACGATGAGCGAGCGAAACCAGATCACGGGGCGTAACTTTCGGAACCGCATTTACAACCGGCGTCGAAACCGGGCCGATCTTTTTCACCCACGCTGTCTTCCAGAAAATTAAACACGCGCGACCGCAACCACCATGGGCCGATCCATCGCAACGCGCTTCTTCGAGAAAAATTGTGCTGTCAAACTCGCGCATTTCCTGATCGTCGACACAAGTCTTAAACGCCTGACGCGAAACACGAAACTGCTTGCCGCAGAATTTCAGCATCTCCGGCATAAAAGGAAGCTTTTCAAACGTCCCTTTCTCATCGAGAGTCGCAAGAATTTCAGCCTCTGAAAGGACCTCAACGAGTTCGCCAGGGAGAAAACTCTCCGCGCCCGGTGCTTTAAATTCCGTGTTCACCAACATTTCAAGCTCGCTCCTCTCGAATGCCTTCTCTGCGTCTCTGCGTTCCCTCCGCGCCTCTGTGTTAAAAATTACGTCCGCTTACTTGAACCTTATTTTTAACGCAGAGGCGCAGAGGGAACGCAGAGACGCAGAGAAATTCTTTAACTCGCGCCTCTCGCCATCAGAATTGCCGGTACGGTTCTCAACAAAATCTGCCCGTCCAACGCGAGTGACCAACGATCGATATATTCCAGATCGAGTTGCATCCACTGCTCAAACGACAGATTGCTGCGTCCCGATACCTGCCACAAACAAGTCAACCCTGGCTTCACACTAAACCGGCGTTTCTGCCAGGCTACTTCCATGCGCATTGCATCCCGCACTGACAACGGTCTTGGACCAACCACACTCATGTCGCCAAAGAACACATTCAAAAACTGAGGCAGTTCATCAATACTGGTCCGCCGCAGCCACTTACCTACACGCGTAATACGTGGATCATTCTTGATTTTGAAGATTGGTCCCGTTTTTTCGTTGAGATGTTCGATCTCTTTCATCCGCGCTTCGGCGTCGATCGCCATCGTGCGGAACTTGAACATCCGGAAGCGACGCTTGTTAAAGCCAACGCGTTCCTGAACAAAGAACACCGGACCGTCAGAATCGAGTTTGATTATCAAAGCAACAAGCGCAAGCAACGGAGCAAGAAGAATGAGGGCGATGGACGAGACTACGATGTCCATCAACCTCTTAGTCTCCGTTCTCCAGGTTGCCGGGGGCGCGCTGTGTAACGACAGAAGTGGTGCTCCCGCAAACTCGGAAGGTCGCGAGCGTGCGAGCTGATGTTCGAATGCGTCGGAGAACAGGTGGACCATGATTCCCTGCTCTTCCAGTAGATTGATGGCCGATTCGATGTGGTCATACTGAGATTTGATCGGCAGCGCGACGACTACCTCGTCAACCACATCGTTCGCAATGATTTGTGAAAGATTATTCAGTTCGCCAAGCCACGGGATGTCACTCACGCCGTTTTCGAAACGTTCATCGGCGTCGAGATAACCGAGAATGCGATAGCCGAGATCGTTTCGTTTACGGATTTGGGTGGCGAACCATTGGGCCCGTGTGCCACCGCCGATAATCACAAGCGTCTTGAGGTTCTTGCCTCGTTGACGCAAACGTCGCAGGTTGAGTCGCAAGGAAACGCGCATCAGCGTAATCAACCCAAAACCAAAGAGACCGACACAAGCTGCTGTCTCCAAAGTGATCGTGGGCCAGCGGCCGATCTGCGCAAACATCAAGAGCGTAAACGAAGCGAGCGCGACGGCAGCGCCAATTTCCCTGAGCTCTTCAAAAAACGAACTGAGCCGGTGCGATCGGTAAACACCCTGAACATTGAACAGGATGTACCAAACGGTAACCATCAGCGCGCACAACAAAGCGTTGCCAACCTTCACCCGCGTGTGGAGAAAGTCGACGGCGTAATCCGAAAAGGAAATCGAAGCTTCGGGTGCGTAGTTAACGATGATCGCGAGGCTCAATCCGGCGAACATCAGCGCAAGATCGCTAACCTTCAGAGCTGCATTCGTTATTTGTCCGTGTCGGGCAACCATATGTTCTTCTCTATCTTTCTCAGCGTCTCTGCGCTTCTCTGCGTCTCTGTGTTGAAAACCTGATCCATTTATTCGCACCTCGATTTTCAACACAGAGGCACAAAGAGACGCGGAGACGCAGAGTAAGAACTGCTATCTCACGAGTGGATTTAGAAACGCCGCCATACTCGCAAGGCGCACATAACGCTCCACCTTGCTGATCCGGTTGCGCGGAACGAGGATCATGTCGCCCGCCTGCAACGTCAGATCGTTCTCCAGATCCGCAGTCTTCTTCAGTGTTTTAAAGTCGAGACTCTTCACTTCCGCCGTGTCAGCATTCAATTTTCTAAAGACCAGAATCTGCGACGACTTTGCGGAGTCTTTGAAACCGCCGGCCAGCAACAACGCCTGAATCGCCGTCATTCGGTCACGCAATTCAAACTTGCCCGGCGCCATCACTTCACCAGCAACCACCACAAAAGGTTTCTGAAACTCTTTCAGGATTACATTCACTTCAGGCGACGCGAGTCGTTCGCGAGCTTTCAACATTATCAACGCGCGGACCTGCGTGAGATTGCGACCTACAACTTTCAGGTCGCCGCCGATTTCCAACGAGATGAAGCCATCAGGTTGAATCGTGACTGTCTGATTGAACTCGGGCGTGTAGCGATACTGCACATCGATCACATCGCCGGGATTCAGCGTGTATCGATCATCGCGACCGTAGACACCCAGCGTAGGCGCCTGTCCGTATGTCGCGACAGTTATCGAAAGTAAAAATAGAGTGACGACTAGAAATTTCATTTCCCGCCTCATTAATCCTCTGCGTCTCAGCGTCCTTTGCGTCTCTGCGTTTCAATGTGCGGAAAATCATCACCGCCGAGACGCAAAGAACGCTGAGACGCAGAGCTGAACTACAGTCTTTGATACAACCAATTAGGAACTGAATAGCTACGTTGATTGAGTACAAAACCCAGGAATTTGCCGCCCACGTTTTCTACCGTCTGCCGCGCGCGATGAATTTGCGGGCGCCGCGTTTTGCCGGCCTGGACCACGATGGATACGCCATCGATCATCGGCGCCAGAAGCGTTGCATCCGATGAAATATCGAGCGACGGGCAATCAACGATGATGTAGTCGAAATTCCAACGCAGTGCTTTCAAACAAGCCGCACGATATTCGGGATCGGCGTGCCAGTCTTTGACTTCGGTCGGCTTTCGCAAACCAACCAAGCCCTTAACAACTGCTTCCGCAGGTAACGTTAAGAGGTTGTCGAGTTGAGTCTCAGAGCAGTGACGGACGATTTGACTTGGTTCAGGAACACGAATGTTCTGCAGCCCAACTGCATCGACAGCCAGCACTCGCTTGTGTGTTTGCTCGGCAAGCTCTTTGGCAATCGTATTGACGACATAGCTCACACCTTCACCACGCGTGGCTGAGGTGAAAGCGACAATGCGATTGCGCAGCTTTCCTTCCTCATCAAGCGCCTGAAAAACGTTGCGAATAATTTCTAAATAGAAGCCCATAATGTTCCGATAATAGGACCGCAGGCGTCCTCGCCTGCTTACGTCGCCAACAAAATTTTGACGCCAACACTGGTGCGATCAAGCGCGATATCAAACCGGCAGGCGAGGACGCCTGCGCTCCTAACTACCCGTTCCTTCTTTTGCCGCAAACTTCGCTTCAACCACCTGCGGCGCGCGAGGCAACGCAAGTCTCGGCTTTTCAATAATTAACGCGCGTTTGGCAGCGACGCGATCTTTCGGCAACGCCGCCAAAACCGGACTACCAAGCAACGACTCAAGTTCACGTGGCGTGTTCACTGTTTCGCGTAACAACTCAACCGTCACCACACTGCCCGCCGCCAACAACAACCCGAGCGCTAAACCAAGCAGTAAGTTCACTGGACGATTCGGTTTCGACGGCAACTGCGGTTGCACTGGCGCTTCCGCGATCGACACGTTTGTGATCTTGTTCTGGTCCAACTCATCCGCGATGCGCGCTTCTTCCTGTTTCTTGTTGTAAAGCTGATAGTTTTCCTCAGCTTGTTTGACCTTGCGCGACATGTCGTCGTATTGGGCCGTAATACTTTCGAGACGCGAGAGCTGTGTTTCGTATTCCTGCACCTGGCCCGTCAACGTTTCGAGTCGTCCTTTCGCCCCCGCTTCATCGATCCGGGCGCGCGCGAGGTCACCTTCCAGATTCAGGCGGAGGGGATTTAGATCCGTCGCTTGTTCAACTGCTGTTTCCTTAACGGCTTTCTGCAACGCAGTGCGTGTTTGCGCAATTTGCAGATCAACTTCCTTCACCAGTCGATCGTCGGGACGAAACTTGGTCAGCAACTGCGTGCGCTTGTTCTGCAACTCCACGATCATCGTGTTGAGTCGTTCAGCAGAATATTGGTTCGGCAACGTGCGACTTTGGGTGACAACGCGTGGTTGGACCGTCCGCAGTTGTTGTTGAATGCGATCGATGCGGTCACCTGCTTCGCGCAACGCGGTTTGAGTTTCGAGTAGCTTCGAACGAGTGTCGGTCAGCTTCGAAACGGTCTGTTCCTTTTGCTGAGCCAGCGAAACAACGTTCATCGATTGCTGAAAATTGGAGAAGTCCTTTTCGGCGGCTTGCAGTTGTTGCTCATAGTCGTCGGCCTGCGTTTTGAAAAATTCAAAAGTACCCGGCGGACGATGCAGTTTGACGTGCTTATCGAGGTAGAGATCGCGAAGTTTATTCAACACTGCAGCCACTTTTTCGGGTGACTCGGAAGTGTAGGTAATCTCGATAATGCTGGCTTTTTTCACCGGTTCGATGACGAGCGCTTTAGTCAATCGATCGGTGGCTTCCTCGATCTTTGCGGCTTCAGATTTGGGCGCTTCCTTGAGCCCAAGACGCTGCAAAGTGGACGGGTGGCTGGCAGTCAATCCACATTCAGTGACGATCTGGTTAAGCAGATCTTTACTGGTGAGCAACTCGATTTCAGAGTTGATCTGGTTTTCCGAGACTTCGGTTTCTGGCGCCGCGCCGTTTAGTCCGGACGTGCGTTCGGGAGTGATAGGAACATCTGCACGCGTGTTCTTAACGAGTATCTTCATGCGCGCCTCGTATTGATTCGGCATCATGAAGGTGACGACTGCGGTACCCGCAGCGACGGTTAAGAACGTCACACAGATCAAAAGTTTGTGTCGGAAGACGACGCTTGCAATATCGCGCAGCGATACATTAGCTTGCCCCTGCCCCGCTCTTTGTAGGCTTTCGCTGTACATAATCTGGTTTGTCATTTGAGTAAAAGAGACAATCAGAATGAGTTTCCGTTTTTTGTGTTTGAGGGAGGGCGTAGCCCGGGAATTTGTTGAGGGACTTGTTGCGGCAAGGCAGAGCCATGCCTCACAACAGTGGGCAACGCCCCTGTCTCGGTATTGCATAATTTTGAAATCTTCCTAGTGATGCTCGTCTCGGCTGTGCCGCCT
>DATDMC010000030.1:0-40304 GCA_036518995.1 Pyrinomonadaceae bacterium | reverse complement strand
GTCAGGTTGATTTTGTGGATCTCAGTCTGTGGCGCAACCCGATGCTACCGCATTACGGTACTGACCTCATCGCCACCAAGAAGGACTTTTGCAAACCCAATCTGTATATCTGCGGATAAACCGATTAATACCAATGTGGACCATGACCTCTACCTTATTCATATTAATCCTGCTGGAGACGTGCCTGATGGGTTGCGGCTTTCAGGGTCCGAAAACGATGTCGAATCCTCCTAACCTGAAACGAATGCCCGCCGGAACGGGGCCCGCGAGCGTGGCGCTCGCCGATCTGCGAGGCTCGGGTAAGCTGGACATAGTCGTGGCCAATACTTCCAGTGACAATGCCACTGTTCTGTTAGGAGATGGCCTCGGGAACTTCAAGCCTGCCGCCGGATCGCCGTTTCCGGCCGGTCATGCGCCGAACGATATCGCTGTAGTTGATCTAAACGGAGACGGTCATGTCGATCTCGCTTTCCCGAATCATGAGTCCAACAACGTGACCTTGCTTTTAGGCGACGGCCTCGGAGGCTTCAAACCGGCGCCGCAATCCCCATTGAAAGTTGCAAGCAAGCCTCATCCGCATGGTATCGCTTCGGGTGATTTCAATGGTGATCATCATGCGGACCTAATCGTCGAAAGTTGGCAGACAAATCAGGTTGAGGTCCTGATTGGCGACGGTCAGGGAAATTTTATTTCACCGGGTCGGCTGTTTCCCGTCGGCAAGATGCCTTACCAGCGACTACGCGTCGCCGATTTTAACAACGACGGATTTTCCGACGTCGTGACGACAAACTTTGAAGGAGACAGCGTGACGATTCTGCTCAGTGACGGCAAGGGAAGTTTTACCGATGCGTCCGGATCACCGTTCTCCGCCGGAAAGAATCCCTTCGGAGTTGCGATTGCGGACATTAATAAGGACGGCAATCAAGACCTGGCTGTAGTGAACTATTCGGGACGGCCCGATGATCTGAAGAACGATGGAGTGACGGTGCTGCTGGGAAATGGAAAAGGCGGCTTCAACGTGGCGCAAGGTTCACCCTTTCCCACCGGCTCCGCGCCGACTCGACTCGCAATCGGTGACATCGATGGTGACGGTAATCTCGACATCGCTGTCTGCAATTCGGGGAGTCAGAATCTGACGATTCTTCGCGGTAATGGAAAAGGTGGTTTTGCGGCCGGCTACAACATTCCGGTGGGCCGCCAACCAAACGGCGTCGCGCTCGGTGATCTGAATGGTGACGGCAAAGCCGACATTGTGGTAGCGAACCAGTTGGACAATGATATTGCAGTGATCCTCAGTCGTTAGTTCTTAGCCCTTCTACAAAATTCATTCAAGTGAATGTGAGCCTTGGACCAGCGCAGTTGGGAAGGGCGGTTTACCCCCGCTGGTCCAGTTAAAAATACCTCGATGGTGTCTTCATTCAGAGTAAGCGGGGGGAACCGCCGTTCCCAACTGCGCAATCTTAGTTTCGCTTTTGAATCTCTCCTCTTCAGTTTTTACAAGTTAATGGACATGGCTAGCGAACCAGAGTCAAAGACCAGTCGTCGCCGGGAACGACTCGAAGGGCTTTCACCCACCAAGCGAGCACTGCTTCTGAAGGCGTTACAAAAAGAAGCGATGCTGGCCGGCGGATCAGAGCCGATCGGAAAACGACCGGATCGCCAAACGGCCCCGCTCTCTTTCGCACAGGAACGCTTGTTATTTATCGAGCAGTTATTTCCAGGCACTCCCGCTTACAACATCCCTGCCGCCGTACGACTTGAAGGGCCGCTGCAAGTTGCGGCGCTGCAGCAAAGTTTTCAGCAGGAAGTAAATCGACATGAAGCTCTGCGCACGACTTTTCGATTTGTAAATGGTGAGCCCACCCAACAGATCTCAGAGGCCGTTGCGGCTCCGTTACCAGTCATTGACTTAAGCGACTTACCAAAGGCAGTGCGCGAGTCAGTGGGTACAGCGGTGGCAGTACGAGAGGCCCAACAGCCATTCGATCTCGAACGTGGACCACTTGTACGCCTGAGTCTGGTGCGGCTAAGCGAGAACGATCATATTGCTTTGTTGACGATGCATCACATTATTTCTGATGGTTGGTCCATTGATCTTTTCATCGGTGAACTGGTGACTTTGTACGAAGCCTTGACCATGGAAAAGTCAGCGCCGCTGCCCAACTTAGCAATTCAATATGGCGACTATGCGTACTGGCAAACCGAGCGCTCCCAGGCAAATCTGATCGCCGCCCAACTTGATTACTGGAAGCAGCAGTTGCAGGGCGTAACTTCACTTCCGAAGCTGGTTACAGATCGGCCTCGTCCGGCAATGCAGACGTTTCATGGTTCGCAGCACCGCCTGTCTTTCAACCCCGAGCTATTGGACCAGGTAGAAGCTCTTAGTCGTCAGGCCGGCACCACGACGTTTATTGTGTTGCTCGCCATACTCAAGATTCTTCTCCACTCGATTGCAGACCACAGCGACATGGTAGTCGGCACCCCCGTAAACAATCGCCAGCGCGTTGAACTTGAAGGCGTGATAGGTCTGTTTGTTAACACCCTCGTGCTTCGTACTGATCTTTCCGGCAATCCGACTTTCGAACAAATACTCGCGCGCGTGCGAGCTGTGGTGTTAGCTGCGCATGCTCATCAGGACATTCCGTTTGAGACTGTGGTGAAAGCGCTTCAGGTGGAGCGGGACATGGGCCAGACGCCATTGTTTGGAGTCTGGTTTCTCTATCAGGTCGCGCCCGCACCCAGGCCACTCTCCAATCTAAAGGTGACCGGTTTCCCGGTGGACCACGGCATTACTCATTATGATTTGCGACTAAACCTGCTGGAGTCAGTGCAGGGCCTCAACGGGACCATCGAATACAACACCGATCTTTTTCTGCCGTCAACAATTTTCCGATTAGCCAACCGGTTTGAAGCATTCCTACGCTTTTGTGTAAACCGTCCCGAGCTGACCCTGGCTGAAGTTACTCGCGCGGTGCTTGAAGAAGAAAAGGCGCGCAAGGTCAATCAGGAGAACGAGCAGCGACAGGCCAATCTCAGTCGTTTGCAGAACGTCACGCGGCGGGCCATCGCCGTAACCGATATTTAGTTTCGTCCCATTTCACTTAAGAGTTCGCGAATGTCACAACAAGCAATCGAAGGTTTTCGGTTGTCGCACCAGCAACAGCGAGTCTGGCTATTGCAGCGACTGGACCAGAGCCACGCCTATCGAGCGCAGAGTGTGGTCCTGTTGGAAGGGTTGCTCGACTGCGAACGATTGACGACCGCCTTGAATGAGGTAGTGCAACGCCACGAAGTCCTGCGCACCGGCTTCCTTGGTATTGCCGGGGCAACGCTGCCTCTGCAGACAGTCGATGCTGGTGGGGTACTCACGGTCACTGAATACGATCTCAGCAGCCTGGATGTCGAAACTCAGAATGCCGAGTCCGAAATGCTAATAAGCGCCGCAAGAAGTTCGGCAATAGATTGGGCCAACAGCCGGCCCTTGCGTTGCGATCTCATTAAGTTTTCGCCGGCTCGTCATCTTTTAGTAATCACTTTGCCGGCGCTTTGTGCGGATGTTGTCAGTCTCGAGAACATGCTTTCGGAAATCAGCCTCGCTTACGGCGGCGCCGACAAACCCGCAACCGGGCAAGAGCCTTTGCAGTACATCGACTACGCAGAATGGCAACACGATCTCTTTGCCTCGCAGGACACAGAAGAAGAGCGCAACAACTGGCGTCTCGATGTGGACCAACTGGATTTGACGCTACCGCTGGAAAGTCCGACCGTCGCTGATCGTTCATGGAAGCCCGCTGTCTGGTCCATTCCTACCGAGCCGGAGTTGCTGGCGGCAGTGGAGAATTTCATTCGCGAAAAAGATCTGACGTTGAGTCCGTTTCTCCTGGCGTGCTGGCAAGTGCTCTTGTGGCGGTTGACTGAGGAGTCCGAGTTTTTAATCGGCGTCGCTTACGATCGCCGTACCTACGAGACGTTGGAACAAAGTCTTGGTCTGTTTACCACTAACCTTCCACTCAAGTTCAAATTAGCCGAGGACGATTCCATTGCTACCGTCATCGCCCGGACTCGCGAAGTCATCAGCAAGGGCGAAGCAGGTCAGGACTACTTTTCATGGGACGCGTCCGACTCAAATGGCGCCGGTCCAGTCTATCCGGCGATCGCTTTCGATTTCGTTTCGCTACAGCCGCCACGCGAGGCGGCGAACGTTTCGTTCACTCAATTGGACCAGTATGTTTGTCACGACAAATTCAAGTTGCGACTGTCAGTTCGACAACATGCGGAAGGTTTGACTACGGAGTTTCATTACAACTCCACCTTACTCACCGAGGAATGGGTACGCGGCGTAGCGGATCAGTTTCAGCAATTAATGAAGAGCGTGCTCAAGACTCCGGATGCGCCACTCTGGGCGTTGGATATTCTTGGTCCGGTCGAGCGCCAACGTTTGTTGGATCTGTCCGCTGGCTCGGACTGTGACCTGCCAACGTCAGCATGTTTGCACCAATTCTTTGAGGAACACGCAGCCCGCGCCGGGGAAAAAATCGCGCTGGTTTTTGAAGACGAGGAACTAAGTTATCGCGAACTGAACGCACGGGCGAACCAACTGGCCCATCACCTGCGGAAGCATCAGGTTGGACCAGAAGTACGGGTTGGACTTTGTACGCATCGTTCGATCGAAACTGTAGTTGCACTCCTGGGCATCCTGAAGGCCGGCGGCGCTTACGTTCCGCTCGATCCGGCAATACCATCGGCCCGCTTATTGCGGATGCTTGCTGATGCTAACGCGGACATGCTGTTGACTCAGGAACGACTGCGGCCAGCCTTCTCCGAATTTCAAGGTCAAACAATTAGTCTCGATACCGGGTGGAATGCGATTGCGCGCGAGAGTGCTGAAAATCTCAACCGCGACGTGGTCCCGGAAAATCTCGCTTACATTATTTACACCTCGGGCTCGACGGGCTTTCCGAAAGCGGTCGGTGTTGAGCACCGGCAGGTGAATAACTACCGGCACGCGATTCTTGAACGTTTGGACCTGCCGCCGGGAGTCATTTTTGCGACTGTCTCAACCATTGCTGCCGACCTGGGGAACACTGCGATCTTTCCGGCGCTCTCTACGGGTGGCACCTTGCATTTGATTTCTGAGGAACGGTCGGTCGATCCCGAAGCACTGGCTGACTATATCGAGCGGCAGAAGATCGATTGTTTGAAGATCGTGCCTTCGCATCTGACTGCGTTAATGGCTGCTAAAAATCCCGCCCGTCTGCTGCCGCGACAGAGGCTGGTGCTCGGCGGTGAAGCTTCGACCTGGACGTTGATTGACAAGATCAGCAGTGTGGCTCCGGAGTCACGCATTCTCAATCACTATGGGCCAACCGAAACCACGGTAGGAGTGTTGACCTACGAAGTTGCTGACGAGTCGACGCCGCGCCGCGCAACTGTTCCACTGGGTCGTCCGTTAACGAACACCCAGGCATACATTCTCGATCCGCATCTTCAATTGGCGCCAATCGGAGTGGTGGGCCAACTCTTTCTTTCCGGGGACAATCTGACGCGCGGTTATCTCAATGCGCCGGACACTACCGCGGAACGTTTCATTCCTAATCATTTCAGCAAGACCCCGGGCGAAAGACTCTACGCCACGGGTGATCTTACGCGCCGTTTATCGGACGGCAATATTGAGTTTCTTGGACGCATCGATGACCAGGTAAAGATTAACGGGTTCCGAATTGAGCCGGGTGAAATTGAAGCCGCACTTTTGGACCATCCGCTCGTAGCGGCGGCCACGGTGCTGGTCCACGAAGATGGGCCGGGCGATAAGCGGCTGGTGGCGTACGTGGCCGGCAGCGATCAACGACAGCCTTTGAAAGACGATGAACTCCGTGATTTTCTGAAAGAGAAGTTGTCAGTTCACATGGTCCCGCGCGTTATCTTGGTCCTTCCCGCATTGCCCTTAACGCCGAACGGTAAAGTCGATCGACGCGCTTTGCCGGCCCTGGAGAAGCTGGGCCGCGAAGTAAATCGGACCTTCGTCGAGCCGCGCACCGACAAAGAAAAAGCCCTGGCCCAGATCTGGGCCCAGGTTCTGGATCTTGAGCGAGTGGGAATCCATGACAACTTTTTTGCTCTTGGCGGAGATTCCATTCGCAGTATCCGGATACTCGCGTTGGCCCAGGATCGGAATCTTCATTTCAGCATGCAGCAGTTGTTTCAGCAGCCGACGATCTATGAACTTGCCAGCAGACTGGAAGAAGCTCCGTCCGAAGAACAGGAAATTTCTCAAACAGAACCTTTTAGTCTGCTCGCGATCGAAGACCGAGAAAAGCTACCGCGGGAAGAATTGGAAGACGCTTATCCACTCGCAAATCTGCAGGCAGGGATGCTGTTTCATAGCGAACTGACTCCCGGTAGTTCGATCTATCACGACATCACCAGTGTTCATCTGAAATGCGGCTGGGACTCGCAGAAGATGCTGCAGGCGATCGAAAGTGTTACCGCCCGCCATCCGGTCCTGCGTACGGCTTTCAACCTTTCGAGTTACAGCGAACCCTTGCAACTGGTCTACAAATCAGTGCCAGCGCCGTGGGATGTCGAGGACCTTCGAGGCTTGAGCACGGCGGAACAGGAAAGGCTAATTGACAGCTATTTGGAAGTGACTCGAAAACGTCATTTCCAGTGGAACGAGGCGCCGCTCGTTCGATACCAGATCCACCGCCGGACGGACGACAGTTTCCAATTCACGCTTAGCCGGCATCATTCCGTCATCGACGGTTGGAGCACGTCGTCACTCTTTACCGAACTTTTCCAAAAGTACCTGGCATTGCTCAGCGGCGTTGAACTGCCCGCGGATCCTGCGCTCACCCTTTCTTATCGAGACTTTGTTGCGCTCGAGCGCGAAGCGTTGAGTTCCGCTGCCAATCGAGAATTTTGGATCAACAAACTCAACGATAGTACGTTTACAGTCCTTCCGTCGCTGGCGCCCGAAACCGAGCAGCCAGGCGTGGCTCAAGTCAGGGAACATCCAGTGCCGCTCTCGGCCGAAGTCTCCCAGGGTTTACAGCAGTTGGCCCAGTCGGCGGGACTCCCGTTGAAGGATGTGTTACTGGCCGCCCACGTTCGGGTCATCAGTCTCATCAGCGGAGAGTCCGACATTGTGACTGGCCTGGTGATGCATGGCCGCCCGGACAATGTGGACGGAGAACGGGTGCTGGGATTGTTTCTCAACACTCTACCGCTGCGAATGAAATTGAAAGGCGGCGCCTGGACCGATCTAGCCAGAGAAGCATTTGCGGCGGAGTTGGAGATGATGCCGCATCGCCGTTACCCGTTGGCGGCAATTCAAAACGATCTGGGCGGACAGCAACTCTTCGAAACGGGAATGATCTTCGTCAACTTTCACGTGTACCGCGGACTCGACTCGGCCCGTCAGGAACTCGAGCCGCTGGACGTCAAAGATATTCAGGAGACAAATTTTAAATTCATGGCCGAGTTCAATCTGAGTCCGTTTACGTCACAGATTGAATTGAATTTGCGCCTTGACGAAGCGGCGTTTACTCCGAAGCAGATCGAATCGTTTGTTAGTTACTACTCTTCGACACTCACTCGCATGGCAACCGAGCCTGCAGAGAAATACGACTCAGTTTGTCTACTTCCGGAAGCGGAACGCGAGGAGATTATTAACAAGTGGAATGATACCCACGTCGACTATTCGGAACCGCACTGCGTCCATGCGTTGATCGAGCAACAGGTCAAACGCTGGCCCGAAGCGGTGGCTTTGGTTTCGGGCGACGAAGAGGTGAGCTATGACGAGTTGAACCAGCGCGCGAACCAACTGGCCCACTACCTGAAGCAGAAAGGAGTTGGACCAGAAACGCAGGTGGGAGTTTGCCTGGAGCGAAGCGTCGAAATGATGGTGGCGCTCCTGGGAATTCTCAAAGCCGGAGGGGCCTATCTGCCGCTCGATCCCGGATATCCGAAGGACCGGATCGAATACATGCTCGCCGACTCCGGCGCCGCTTTGCTAATCACCGATGAGAGCAAGCGCGAACGCTTTGCAAAGCCCGATCTGCAAATAGTGACACTGGCCCACGATGGGCAGGAGATTCAGGACCACAGCAAAGAAGATCCCGAGAGCGAAGTTAGCGGAGACAATCTGGCGTACGTCATCTATACCTCAGGATCGACGGGCCGTCCCAAGGGCGTCATGGTCCAACACGAAAACGTCGTGAACTTCTTCGTCGGGATGGATGAGCGGATCGGCAGCGAGTTTCCCGGTGTTTGGCTCGCGGTGACTAGTATCTCGTTTGATATCTCTGTTCTCGAATTGCTCTGGACACTGTCCCGAGGCTTCAAGGTCGTCGTTCAAGCCGACCTGGGTAGCAATCTCGGTCGTGTTACGGCGCGCCGAAAGTTCAATGAGCGTCCGCTGGATTTCAGTCTCTTCTACTTCGCCAGTGACGAGCGTGAAGAGGTCGAGGAGAAGTACCAGTTATTGATCGAAGGGGCGAAATTTGCGGACCAGCACGGCTTCACCGCAGTCTGGACTCCTGAGCGCCATTTTCATGCCTTCGGTGGGTTGTATCCAAACCCGGCCATCACGAGCGCAGTGGTTGCCGCAATCACTGAGCGAATAAAAATTCGCGCCGGCAGCGTAGTGCTTCCACTCCACAATCCGATCCGCGTCGCGGAAGAGTGGTCCATGGTCGACAACGTCTCGCGGGGCCGAGTTGGTGTTTCTTTCGCTTCCGGGTGGCATGCAAACGACTTTGTGTTAGCGCCGGAGAACTTCACGGATCGCAAAGAAATAATGATGCGGGAAATTGAGACGGTGCGCCGGCTCTGGCGCGGCGAATCGGTGCTCGTGCCTGGTCCAGCCGGAAACAAAGTTGAAGTGAAGATCCTGCCGCGGCCGATCCAGTCCGAGTTGCCGATCTGGCTGACCGCCGCCGGAAATCCCGAGACCTTTAGTTTGGCCGGGGAAATCGGCGCCGGTTTGCTCACTCACCTGTTGGGCCAGAGCATTGATGAACTGGCGGAAAAGATCGCCATCTATCGAGAATCGTGGCGGCGTGCGAAAGCAGGACCGGGTGACGGGCATGTAACTCTCATGCTCCACACTTTCGTTGGCGATGACTTTGACATTGTCAGGGAAAAAGTTCGCCGGCCTTTTAGTAATTATCTGAAAAGTTCAGTCGGGCTGGTCCAGAATATGAGACGCGGTCTTGGCTATGACCTGACGTCTGAACTATCCGAAGCGGACATTGATCTGATTACGGCGAAAGCGTTTGACCGGTACTTCGAAACCAGCGGCTTGATGGGCACTCCGGATACGTGTCTCGAGATGGTCGACCGGCTCAAGGGTATTGGCGTGGATGAAGTCGGCTGCTTAATAGACTTCGGGTTGGATCGAGATACTGTCCGGTCCGGATTGGACCACCTGGATGTAGTCCGGAAACTCAGTAATGAACCACCCGTAGCGGTTCGTGACTATTCGCTGCCGGCCCAGATCGTCCGTCACCAAATTTCTCATTTGCAATGTACCCCGTCGATGGCCCGAATGTTGTCACTCGATCCGCCCGCGCGTGATTCCCTCGGTGCGCTCCAATACCTCTTCCTGGGTGGTGAAGAATTGCCCACTCCGCTGGTTAGGGAACTGCAAACGGCCAGTAAGTGTGAAATCCACAATATGTATGGGCCAACCGAGACCACTATCTGGTCCGCGACTCATCAGGTCGGAAGCGTCGAGGGCAGAGTTCCAGTGGGAATTCCTATTGCGAATACGGAGATCTACATTCTCGATCAATTTCTACAACCAGTCCCGGTTGGCACTCCCGGCGATCTGTACATTGGCGGCATCGGAGTTGTCCGCGGTTACTTCGATCGATCTGATCTGACGGCGGAAAAGTTCCTGCCCGATCCTTTTAGTCGACGAGCAGGCGCGCGCTTTTACGCCACCGGAGATCGGGCGCGCTTTCTGGCTGACGGCAAGATAGATTTTCTCGGCCGGCTCGATAAGCAGGTAAAGATCAGAGGTTTCCGAATCGAGTTGGAAGAGATCGAGAACGCGCTAAACACTCATCCGGCGGTCCAGGACACAGTGGTTGTGGCCCGTGAATATGCGCCCGGTGAAAAACAGTTGGTGGCGTTTCTTGTTCCAGCTAACGGTGAGGCGCCGACAACCGTTGAGTTGCGTGCCTTTCTCAAGGAGAGTTTGCCCGAGCACATGATCCCGGCCGCTTTTGTGGCTCTTGACGCTCTGCCTCTGACGCCTAACGGCAAGATCAATCGCGCTGCATTACGGGAAATGTCGGTTTCGAAAGTTGCGCCGCTCCAGAAAGACTTCGTCGCGCCGCGAACTGCCGGTGAAGAAGTGGTTGCGGGAATCTGGGAAGGCACCCTGGGCCTCGAGCGCGTTGGCGTACAGGACAACTTCTTTGAGCTGGGCGGAAATTCTTTACTGGCAATCAGGATCATCGCCCGGCTGCGCGAAATTTTTCAGGTAGAGCTTCCGTTGCGTGGTCTCTTCGAAGCGCCCACTGTCGAAGGCGTTGTAACCCTTATCGGACAAGCGTGGGGCTCGCCAGACATGGTTGAGCAAATCGCAGAGACCTTGAAGGAACTCGAACAACTTTCTCCTGAAGAAGCAGAGCAATTAATGAGGCAAGCCGGTGAAGCAAAGTTCGCCGAAAGCGTCTGATCGATCTCACCCGAAAGATACTCGTCAAAGTCAGTTGGACCACCCGAATCTTCAATGAGCAATTTGCCAAGCGATCGAAGCCTGACTCCGGAGAAGCTCGCCCTGCTCGAGTTGTTACTCAAGCGGAAAGGGATTACTACGCAGACAGATCGGGTCATTCCGCGCAGGACTGAACCCGGCCCCTATCCGCTTTCATTCGCGCAGCAACGACTGTGGTTTTTGGATCAACTCGAACCGGGCAATCCGGCTTACAACGTTCCGGCTGCGATTCGTCTCACCGGATCTCTGAACGTCCGCGCCGTCGAGCAGACTATCAACGAAGTAGTCAGACGTCATGAAACCTTGAGAACTACCTTCGTCACGATCGACGGTCAGCCTGGTCAGGTAATCAACGACGCCACGCCGCTCGTACTGCCGATCATCGATCTTCAGGAAGAGGATCGCGACCAACGAGAACGGCATGCCTTGCGGCTCGTAGGAGAAGAAGCACGCCGCTCATTTGATATCAGCAGTGAACCACCCTTTCGCGTTCTCCTCCTGAAGCTCGCGCCTGACGAGCACGTGATACTCGTTACCATGCACCACATCGCTTCTGATCTCTTCTCCAGATTGATCCTCGTGCGTGAGATCTCAGCTTTGTATGAAGCTTACAGTCATGACCGGTCGTCGCCACTCGCCGAGCTACCGATTCAGTATGCCGATTATTCACTCTGGCAGCGCCGGCGGTTGCAGGGAGAGGTCCTTGACGAGCAAGTCAAATATTGGAAGCAGCAACTGCGTGATGCGCCCCAGTTAATTGATCTGCCAACCGATTATCCGAGACCGTCAACTCCGAGTTATCGCGGGGCCCGTTTGGCTTTTATGTTTTCGGCGGAAGTGACCGCCGGGTTGAAACAGTTGAGCCGCAGCGAAGGCGTAACGTTGTTCATGGTCCTGACGGCGGGATTTCAGGCACTGCTCCAGCGATACACGCAACAGCAGGATGTAAGTATCGGGACGCCAGTTGCGGGACGATCCCGGGCCGAAACTGAAGGACTGATCGGCTTCTTTGTGAACACGCTTGTGCTGCGCACCGATTTGCGCGGCAAGCCGACTTTCAGAGAGTTGTTAAAAAGAGTGCGCGAGGTATCGCTGGCAGCTTACGCCCATGAGGAAGTCCCCTTTGAAAAGCTGGTGGAGGAGTTGGAGGTCGAACGGAGTCTCAGCTACACGCCACTATTCCAGGTGTTGTTTGGTTTGCAGGCTGTCGACAGTAACGATCTGAAACTTTCAGGTCTCACGCTCAAACAGGTTGACGCTGAACGAGCTACCGCGAAGGTTGATCTAAGTTTCGATCTGCTCGATACAGGTCCAAACGTTTCGGGAACTGTCGAGTACAGCACAGACCTGTTCGAAGAGCAGACCATCAAGCGCATGTTGGCCCACTTTGAGGAACTGCTGAAAGGAATAGTTTCAGATCCTGATCAGCGAGTGGCCGCCTTGCCGATACTCGGGACCGCCGAACGACGCCAGCTTTTGATTGAATGGAACGAAACAGGCAAGTCGTATCCGATCGATCTCATTCCGCAACTGATCGCGAAGCAAGCGAACGAAACACCGGAAGCGATAGCTTTGATATGCGGCGAGGATGTTCTTTGTTACCGCGAACTGAATGAACGCGCGAACCAACTCGCGCACCGTCTCAACAATGCTGGTGTCGAAGCCGAGACGATTGTCGGGGTTTGCATGGTCCGCAGCGTGGAAATGGTGGTGGCGTTGCTGGGAATCATCAAGGCCGGTGGCGCTTATCTACCGTTGGATCCCGAGTATCCGCCACAGCGACTTGACTACATGCTCGCCGACTCGCAAGTCGAACTATTACTCACTCAGGAAGATCTGCGAGAGCGTTTTTCAAACTGGCCTCACGAAGTTTGGTCCCTCGACACTGACTGGACCAGCACAGCGATCTTTCCCAAAGATGATCCGCGCGTGCATCTCGAAGCTGAGAACCTCGCTTACGTAATCTATACCTCCGGCTCGACTGGTCTACCCAAGGCCGCGATGAATACTCACGGCGGATTACTTAACCGGCTGACCTGGATGCAGGAAGCTTATCAACTAGGACCAACTGATCGAGTTCTGCAAAAGACCACGTTTGCCTTTGACGTTTCGGTGTGGGAATTCTTCTGGCCCTTGATGACCGGCGCGCAACTGGTCATGGCCAAACCGGGTGGTAATCAGGATCCTTCTTATCTAATCGACCTGATCGAGGTGGCAAAGATAACTACCATGCACTTTGTCCCGTCGATGCTTCAGGTATTTCTGGACCAGCCCGATCTCGATCATTGTCGCTCTTTGCGCCAGGTGTTCTGTAGCGGTGAAGCATTGCCTTTCAACTTGAAAGAAAAATTCCACCAGCGCCTGCCGGCCGCACTACACAACTTGTATGGACCAACCGAGGCGGCCATCGACGTAACCTTTTGGCCATCTCAACCGGGCGGCCAGAAGCGAGTCGTGCCGATTGGTCGTCCGATTGCCAACACCGAAATATATTTACTTGATTCAGAGCTGCAGCCGGCGCCTATTGGAGTGGCGGGCGAGTTGTTTATCGGCGGCGCTAATCTGGCCCGCGGCTACCTGCGCCGAGCGGATCTTACCGCTGAACGCTTTGTGCCGGATCCTTTCAACACGTCCCGGCGTTTGTATCGCACCGGGGACCGTGCTCGTTTTCTGAGTGACGGCAATATCGAATTCCTGGGGCGGTTGGACCAGCAGGTCAAGATACGAGGATTTCGAATTGAGCTCGAAGAGATCGAGAGTGTCTTGTCTGCCCATGAGGGAATTCGCGAGTGCGTAGTGGTGGTCCATCAGGACACTGATAACAACGAGCAGCAGTTAGTGGCCTATCTCGTTGGGGAGATTGGTCTCGATACCGAAGCAGTGCGCAGTTATCTGCAACAACGATTACCGGGTTACATGGTGCCGGGTGTCCTAATCACGTTGCCGGAGTTACCACTGACGGCGAATGGAAAATTGGACCGGCGCGCTCTTCCAGCTCCTGGAAAAATCCTGCAGGCACAAATCACCCAGACCTATGAACCGGCGCAGACGCCGACCGAAGAAGTAGTCGCCGGAATATGGGGCCAGGTTTTACGTCTCGAGCGAGTTGGCCGGGCTGAGAACTTCTTTGCCGTTGGTGGTCATTCGTTGTTGGCCGCTCAAGTGGTGGCCCGCTTGCGCGAGGTGTTTGCAGTCGAGCTATCGTTACGAACGATTTTTGAACGTCCGACAGTCAGGGAATTGGCTGCCTCAATTGATCACTTGTTGCAAAGCGATGTGCGCCGTCGAGTTCCACCAGTCAGTGCCGTCGGACGTGAGATGGACTTGCCGCTGTCGTTCGCCCAACAGCGACTTTGGTTCCTCGATCAGTTGGGCGCCGGAAGTGCTTTCTATAATTTGCCCGCAGCTTTTCGTCTCTCCGGCAGTCTTGATGTCTCGATTCTGCACCGGGCTGTCGAGGAAGTAATTCGCCGTCACGAGATATTACGGACCACCTTTCCGGTTGTTGCCGGGCGTCCGGCCCTGATGATTGAGGCGACCGGTTCAATAGATCTGCCAGTGTTCGACTTAACTACTTTGCCCGCTGAGAATCGCGAAGCCGAAGCGCTCATGCTCGTCACCCGGGAGGCTAGTCAACCTTTCGATCTGGCCGCTGGTCCATTGCTGCGATTGAGATTGTTTCGCTTAGACGAGACAGAACACTTAGTGGTCCTGGTGATGCACCATATTGTTTCCGATGGGTGGTCCCTCGGGTTGCTGATGGAAGAGCTTGTCAAACTCTATGGAGCTTTTCTGAGTGGACAACCTTCGCCGTTGGCTGAGCTGCCCATTCAATATGCCGATTTCGCGTACTGGCAGCGAAACCAGCTTCAAGGTGAGGCGCTCGAAGATCAGCTCCGTTATTGGAAACGACAACTCGGTGGCGAACTCCCCGTCCTGCAACTGGCGCCTGACCAACCTCGCCAAGCTGTACAAACTTTTCGCGGCGCGCGTCATACGCGCCGGTTGAATGCGACTGTGACCACGGCAGTAAGAAAACTCGGACGTACCGAAGGCGCTACTTTATTCATGACGCTTCTCGCTGCGTATCAGGCGCTCTTGCATAACTGGACCGGGGCCGAGGACATTTGCGTAGGTTCGCCGATCGCCAATCGACCACAGCTCGAAACGGAACAACTGATCGGATGTTTCCTCAACACGTTGGTCTTACGAACGGACCTTTCGGGTGATCCGAGTTTCACGGAATTACTGCGGCGCGTGCGCGAGACCACTTTGAATGCCTACCTTCATCAGGATGTACCTTTTGAAAAACTTGTCGAAGTGCTGCAGCCGAAGCGAACGAGCAGCCACTCACCATTGTTTCAAGTTACGTTTTCTCTCCTGAACACTCCTGCAGTCCAAATGGGTGATTCGGGGAGTTTGAAACTTACCCCCGTTGAAATCGACACCGGCACCGCCCAATTTGAGCTACTACTGCTGGCTTCTGAAGTAGGCGAAGAGTTGAGCCTGACCTTCATGTACAACACAGACCTCTTCGGGCCGTCACTCATCAATCGTCTAATGAGTAATTTCGAAACCTTGCTCGCGAGTGTTACCGCGGCGCCCGAGACTAAGTTGAGCCAGCTTGAATTGCTTGATGCGGTAGAGAAAAGTCGGCGTGATATGGAAGACAAACAACGCGAAGAAAAACGGCGGCGAAAGTTTATGACCGTAAAGCCGCGGCAGATCGATTTTGCACCCGCAGCCCTCGTCAAGATGGCCCCACTCAAGCCCGGAACAAGACTTCCAATGGTCGTGAGCCCGGTAGTTAAAGACGTGGACCTGCGCGAGTGGACAGTTGCGAACCGCGAGTTGATCTTGAAAGAGATAGCTGAAGGTGGTGGAGTTTTGTTCCGCGACTTTGGCTTGAAGTCAGTGACAGATTTTCAGGCCATCGTCAATTCACTGCTGCCGAACACGATGAAGTACCAGGAGCGCTCGACGCCGCGCACTGAAGTGGCGAAGGATATCTACACCTCGACCGAGTATCCGGCGGACCAGTCCATCGCCTTACACAACGAGTTCTCTTACGCGCGTAGTTGGCCCATGAAGATCTGTTTCTTCTGCCAGGAGCCCTCGGCTACGGGCGGCCAAACTCCGATCGCCGACGGTCGGGAAGTTTATGCTCGTATCAATCCAGAGGTGCGTGAGCGATTTGCTACAAAACAAGTTATGTACATTCGAAACTACGGCAGCGGGATCGATCTGCCGTGGCAAACGGTATTTCAAACTACAGACCGGGCCGAAGTAGAAGCGTATTGCCGGCGCGCGCAAATCGAATGGGAGTGGGGCGGTGGAGATCGGCTGAAAACCTGGCAAGTCAGGCAGGGGGTGGCCCGGCATCCCGAAACAGGAGAGATGGTGTGGTTCAACCAGGCGCATCTCTTTCACATTACCAATCTGGACCAGGAGATGCGCAAGCCATTGCTGGATTCGTTTGGCGAAGAGAAGTTGCCGCGCCAGGCTCGTTTCGGCGACGGCTCACCGATTGAAGAAGCGGACCTGGAAGAGGTCAGGCGCGTCTATCAGGAAACAGCGGTTGACTTTGATTGGCAGGCAGGCGATGTGCTGGTCCTCAACAACATGCTGATCGCCCACGGGCGACGACCATATTCAGGCTCGCGCCGGATACTTGCGGCGATGGGCGATCTTTATCGCATGGATCAGGAACTGGAAAGCGGAGCAACCGCCTGAGTGCAATGGTAGGGGCGGCCCTGCTGTGGCCGCCCGTTACATCAAATTATTTGTACTTAAGCAGCGGGCTGGATCCTTTCTTCAACTACAACAACTTTTGCAAAAACTTTCTGCGTCTCTGCGCCTCCGCGTTTAAGCCTGGACCAATTACCCGCACGTCGATTTCAACGCGGAGACGCTGAGTACGCGGAGACGCAGAGAAAATCTCGGATTTGTCATGGAAAACGAACACCTACGTGGATTCCGCCTCTCGCCGCAACAGCGGCGCCTCTGGCTATTGCAGCGAGATGGCTCGGTCTACAACTCACAAGTCGCAGTCCTGTTTGACGGGCCGTTGATGGTCCAACAGCTAAAGCAGGCATTCCAGAAAACTGTGGAGGATCATGAAATCCTCCGCACCACGTTCTGTCGTGTGCCCGGGATGAATGTTCCGTTGCAGGTGATCGTGGACCAGCTTGAACCCGAGTGGCTGGCATTGGATTGGACCAGCCTTGAACGCCAACCGGCAGAAGACGAGATCTCACAGTTTGCGGATCAGGAACTGGTCCAGCCGTTCGATCTGGCTGCGGGGCCACTCGTTCGCGCGCGCATCATTGCTCTCGCTGAGTCGCGCAATCTTTTACTAATAACCCTGCCGGCCCTGTGTGCCGATAACCGAACTTTGATCAATCTGCTGCACATCACGGAGATGAATTACGGTGAATTGTTGGGCCAGCCACGGGAGCACGTCGACCCGGTCCAGTATCTCCAGTTTTCCGAGTGGCAGCACGAACTATTGAGTGAAGACGATGTGGACCAGGGAACGGAATACTGGACGACACAGGATTTTCGCTCACTGCTCAACGCCAGGCTTCCGGTAGCCGAGCGGGCGTCTTCTTCCACTCTCTTTGCTCCACATGTTTATCGCGACAGTGTGAAACCCGATCTCTTCAGGCAGGTGGTTGCGCTCGCGACCGAAGATACGGTGAGCGTTGACGAACTCATCTTCACTGCATGGCAGCTTGTGCTGTGGCGACTCATGGATGGCCAGGAATTCGTCGTTGGCTATGTCGATCATGGGCGCAAGTATGAAGAGGTCGAGAGTGCGCTCGGCCTGTTCGCAAAATGTTTACCGGTGCGTTCGGCCTTTCGAAACAGCATGTCCTTCAGAGAAGCAGTGGGACAAATTCACAGCGCCGTCTCCGAAAATAGTGCGCGGCAGGAATACTTCAACTGGGAGCCGGAATTCGACGCAGAACAGAAACTTTTGGATGAATCGTTTTTCGGGTTTGGATTTGAATCTGTGCCCTCGCCCGGACCACTTTCATTTAGTGGCGCTTCGGGAATCGTTTGGCGTCAGAGCAGCAATATCGAGCGGTCCAGGATCAAGCTCACGTCTTTCGTGCACGATTCAGGTTTGTCATTTGAGTTGAGTTACTCGCCGGTTGAATTTGGAGCGGAGACAGTTCAGCGCCTCGCCGGCAATCTGGCCACGCTGCTTGAGAGTGTCGCAAATGATCCCGATGGGGCGCTCGACAAATTCAACATCGTGAGCGCGTCCGAGCGTCAGGAATTGCTGGTTGACCTGAACCAGACAAACATCGCTCTTCCGACCGACAAAACCATTCATCAATTGATCGGGGAGCAGGCGCGTCGCACACCGGATGCGATTGCCGTCAGTTTCGAGACTCAAACGCTGACCTACGATCTCTTGAATCGACGCGCCAATCAGTTGGCCCATTTTCTACGACGAGCAGGAATCGGTCCCAACACGTGCGTGGCTCTTTCGCTCGAGCGATCTTTGGAAATGATGGTGGGCATGCTGGGTATTTTGAAAGCCGGCGCGGCGTATGTGCCCGTTGATCCCACCTATCCTCAGGACCGGATCGCGATGATTCTCGCAGATGCAGAGTCGCCGCTGGTTCTTACTCAGCAACACTTGATCGATACGCTACCCGAACACCAGGGTCGGACAGTTTGTCTGGATATGGACTGGGAGACCATCGCTCAAGAGAGTGAACTCGATCCACCGGCTGTTGCAGCGCCAGAGGATCTCGCTTATGTAATCTATACGTCTGGTTCTACCGGCCGGCCTAAGGGAGTTCTCGTAAGTCACCGGAATCTGGTCCATTCGACTCTCGCTCGCTTTGCGCTTTACGAAGAAAACGTATCCAGCTTTCTCCTGTTGTCGTCATTCTCTTTTGACAGTTCGGTAGCGGGCATATTCTGGACACTTTGCGCCGGCGGAAATCTGTGTCTGCCCGCCGAAGGCCTGCAGATGGATCTGGCGCGGCTCGCGGAATTGATTCAGCGTCATCAGATTTCTCACCTGCTTTGTTTGCCTTCGCTTTACTCGCTGTTGCTCAAACAGACGGACGTTCAGAAACTCGACACACTTCGTTGTGTAATCGTAGCGGGTGAAGCTTGTCCGGCAGATTTATTAACGCTTCATCACCAGACACTCCCGCAAGCCGCACTCTACAACGAGTATGGACCAACCGAAGGAACTGTTTGGAGCGCTGTCTATCGCAGCCGCCCCGACGAGCACCGAGCCCCTGTGCCAATCGGCCGGCCAGTCGCGAACATGCAGGTTTATTTGCTCAACCAACAAATGCAGCCGGCGCCTTTCGGAGTTCCGGGCGAACTTTACATCGGCGGCGCTGGACTCACTTACGGTTATTGGAACCGTTCCGCGTTGACTGCCGAGATGTTTGTTCCCAACGCCTTTAGTCTTGAGCCAGGCGCCCGGCTTTACCGAACCGGCGATGTGGCGCGTTACCTGAATGATGGGAATATCGAATTTCTCGGGCGCGCGGACGACCAGGTCAAACTTCGCGGCTACCGAATTGAACTGGATGAGATTCGAAATGTGTTGCGGCAACATCCGGGAGTTGAGGAGACGGCCGTTATTGTCAGGGAAGATCAACCGGGCGATAAACGACTGGTTGCTTACGCCGTCCCTGCTTTGAACAACCGAGCAGAGATCTCCGGTCATGTACGTTATTCACTCCCGAATGGACTCGCAATCGTTCATCAGAATAAGAGTGAGACTGACTTTCTCTACCAGGATATTTTCAACGATCAGATTTACCTCAAACATGGCATCACGGTCAGCGACGGGGATTGCGTGTTCGATGTCGGGGCGAATATCGGAATGTTCTCGATGTTTGTCAGCCAACTCGCAAAAGATGTTCGCGTTTTTGCTTTTGAACCTATTCCCGCGGTCTTCGAATTATTGCGAATCAACGGTTCGCTTTATGGACCAGGCGTGAAGTCATTCAACTGTGGTCTCGGCGCCGAGGCGGCCGCTACCACGTTTACCTACTATCCAAATTTCACTTTGATGTCCGGACGTTATGCCGATGTTGTATTGGAGGAGCAGGTGGCCCGCGCTTACATGGCCCACCAGTTCGAAAATCTCAGCCATGACTCTAACGGGGGAATCGAGCGCCAGTTACAGGCCCAGTATTCTGACGAGTTAATGAGCGGACGTTTCGAACGCGAGTTGGTCCACTGCCCGGTGAAAACCCTGTCGAGCATCATCAACGAAAACCAGGTCGACCGGATCGATTTGCTTAAGATCGATGTGGAGCGGAGTGAGGCCGAAGTCCTGGCCGGAATCGAACCCGGGCACTGGAAAAAAATCAGGCAGATCGTAATCGAGGTTGAAGATGAGGATGGACGACTCGATCAGGTGATTTCGATCCTGAAGGACAAGGGTTATCGGGTGGTTGTCGATCGGGAAGAATCATTGTCGCAAACGAGCCTGCATAATCTCTACGCTAGTCGTGAGACAGCCAGCGACACGATTGCGGTCAGCAATAATGGCCACGCATCAATATCATTAAATCCGAGTGCCATACTGACGAGTGCGGAGTTGCGCAAGTTTGCGCGCGAGCGACTGCCCGAATACATGGTGCCGTCGTCCTTCGAACTGCTTGCGGAACTGCCGCGGCTGCCCAATGGAAAATTGAATCTGAGGGCGTTGCCGGCGCCGGCTGCGGACGGCGAGTCGGGCAAAACTTACGTTCCGCCCGGGACTGAGATGGAGCGAGTGCTAGTCTCGATCTGGGCTGAAACTCTCAACCTCAAACAGATCGGCATCCACGACAATTTTTTCGATCTCGGCGGCCATTCTTTCCTCGCGATCAAAGCCCACTATAGTCTTAGCCAGGCGATTAAACAGGAAGTGCCGCTAATTAAGTTTTTCGAATATCCCACGGTCCATACCCTCGCCGAATATCTCAAAGGCAATCGAGCGGCAGAGCTTCCCGATTCGCAAACCAACCGTGATTGGGCCGAGAAGCGAAAGAGCGGCCTGAGAAAACAGCGTCAGGCGAGGGCTAGTTAAGCGATGAGCGAAGAAATGTTGGACCAGACGGACAGTTGTGACGTCGCCATCATTGGGATGGCGGGGCGCTTTCCCCGCGCCGCGAATCTTGAGGAGTTTTGGCAAAACCTCAGAGACGGCGTCGAAGGGATCAGCTTTTTTTCTGACGACGATCTTGAAGTCGTGATGGATCCGCAGGATTTACTCAATCCAAATCTGGTCAAAGCTAAGGGTGTGCTCGACGACGTCGATTTGTTCGATGCTCCATTCTTCAACATCTCGACCCGCGAGGCCCAGGTGATGGATCCGCAACAGCGACTCTTTCTCGAGTCTGCCTGGACCGCAATCGAATCGGCCGGTTATGACGTTTCCACCTATCCAGGTCAGATCTCGATTTATGCAGGAGTGAATACGAATACTTACCTCCTCAGCCGGCTCGAACAACTGGGCATCGCCACCGCGGCGGACTACTTCAGTCTTTCGCTGGCGAATGAAAAGGACCACCTGACGACGCGAGTCTCTTACAAATTGAATCTGCGCGGCGAGAGTATTGCGGTCCAGACTTCGTGTTCGACTTCACTGGTTGCGGTCCATCTGGCTTGTCAAAGTCTGCTCAGCGGACAGTCCGATATGGCTCTTGCCGGCGGTGTGTCGATCCGCGTGCCGCAGAGGTCGGGTTACTTCTATCAGGAAGGCATGATCATGTCGCCGGATGGTCACTGTCGTGCCTTCGACGAACGGGCAAAGGGAACTGTTCCCGGTCATGGCGTGGGAATCGTGGTTCTGAAGCTTTTGTCTGACGCGATCAGGGACGGCGACTCGGTGCGGGCAGTTATCAAAGGTTCGGCTATCAATAATGACGGTCATCTCAAGATGGGATACACGGCGCCGAGTGTTGAAGGGCAGGCCGACGTGATTGGAAAGGCCCTGGCCATCGCCGGAGTCGACGCCGAGACCATCAGTTATGTTGAAGCCCACGGTACGGGAACGCCACTCGGTGATCCGATCGAGGTCGAAGCTTTGGCCCGCGCGTTCCGGCAGCAGACACAACGACGAGGCTTTTGTGCTCTGGGCGCAGTGAAGTCGAATATCGGACATCTTGATAATGCGGCTGGCGTAGCTGGTCTAATAAAGACGGTGCTGGCCCTCGAACACAAGCAGATTCCGCCGACGCTTCATTTCGAAAAGTCCAATCCGATGATCGATTTTGATCAGACTCCCTTCACGCCGAATTCGAAACTGAGGGAATGGACCACAGACGGGTTTCCGCGCCGGGCCGGAGTAAGTTCGTTCGGCATCGGCGGAACGAATGCGCATGTGATTTTAGAAGAAGCACCGGCGCTACAGCCCGTTGGCAAGACACGGAAAAATAAGATCGTCACTCTATCCGCTCGTACAGGATCCGCCCTGGAAAAAAGCATTGAGATGTTGGCCCAGCATCTCCGTCACGAGCCCCAAGTTGAACTTGCCGACGTGGCCTACACGCGCAACGTTGGCCGGCAGTCGTTTCCTTACAAACACTTCATTGTGGCTTCGAATAATGAAGAAGCAGTGAAGGCGCTGAGCGCTGCGAAAGTGGCGGTGAAACCTAATTCGACACAGTCGACGCCGCGAGTGGCTTTCATGTTTCCGGGACAGGGAACACAAGCAGTCGGAATGGCGCGCGAACTCTTACAGTCCGAACCTGAATTCGCTGCGCGTTTCACCGAATGCGCCGATCTCTTAAAGACGCACCATGATGTAGACGTTCGCCAACTGATTTATCCTGATGGCGAAGGTGGTCCAACATCGACGCAATCACTTGCTCAGCCTCAATTCGCCCTTCCGGCATTGTTTACGATCGAGTACGCGCTCGCCCGGCTCTGGATCAGTTGGGGAATAAAACCGGACGCGATGATTGGACACAGCTTTGGTGAATACGTCGCAGCGTGTCTGGCGGAAGTCTTTACCCTACCGGATGCGCTCACCCTTGTTGTCTCGCGGGGCCGGTTGATGCAGCAGCTATCACCCGGAGCGATGACTGTCGTGCGCCTGTCGGAAGCAGAGTTGCAGTCGTATCTCAGTGGCGACGTAGCGATCTCCGCAGTCAACAGTCCGGGTATTTGCACCGCCTCGGGACCGATTGAGCAGATAGATGGACTTGAAAGCCGGTTATCGAAAGAGCGCGTGGCTTATCGCCGTATCGATGTTCCTTACGCTTATCACTCGAGTAGTGTGGATTCGATTCTGCCGGAATTTGAGCGAGTAGTTTCAGCGATCAAGCGACAGGCTCCGGTGATTCCTTATATTTCGAATGTCACTGGAAGCTGGATTACTCCGGAAGAAGTAGTGAGTACCAGTTACTGGTTACAGCAGATGCGCCAGACAGTACGGTTTGCGCGGGGGATTGAAACCCTGGTCCATGATCAATACACGGCCTTTTTGGAAATCGGATCGGGACAAACACTTGGACCACTCGTGAAGCCGCAGATCGCGAAAGATCAGGAACGGTTTGTTGTCGCTTCGTTGAGCCACACGACGGCAATCGCGGACGAAGAGGTAATGCTCAAGTCGCTCGGCCGGTTTTGGCAGGCAGGCTGCAAGGTTGACTGGTCCGGGTTCTATCGCTTCGAACGCCGCAGGCGTCTTTCGTTACCGACTTATCCTTTCGAGCGCCAGCGCTACTGGATTGAAGCGCCGGGACACAAAGCGTTCAACCGTTCGGAGGCAGCGACTCATACTGTCGTCACGCTCCCGGATGCGGTCTCTCCGCGAGTTGAAAATACAACTCCTGAGCCGGCTCCGACACGCTCGCCATTACTCGGTGAATACATTGCGCCGCGTAACGAAGTTGAACTAACGCTGAGCCGGATTTGGAGTGACGTTCTGGGCCAGGCGCAAATTGGCGTCGAGGACAACTTCTTCGATCTTGGTGGCGACTCTTTGCTGGCCACGCAAGTCTATGCCCGGGTCAAACAGGCTTTTGCGGTTGATATTTCACTGCAGGAGATGTTCGAACATCAACTCATCAGTGACTTGTCACTCGCAATTCAGGCAGTAATGCAGGACCAAACACCGGGCGCGAATTATGAACCGATCCGGCCCGCGGTTCATGACGGAGTAACTCCGCTATCGTTCGCGCAAGAGTGGTTCTGGGTGTTGGACCAGTTTGAGCCCGGCACTGCAGTCTATAACTTGCCGTCGGCCGCGCGTTTGACCGGTCCGCTACATGTCGACGCGCTTAGTCGAAGTCTCAGCGAAATTGTTCGGCGGCACAGTGTTCTGCACAGCGTGTTTCGCGAAGTTGACGGTCAACCGGCGCAAATAACTATCCCGGCGCCGGAGTTCAGCTTGCCCTTGATCGATTTCAGTGAGCTCTCGGAGATCGATCGTGAAACGGCAGCGCGGGACTTGGTCGCGGCTGAAGTTAGCCGGCCATTTGATCTTGCTCATGGTCCAATCATCAGGGCCAGCCTGATACGGATCGCTGATGAGGACCACATGATCGTCATCGTGATCCATCACATCGCGTTTGATGCCTGGTCTTCAGGACTGCTGATACGCGAAATCGCTACTCTTTACGAAGCTTTTTCTAAAGGCGAGAACTCACCACTTTCGGAGCCGCCAATTCAGTATGCCGACTACGCTGCCTGGCAACGCGAGTCGTTGTCGGATGCGGTAATGGATGCGCAACTCTCATATTGGACCAGGCAGTTGAATGGCGCACCACCGGTGTTGGAACTGCCGCTGGATCGTCCCCGCCCGGCGGTCCCGAGTTATGACGGCGCCCGTCAATCGTTCAGCTTGCCGGCTGATCTGTCTGCGGAGTTGCGGGAGTTGGCCCGTCGCGAACAAGTGACGCTTTTTATGTTGCTGCTCGCCGGACTCAACACTCTTCTGGCGCGGCTTAGCGGTCAGGACGATATCAGCGTCGGTATGCCGATAGCTGGTCGCGGGCGGGTTGAACTCGAAGGACTGATCGGTTGCTTCATCAATACCCTCGTGCTTCGTACGCAGTTAGCTCCGAGTTTGAAATTCCGCGAGTTGCTGCAGAAGGTTCGCGAAACCACCCTGGAAGCTTACGCGCACCAGGATCTGCCGTTCGTAAAATTGCTCGCCACACTTAAACCCGAGCGGCGCCCGGGAACGATGCCGCTTTATCAGGTGTTGCTGGATGTAGTAAACGCGCCGACCCAGGCTGTGCCGATGTCCGATCTCACGCTGAGTCCGGTAACCAGTGATCAGGGAACAGCAAAGGTTGATTTGATTCTGGACGTGTGGGACTCAAGCAATGGAATCGTAATCATGGCGGAGTACAAAACCGCTCTCTTCGATCGCGAAACGATCGCCAGAATGCTGCGTGGGTTCGAGACGCTGCTCAGTTCGATTGTGGCCCATCCCGACGAGCGACTTAGCGCTCTGGAAATAGTGAGCGAGACGGACAAACAAGCAAAGCTCGCCGAGCAAAACGAACGCGCCGACAGACTGCGTCAAAAATTTATAACTGCCAATCCCAGGTCGTTAACACTTTCCTAATACCAAAAGAATTCCTCAGCGTCTCTGCGTTCTCAGCGTCTCTGCGTTGAAATCGTTGTGCACGTAAACACATCCAGTTTCAACGCGGAGACGCAGAGAACGCAAAGACGCTGAGAGGAACGGAAAATCCGCATGACCAATCAAGTTTCAATCGAAGGCTTTCGGCTGTCGCCCCAGCAGGCGGAACGCTGGCCGCTATATCAGGAGTCTGTGGTTTACACCGCGCGTTGTGAAATCTCGATTGAGGGAATTCTTGACGTGCAGCGCCTGGAAAGTGCGATCCAAAGCGTGATTGCTCGTCATGAAATCCTGCGCACTTCATATCAGAGTCTCGAGAGCGTAAAACTCCCGGTCCAGGTTATTAGTGACGACTTCGCCTTTTCGCTTTCTCAAACCGACCTGACTTCGTTGACCGATCAGGAACAAACAAGACAACTCGATCAGTCGTTCAGGACCACCGGAAACATCGATTTTGACTGGACGCAAAGCTCACTGCTGCGGGCCGAGTTATTCAGACTTTCGCAAGCGCGTCACGTGCTACAACTTAGCCTTCCGGCAATCGGCGCCGACGCGATCACTTTGCAAAATCTCTTTAGCGAGATCGCCACAGCCTTCAACCGCGACGGCTCCGCAGTCTCACCTGTTGAAGAGCCAACACAGTTCGTACAGGTCTCCGAATGGCTCAATCAGATCCTTGAAGAGGAAGAAAAGAGTGATCGAGATAATGTGGACCTTCGTCAGCTCGCGAGTCTGACGCTTCCCGGCCAATCGACCGCCGTTGACTCGGTAGCCTTCGCGCCGGCAGTCCTCGAATTTCAAGTTGCGCCGCTAGTCATCGAACAAGTCGACGAGTTGGCAGCGCGCCATCAATGCTCGCCAAACGCAGCCTTGCTCGCCGCGTGGCAAATCCTGCTCGCGCGACTCACCGACAAGGTCGACTTCGCGGTCGGCTTAGTTTGTGATGGTCGTCGTTACGATGAGTTGACTGGTGCGCTTGGGTTGTTCGCCAAAACCGTCCCGTTGATATGTCATTGCGAACCAGGTCTCACTTTTGTCGAATTGCTTGATCAGACACTGAACGAGATGTCTCGCGTCCGCATCGCTCCTGAGTATTTTGTTTGGCCGGCGAGCCAGGACCAGGAATTGACTGGACCAGCATTCTTTTCGGTGGTCTATGAAGATCTCGAAGAAGTGGCGCCACAACAGTCCGGCGATGTGATCTTATCGCTGCTGAAAGTAACGGCGACTACTGAACCGTTTAAGCTCAAGTTGGTTTGCCGGCGACGCCAAAAAGCACTGAGCATCGAACTTCATTACGACCGCAGTCTTTTTGGACCCGAAGCCATCAACCAACTCAATAATTATTTTCAGACTCTTTTGAGTAGTGTGCCAAACGGTGAGCAAACTTCAATTAGTGATTTGAACCTGCTGGATGATGAGCTGAGACACTTACTGCTGGTTTCTTTCAACGATACAAGCGCGCCGTATCCTCAGGATAAATGCCTTCACGACTTGATAGCCGAACAGGTTGCGCGCACGCCTGATGAGCTTGCCGTGGTCAGTGATCGCGAATCAATCACTTTTGCTGAACTCGATCGGCGCGCCAACCAACTTGCCCATCACCTTGTAAATCTCGGAGTTGGACCAGAGAGCCGGGTTGGGATTTGTCTCGATCGTTCGCTCGAATTGATCGTTTCGCTCGTGGCGGTTCTCAAAGCGGGTGGCGCGTATGTCGCTCTGAGTCCAACCGACCCGCAGGAACGATTGGCGTTCATGTTGGCAGACGCGAAAGTACTCGTCTTGTTGACTCGGGCCAATTTGATTACCGGTTGGCCGGAAATGAGCGCCACGGTTGTCGATCTCGAAACCGAGGCGTCACAAATCTCGCGACAACAAACTGATAAACCGCTCACCGGAGTAACACCCCAGAATTTGGCCTATGTCCTTTACACATCCGGCTCAACCGGAACGCCGAAAGGGACCCTGATTACCCACCGGAGTTTGGTCAATTATTTATCCTGGTGTTCCGCTGCTTACGAGGTTGCAGACGGAGAAGGAGCACCGGTCCACACTTCGATCGCGTTTGATCTTACGGTGACCAGCATCTTGTCACCGCTACTCAAGGGGCGAAAGATACTCCTGCTGTCGGAAGAGAGAGGGCTCGATGCGTTGGCTGAGGCAATGTTGGCCCACCGCAACCTGAGCTTTGTTAAGTTGACGCCGGCCCATCTGGAAATACTCAATCAGCAATTAAGTGAGACTGAGTTGGCTGACCGCACGCAAGCTTTGATTATCGGCGGTGAAGCGTTGCTTGCTGAGACGATCGCGCCCTGGCGCCGGCACGCTCCGCACACCCGGCTCATCAATGAGTATGGTCCAACTGAGACGGTCGTCGGTTGTTGTGTTTATGAAGTGGCCGGGGAAGATCCGGCGACAGGCTCCGTACCTATCGGACGTCCGGTTGCCAACACTCAGCTTTACGTTGTCGATAAGCGAAATGATTTAGCGCCGCTCGGAGTCATTGGTGAATTGTTCATCGGCGGCGACGGTCTGGCGCGTGGCTATCACGATCGACCTGATCTGACTGCCGAAAAGTTTGTGCCGAACCCGTTCAGTTCTGAAGAAGGCGAGCGGCTTTACCGGACCGGAGATCTCGCTCGTCGTCGATCCGACGGAGTGATCGAGTTCCTCGGACGTAAGGATGACCAGGTCAAGGTGCGTGGTTACCGGATTGAGTTGGGTGAGATAGAGGCTGCGCTGCGATCTCACGAATCCGTTCAGGAAGCGGTCGTTGTTGCTCAAGCTGATGGACCAGGAGAGAACCGTTTAATCGCATTTGTAATCGCCGATCCCCAAGTTTTTTCTGCCGCCGACCTGCGCAACTTTCTCCAGGCGAAGTTGCCGGACTACATGGTCCCGCCGGTCCTGGTCAGACTGGACCATCTGCCCTTAGCGCCGAGCGGTAAAGTAGATCGCCGGGGCTTGTCGTTGGGTAATACGGAGATGGAAAGTCAGGTCGCGTTCGTGTCGCCGCGAACCCTGACCGAGGAAGTGCTCGCGGTTATCTGGGCCGAGGTGCTGCATGCCGAGCGAGTCGGGATCGACGATAACTTCTTCGCCCTCGGTGGAGATTCGATTCGAAGTATCCAGGTGCGGGCACGGGCACAACAAAGAGGAATTAACCTCGCTCCTCAACAACTATTTCAATACCCGACGATTCGCGAGTTGGCCCGGGTCGCCCAGTTCGATGACGCAGGCGTTGAGGAGCTGGTGTCTCACGAACCGTTCAGCCTGATTTCCGAAGCGGATTATCTCAAGTTGCCAGCAGACATCGAAGATGCGTATCCACTCAGTCTGCTGCAGGCGGGAATGTTGTTTCATAGCGAACTGAATCCCGAATCGGCGATTTTCCATGATCTCCACAGTTTTCATCTGCAGGTCCCTTTCGAGCGAAACAAGTTGGAGCAGGTCCTGGCCCGGTTGGCCCAGACTCATACGACGCTGCGCACTTCGTTTGACTTGAAGAACTTTAGCCAGCCGTTGCAGATGGTCCATGCGAACGTAACGGTCCCGCTCGAAGAACAGGACATTCGGCATCTCGAGTCGAGCGAGCAGGAAAGCGCTGTCGCGGCGGCACTTGAAGATGAGAAGCAGCGCAAGTTCGACTGGGAACGTGCGCCGCTCTTGCGGTTTCGAATTCTCCGCCGATCTGATGAGACGTGCCAGTTTGTCTTGAGTTTTCATCATTCCATCCTGGACGGCTGGAGCGTGGCGACCATGTTGACGGATCTGTTCAACCGTTACGCCGCGTTGCTCGCCGAGCAGGAGACGCCGGAACTCGCGCCCCCAACAACGGCCTATCGCGATTATGTAGCGATGGAACTGGCTGCCTTGAATTCTGAAGATAATCAGCAGTACTGGTCCAATCTTCTGGCTGACGCTTCATTCAGGAGAATCCCACGTTGGAAACTTGATTCAACCGGCGACACGCCCGGCAACGTCTACCAGGTTGTTATTTCGGAAGATCTGTCGCGCGACCTGAGTCGTCTGGCGCGGATCAACTCAGTCCCGGTAAAGAGTGTGCTGTTGGCTGCACACCTCAAAGTGATGAGCCTGCTCGGCGGGAGCACAGACGTGCTGACGGCGCTGATCTCCAATGGCCGGCCTGAAGAATCTGATGGCGACCGAATGCTTGGACTGTTCCTGAATACCCTCCCTTTCAGACTCAACCTCGGCGGTGGTAGCTGGAGCGATCTAATAAAGGAGACGTTTGCAGCGGAAAGAAAACAACTACCTTACCGTCGTTATCCGTTGGCTGAGTTGCAACGAAAACAGGGAGGCCAGCCTCTTTTTGAGACGGCTTTCAATTACATGCACTATCACGTCTACCAGAATATGACCCAGGCAAGTAATGTCCGCCTGCTCGATTATCTGGCCTTCGAGGAAACGAATTTCCCACTCATGGCAAACTTCGCCATGGAGCCGGTCACTTCGTTGATCCAGTTGCATCTCAACTACCATCCCGGCGAATTGAGCCACGCGCAGATCAAGACCATTGGGGATTACTACCTGCGCAGTTTGGAATCCCTCGCGTCGGAACCTGAGCAACATTACGAGAATGTTTGTTTGTTGACGGCGGCCGAGCAGCGGCAGATTCTTGATGAGTGGAACCGCACAGCGACCGGCTATCCGCGCGAATCATGTCTACCTCAATTGATCGAAGCCCAGACTGCCGGCACACCCGGCGCCGTTGCGATCAGCGATCGGAATGGAGCGCTTACTTATGATCAACTCAATCAACGCGCGAACCGGTTGGCCCGTCTGTTGATCGAGCAAGGCGTTGGACCGGAAACAGTCGTGCCGCTATTGATGAATCGGCAGATGGATTTTGTCACGGCCATGCTGGCTTTGTTCAAAACCGGCGCTGCCTATCTTCCGCTTGACCCATTACATCCGCCGCACAGACTGGCGCAGATTATCAGCCGCAGTGGGACTGGGCCAATTCTTACGACCGCCGATTTTTTACCAATCCTGGGCGAAGCTGTTGCCGGTTTCACCGACGGGGAAAGAAAACTATTTACGATCGAAGACTTACTGACGCGCGAACGTTCGGGTGAAAACCTGGAACCGCATAGCGATCCGGCAAATCTCGCGTACGTCATCTTCACCTCGGGCTCAACCGGCGTACCGAAAGGTGTGATGATTGAACACCAGGGAATGCTCAATCATCTCTTCGCCAAAGTTGTTGATTTGAAAATCGCGCCGGACGACGTCGTGGCCCAGACGGCTTCACAGTGTTTCGATATTTCGGTTTGGCAATTTTTGTCGCCGCTCCTCGTGGGCGGACGAGTCAGCATTTTTGACGAAGAAACAACTCTCGACCCGGCGCTTCTGCTGGCTCGCGTTCATCAGGAAGGAGTCACGATCCTCGAGGTCGTCCCTTCGATGTTGCGGGCCATCCTCGATGAAGTACAACATGGCTCTACCGATCCGAAAAGCCTGGCGTCGTTACGTTTTCTGCTAACGACGGGTGAAGCGTTGCCTCCGGAACTGGCGCGTCAATGGTTCAACGCCTATCCCCAGATCCCGATAGTCAACGCTTATGGTCCAACCGAGTGTTCTGACGACGTTACCCATCACTTCATTTCAAAAGCACCGGCGGACGACGTAACGAGGATGCCTATTGGCAGGCCGATCGCGAACACGCAGCTCTATGTTCTCGATTCTGGTCTGCGACCGGTACCGCCATTCGTTGCCGGTGAGTTGTATGTAGCCGGTGAGGGCGTGGGGCGCGGCTATTTACACGATCCTGAACAGACTGCGGCGACTTTTATTCCGGATCTGTTCGCCGGAACTGGCGGCGGTCGTCTATATCGAACCGGTGACTTGGCCCAATATCAGATGGACGGAACGATCGAGTTCCTCGGCCGTCGTGACCAACAAGTGAAGGTGCGCGGGTTCCGTATTGAGTTGAATGAAATCGAAGCGGTGTTGAGTAGTCATTCGCTGATTCGGGACGCTGTAGTCATTACGGGCGAGGAGGGAACAGAAAAGCGACTGATTGCTTATCTGGTGTACGGCGCTGGCGATGGTCCATCAATCCAGGAGCTACGCGAGTATGTTCGTGAACGACTGCCTGAATACATGATGCCGTCAGTGTTTGCGGTCCTTAATGAGTTGCCGTTGACCGCGACCGGCAAAGTAGATCGCAAGGCGCTGCCGAGTGCGAGCAGTGCGGTTGCCGAATCGTTTGAACAATCTTACGTGGCGCCGGAAACGCCGGCTGAAGTAGCAGTCGCGACTATCTGGGCCGAGGTCTTACGCGTCGAGCGAGTGGGTAAGACTGACAACTTTTTCGAATTGGGTGGTCACTCGCTACTCGCTACGCAGGTGATCTCTCGTTTGCGCAGTGAATTCCGGGTTGAAGTTCCTCTCCGGCGAATTTTCGAAGCGCCGACTGTGGCTGCGCTCGCAGCAAAGATCGAGGAAGCGAGGGCGGAACAACAGAGTTACCCCGGAGAGGCTTTACAGACTATTCCGAAGCGCGATCGCCGCAGCATCAAGCCGCGACAAAGCAAGACGATCGACGAACTCCTGGTGGAACTGGACGGGCCTTCATTCGCCGGATTCGAGACTACGTCAGAAGAGATCGCCGAATCGCATCCGCTATCTTTCTCGCAGGAGAAGATCTGGGCCGACGTCAAGGCAAACAATTCCTTCAACATGCCGCTCGCGATGCGGCTTAGCGGTGAATTGCAGGTACCTGTTCTGGAACAATCCTTCCGCGAGATCATCAAGCGACACGAGGCCTTACGATCAATGTTCGGCGAAGAGCAGGGCCGGGCGGTCCAATATGTCTCTGAGACATTAACCCTGGATATGCTGCCTGTTGCCGACCTGGAAATGTTTCCCGACGACAGCCGCGAGGCTGAGGTCCAACGTATCATCGCCGCAGAATCTCGTCGTGAGTTCGATCTTTCCACTGGACCTCAATTGAGAGTGACTCTGCTCAAGCTTGGCGATCGCGAACACGTGGCGTTGGCTACCATGCCGTTGATTATTTCCGACGCGTGGTCCAGCGGCGTACTGATTGGTGAAATCGGCGCTTTCTACGCGGCGTTGTCGCAGGGCCGACCTTCGCCGTTGCCGGAGTTACCGATTCAACTGGCCGACTATGCACATTGGGAACGACAGCTACTGAACGACGAAGCTCTCGATCGTGAATTTGAATACTGGGGCGATCGCTTAAATGGAGAGCTTCCGATTTTGAACTTGTCGACGGATCGTCCGCGTGCGGAACAACTCTCCTTTAAGGGCGCCAGCGAGTCACTAATTCTGGAAGCCGAGCTGGTTGACAAACTCAGGGCCCTCGGTCGCCAGGAGGGAGTCACGATGTTCATGTTGATGCTCGCGGCCTTTAACACTTTCCTGGCGCGCTATACGGACCAGGACGACATAATCGTCGGAATTCCAGCCGCCGGCCGCAACTGGGTCGAGACAGAACCGCTGATTGGCAGTTTCGCCAACACGCTTATAATTCGTACCGACTTGTCAGGCCGTCCCGGTTTCCTCGATCTGCTGAAACGAGTGCGCGACGTGACACTCGGCGCTTACGCTCATCAACAGATGCCGTTCTTGAAATTGCTCGAGTTTCTTCGCTCGCGCGGGATGAAGGAAAAACTTCCTTATCGAGTGATGTTTGATCTGGGCGTTGCAGGTAATGGAAATGCCTCGCCCGTTGCCAATCTGCCAGGTTTGCAGGTTTCGGTGGTCGAAGAAGAAGCCTCATCGGGCGAACTCTTCGTCGGCAACTACCTGACTTTTGTGTTGCAGGAAATTGGACCAGAGTTGATCGCGTTTCTGCGTTACAAAACTGAACTTTTCGATGCGGAAACCATCGCCGGAATGCTCGATCAATTTCGCGCAATGCTGCTGGAAATCGTGGCGTCTCCCGACAAAGAAATTACTCAGTTGCTTTTGGGAATAGTAGTGAATCGTGAATCGTCAATAGTGAATGGTTAATAGGAGCGCAGGCGTCCTCGCCTGCCGCCGTCGATTCACCATTCCCCATTCACCATTCCCCATTCACCATTCACTATTCACGATTCACACCTTCCCGGGTTTCAACATACATGTGCGGTATTTGCGGTTTTAGCGACATGGTCGCTGTTGGCAACGAGCAGTCGAGCCGTCAGGTGTTGGAGCACATGACGTCGACGCTGATGCATCGTGGGCCAGATGAGTCCGGCTTCTATTTGCAGGACGGGACCGGTCTGGGTTTTCGCCGTCTCAGCCTGATTGATTTATCCGGGGGCAATCAACCGTTGTTCAATGAAGACAATTCACTCGTCCTGATCTGCAACGGCGAGATCTTCAACTACCGGGAGTTGCGCGCGGAGTTGATAAACAAAGGACACCGCTTCAACACTAATACCGACGTCGAAGTGTTGCTCCACTTATACGAAGAGTATGGCGTCCGTCTCTTCGACAAGCTCAACGGACAGTTTGCCTTCGCGCTTTACGATCAACGCCAGCGGCAATTGCTGTTAGCCCGAGATCATTTCGGCATCAACCCACTCTATTACTCGGTTGTCAACGACACCTTGATCTTTGGTTCCGAAATCAAAGCGATCCTGGCCCATCCTCTCGCGCCGCGCGAGGTCGACCTGACGGGACTCGATCAGGTTCTTACGCTGCCCGGACTCGTAAGTCCGCGCACGATGTTCAAAGGCATTCATAGCCTGCCGGCGGGTCATTACCTGATGGTCAAGAACGGCAAAGTTGAGTTGCGGGAATTTTGGGACCTGAACTATCCGAAAGTGGGCGAAGTTTGTTGTGAGCGTTCAGAGCAGGAATACATAGACGAACTTCACGAGTTATTCGCCAGCTCAGTTAAGCTCCGTCTCAATGCCGATGTGCCGGTTGGTTTTTACCTAAGCGGCGGCCTTGATTCATCGTTGATCGCGGGTCAGATTCACCAGCTCTACCCGAACAGTTCGCGCCATTCTTTCTCGATCGATTTTCAGGATCGGTCCTTTTCCGAAGGACAGTATCAACGCCTCATGGCCCAACATGTCGGTTCGGTCCATCACGAGACAACGTTCGACTGGTCCGAGATTGAAGAGCGGTTAGCACAGGTCATTTATCACTGTGAATGTCCTCTCAAGGAAACCTACAACACGGCGTCGATCGCCCTTTCTGAAGCTGCTAAGAACGCCGGTATTAAAGCCATCCTGACTGGTGAAGGCGCTGATGAACTTTTTGCCGGTTATGTAGGTTATCGCTTCGACCGCTTTCGCCAGAACAATCACTCGGAATACAACCTCGACGCGGTTCTCGAAAGCGAAGTCAGACTCAAATTGTGGGGCGATGAGAATCTCTTCTACGAAAAAGACTACCTCGCTTATGACGAAACCAAGCTCGCGCTCTACTCGGCCGGAGTAGGGGAGTCGTTTAAGGATTTCAACTTTGCCAACTTCGATCTCGTTAATCGGGACCGATTAGCGGGCCGTCATTACATTCATCAGAGATCGTATCTCGACTTCAAGTTGCGAATGGCCGATCACTTGTTGTCTGACCACGGCGACAAGATGGCGTTGGCCAATTCGGTTGAAGCACGCTATCCATTTTTGGATCTGCCCTTTGTTGAATTTACGCGCACCGTTCCGCCCAATTTGAAGCTTAACCAGTTCACTGAGAAGTATGCGTTACGCCGGATCGCCGAACGAGTACTGCCCAAATCAATTGCCCGCCGCGAGAAATATGCGTTCGTCGCTCCCGGCAGCCCACATCTGCTTAATCGATCGATCGATTGGATTGAGGATCTTTTATCGTTCGAGCGAATAAAGCGCGAGGGCTACTTCAACCCGGTGGCGGTCGAGAGCCTGAAACAGCGCTACCGGCAACCGGGGTTCGCGCTCGACCTTCCTTTCGAGACGGATCTGCTGATGATTGTTCTTACCTTCGGGCTTTTTTTAGAAACCTTCAAAATGCCTCATTTGAACTAAACGATCGGCTGCCCTCAGTCGAACAATGTGAGACCGACTATGTCGAGTATTCCTGAAGTTCTGCTCAAACTTACGCCTCAGAAACGCGCGCTCCTGGCGTCGAAGTTGCCACCGCTTTCGTTCGCCCAGCAACGAATGTGGTTTCTTGATTACTATCAGCCGGCCAACAGCTACTACTGTATTCGCGCGGCCGTGCAGTTGACTGGACCACTGAACATAGCTGCGTTAGAGCGGAGTTTTACGGAATGTCTTCGCCGGCACCACGTCTTGCGAACGAATTTTGCGATGCTTGAAGACCGGCTCGTGCAGTTTCTGAACCCGGCGACACCATGCACAGTTCCCCTCATCGATCTAAGTAGTCTATCGCCTGACCGCCGTTTGCCCGTCGCGCGCCAACTCGCGGATGAAGAAGTACAGCGACCGTTCGATCTCGCCAACGATCAATTGGTCCGTCTTAGTCTGTTGCGACTCGGCAGTGACGATCATGTTCTGCTGATGACGATGCATCACATCATCAGCGATGCCTGGTCCAGTGGCATTCTCATTCAGGAATTGGGTGTGCTTTACGATGCGTATTCGCAGGGACGCCAGTCGCCGCTGCCGGAGTTGAAGATTCAGTATGCAGACTACTCAATATGGCAGCGCAACTGGTTTCAAGGTGAAGTTCTGGAAAACGAGTTGGCCCATTGGCAACGCCAGTTGAGCGGTGCTCCTCCGGTGCTCGACTTGCCGGCCGATCGGCCACGACCTTCCGTGCAAACCTATCAAGGCGAACATCTGACCATTCGTTTGCCGCAAGCGCTGACTGAGCAGATCAAGACGCTGGGCCAGGCCGAAACCGTCACGAGTTTCATGCTTTTGCTCACGGCGTTTCAAATATTTCTCTCGCGCTACACGGGACTTGAAGACATCTGCGTGGGCACGCCGATCGCTGGGCGCAACCGCGTCGAAACGGAAGGATTGATTGGACTCTTCGTTAACACTTTGGTGATTCGCACCGAGTTGTCCAGCGAGCAGACATTTCGCGAGGTGCTGGCTAATGTGCGAGACCGGGCATTTGAGGCCTTTGCTCATCAGGATGTGCCATTTGAGAAGCTGGTCGAAGTGCTTCAACCCGAGCGCCATCTCGGTAGAACGCCATTGTTTCAAGTGATGTTCTCGCTGCAGAACGCCACCGCTGAAGCGCCGCGGATGCACGAGCTGCAACTCGACTTCTGGAAACACGACACCAGTATGTCGCAGTTTGACTTGATGCTCACGATCGTCGAAGCCGACCGCCTTCAATTTACGATCGAGTACAGCACCGACCTGTTCGAAGAGTCGACCATCGTGCGCATGTTCGGGCATTTCCAGAATTTGCTCGAGGGCATCGTTCAGGCGCCGGATAAGCAGGTAGGACGATTGCCGTTGTTGAATAAAGCTGAGCGGGAACAAGCTCTGGCCCGGTGGAATGACACCGCCGCCGATTATCCTCGTGACGCCTGTATTCACACCTTGTTTGAACAGCAGGTCGCGCGAACCGCGGAGGCAGTGGCGGTGATCGATGGCGGGGAACAACTTACTTACCGGGAGTTAAACGAGCGCGCCAATCGCCTGGCCCATCATCTGCAAAACTGCGGCGTTGGTCCCGATGTGCTGGTCGGTATTTGTCTCGAGCGTTCTATCGACATGATCGTCGCCTTGCTCGGCATTCTCAAAGCCGGCGGGGCTTATGTTCCGCTCGATCCGTCGTATCCGCTGCCACGGCTCTCGGCGATGATCGAGGACTCACGAGTTCCGATTCTGATTGCGTCTGAACAAACGCTGGACATCCTGCCTGCGCATTGGGGACAGACTATCTGCATCGACACAGACTGGACCATGATTGCCGGCGAGAGTCCGGAAAACCCAACCACAGACACCGTTGCCGGTAATCTCGCCTACGTCATTTACACATCGGGTTCAACTGGTCGACCCAAAGGCGTTGCCATTCCTCAGCGTGCAGTCAACCGTCTGGTGATTAATTCCAATTACGTCCAGCTCGGACCGGATGACGTAGTGGCTCAAGTTTCCAATAGTTCATTTGACGCTGCCACGTTCGAGATTTGGGGAGCGCTACTCAACGGCGCACGGCTCGTCATTCTGGAACGAGATGCGACGCTAACGCCGCGCGAATTAGCGGAGCAGATCCGTCAAAACAGGATTAGCACGATGTTTCTGACGACCGCGCTCTTCAACCAGATTGCTCGTGAAGCACCCGAAGCTTTTGAGCAAATGCGCAATCTGCTTTTTGGCGGTGAGCAGGCTGACCCGAAATCTGTAGCTGCCGTGCTCGAACATGGTGGGCCGGAAAGATTGCTGCACGTTTATGGACCAACGGAGACAACTACCTTCGCTTCATGGTGTGAAATCAAGCACCTTGCGCCTGAGGCCCAGACGGTCCCGATCGGCAAACCGATCTCCAACACTCAGCTCTATGTGCTCGACAAATATTTTGAGCCAGTGCCTCCAGGCGTTAGTGGTGAGTTGTATATCGGTGGCGATGGCCTGGCGCGAGGTTATCTGAATACTCCCCAACTAACAGTGGAGAAGTTCGTCCCCAACCCGTTTAGTACATCAGGTGGTGAGTTTCTCTATCGGACCGGAGACGTCGCGCGTCAATTAGTGAATGGTGACATTGAGTTCGTCGGCCGTATTGACAATCAAGTAAAGATGCGCGGCTTTCGCATCGAGCTGGGTGAGATCGAAGCGGTGCTCGGCCAGCTACCGGACGTCAGCCAGTGTGTAGTGCTGATTCACACTTCAGCGCAGGGTGACAAGCGGCTGGTCGCGTATGTCGTTCCCGGAAAGAACGGCGAACCGCCGGTGAGCGAATTACGACGTTATCTGGAAGAACGACTTCCCGAATACATGGTCCCGTTCTGGTATGTGTTTCTTGAGCAACTACCACTGACACTGAATGGGAAGGTGGCCCGTCATGAGTTGCCTGAACCGGATACGAGTCAGGGAATGGACCATCAGGAATATCTTGCTCCTCGCTCGGCGACAGAAGAGATATTGACCGGCATTTGGGCTGAGATCCTGAGTGTCGGGCGGGTAAGCGTTACCGATGACTTTTTTGAACTCGGCGGCCATTCGCTGCTGGCAACGCAATTGATTTCGCGAGTGCGCGAGGCCTTTGGCATTGAGTTGCCACTCCGGCAGTTGTTTGAGTTTCCGACCGTCGCCGGTCTGGCCAGAGAGATCGAGCAACTTAACAGGTTGGAGTTTGGTCTTGAGGCGCCGCCAATTCAGCCGGTTGGGCGAGATATTGACATACCACTTTCGTTCGCTCAGCAGCGGCTCTGGTTTCTGGACCAGCTACAGCCGGATAGCGCCATCTATAACGTCGGAATCGCGCTGCGGCTGCGGGGATCGCTGGACGTTGGCCTGCTGGAAAAAACGATCACTGAAGTTGTCAGGCGTCACGAAGTGCTGCGAACCACCTTTGCCGTCTCGGGTGACGCTCCGGTCCAGATAATCAGTGAAGCTCGTCCACTGCGCCTGGTTACCGTGGACCTCAGCGAGTTGCCGGCGAACGATAAAGAGCAGGAAGCAAAACGTTTGGTCGAGGCGGAGAACCAGGAACCGTTCAATCTCGCGCGTGGTCCGTTGTTACGCGTCGGGTTGCTCCGGTTGGACGAATCGGACCATGTGCTGCCAGTGACAGTTCATCACATTATTAGCGATGGCTGGTCGCTTGACGTTCTGGTCCACGAGGTGGCGACTCTCTTCGCCGCATTCAGGAATGGTACTGACCCGCAGTTGCCCGAGTTGGTGGTCCAGTATGCCGACTTCGCAGTCTGGCAGCGAGCTTGGTTGCGGAACGAAGTTCTTGATCAGCAGCTCGACTACTGGCGGCGACAGCTTGCCGGAGCACCACCGATTCTGGAACTTCCTACTGACAAGCCGCGGCCGCCAGTGCAGAGTTTTCGTGGCGCACACGAGTCCGTCAGGCTTGACGAACCGTTGGCTGAAAGGCTGCGGGAGTTGAGTCGTCGCGAAGGCGTTACGCTTTTCATGACGCTGTTGGCCGGCTGGCAAATGTTGCTGGCTCGCTTTACCGGACAGGACGACATCGTTGTCGGCACGCCGATCGCCGGTCGCAATCGTCTGGAAACGGAAGGGCTGATCGGGTTCTTTGTGAACACGCTCGTCCTGCGTACAAACCTCGGCGGCAATCCCAGTTTCAGAGAAGCGTTGAAACTCGTCAGGGAAGTGATGCTCGGAGCTTACGCGCATCAGGATCTGCCGTTCGAAAAGCTGGTTGAAGAATTACAACCGGAGCGCAGCCTGAGTCACACTCCGGTGTTCCAGGTCGCGATCAGTTTTCACAATGCTCCGCAGGAATCATTGGAGTTGGGCGACCTGGAAATAAGCGGCATGGAATCTGAAAACCTGACCGCAAAATTTGATTTGACGCTCACGATTTCTGAAAGCAGTAAGGAGATCGCGAGCGCGCTCGTCTACAACTCAGATTTGTTCAACGACGCCACCATTAAGCGACTGCTGGCGCAATACGCTCAGTTGTTGGAAAGCGTTGTGAATGATGCGGAACTGAAACTTTCCGAACTGCCACTGTTGACTGGGAATGAGCGTCATCAGTTGGTCACCAAGTTCAACGATACGCGTGTCGACTTTCCGTCTGTAAGCGCGGTCCATCATTTATTCGAGGAACAGGTAAGAGCGCATGGTGAGGAAGTAGCCGTAGTAGCTGGTGCGGAAGAGTTGAGTTACGAAGAGTTGAATAAGCGAGCGAACCAGTTAGCGCACTACCTGAGGAAACAGGGAGTCGGGGCCGAGCAGATAGTCGGAATCTATCTCGAACGATCGATTGAGATGGTGATCGGCATATTGGGAGTAGTGAAGAGTGGTGGCGCGTATCTGCCGTTGGATGTGAGTTATCCGAAGAAGCGCATCAGTCATCTGTTGGAAGAGCAGGTGAGTGTGTTGTTGACGAGGCGGAAACTGTTAAGCGAGTTGAGTGTCGCCGACG
>DATDMC010000029.1:0-26265 GCA_036518995.1 Pyrinomonadaceae bacterium | reverse complement strand
AAATTGGTGCGCTAGGCATACATTATATAGAAAATAGGCTCAGCAAAAAATTTTTTTGTTGTCTTTTACTTAATGGCTTCTCCATTCCTCACAACAGGCGGCAAAGCCGAATCTCAACTCTTCAAATTCCCATTTTACAATTACGCATTTCCATTCTCGCCTTCAACCCAAACTTCGCCATCCTGAAACACTTCTTTCTTCCAAATCGGCACCGTCCGTTTCAACTCCTTAATCAACCACTCACACGCTTCGAAGGCGGCGCGTCGATGGGGGGCGCTCACTGCAATTACCACGCTCGTTTCGCCAATTTCAATTCGTCCGGTGCGATGCACGATGCCCACATGTGCAATCTCAAATCGTTTATGCGCTTCGGCTCCAATCTTGTTCAACTCGGAAAGCGCCATCGGTTCGTACGCTTCATAAACTAAATAGTCAGTCTCTCGTCCTGCGGTCCATTTACGAGCGTAACCATCCAATGTGACGGTGGCGCCACACTCCGGCAGCACAACCCGCCGCGCCACGACGCCAACATCGATTGGACCAGTAGTGAGTTCAAAAAAATCGTTTGGACAACGGTAATCGCAGGAGCCGCCACTGACCGGCGGAAACACGGCGAGCTCATCGCCAGCCCCAATCTCGGTTTCAGGTTTGGCGTATTCCTGATTCACGGCAAACAATAGTGACCGACCAAACCGGCGCAGCTCCGGAAACTTTTCAAACAAAACTATTGTCGCTTCTTTTAACGTGGTCGGAGCTGCGAGCGAGAGCGTGAGCGCGTTAGTCCCGGCAATATCTTTGGCGCCACCGAAGAAGAGCACGTGGATAGCGATTTCATTCGTCGTTGCTTCAGTCATTCAAGATCGATCTTCTTTCCACTGTGCCCGTTTCCTTTGGCAAGTTCGTGAATGCGGGCGCGCTCTTCGTAACCTGTCACTGCCTGGTCCAACATTCCTTTTAGGCGCTCGAGTCGCTCCAAAGTTGAGACCAGTTCGAGTAGTTCCTGTTTTATTTCGATGTCTATTTCCATCGCCGCGGCAACCAGAAACGATAGTCGCCGTGCTTCGGTACCGGAGATGTCGGGAAGATTTACTCGTTCATCATTGATGGTGCGGACCGCGCGTGCAATTCTGGTAAATGTTTGGGCCACCTCTTCGCCGGCGTTACTCAACGCTTCTTCGTCTTCCTCGTCATCCTCAAAGAATTTCACACGGGCAACGTAATAAGGATCGCCACGTTCGACATACGACTCGATACGATAACGGACTACGCCGATGGTGAGGATATTCGAGCGACCATCGGGAAAGGTTTGTGTTTCGGTAACCTCGGCGACACAGCCAACCGTGCCGATTTGTGGTAGATCGCGATCCGCAACGGCGGCGTCGAAGTAAGCGAGCCCAAACAGATTGTTGGACTGGCTGATGTCTTCCAACATTTGTCTATATCGGGGTTCGAAAATGTGCAGCGGCAACGGCACGCCGGGAAAGAGCACGACCGGCAGCGGGAAGAGTGGGAGTTCGTCGACTCCGCTAACTTTGTCGATTCCTTCGCTCATGAAAGAGTTGATTCGATTCTATAAATTAATGTTTCGTTTGGAACGGTTAGAGTGTGCGCTACGGTGAGACGAAGAGCAAGGCGGGGGCGATTTAAGATTGAAGATTTCAGATTTCAGATTGGTGGCAATCCTCGATCTCCGTGGTCAGAGAGTCAGTACCACCTCGCGGTAGCGGGTGGGTCGTGTGGATTGCCGATTGCCAATTGCCGATTGCAGATTAAACGACTCGCTACCCGCAAGGTAGTACTGCCCCCAAGCTTCAAGCGCTAATATTTAATCTGCAATCTGAAATCTTCAATCTTAAATAAAAAGGCCTCCGTTTCGGGAAGGGACCGAAACTGAGGCCTGTCGAAAACACCTTCCGATGAAATGGGAGTTCATCTCTGGTGCGTGAAACGACCGCGCAGTGGGTGGCGATCGAATACCTCAAACAATCTGGGCAATCAGCTCCAGTCTATGGACGGGGCTTAAGCGACAAATACTTGCTAACATGTCTCGAATTTCAAATGGCTTATCAAAGAATTCATCAGCGCCGGCGTTGTAACACGCTTGCTGCACCTCCGACTGATCGTTGGAACTCATGATCAGCACGCGGGAGTTGGGGAGTTGGCCCTTAATGAATTCGAGCAACTGCAAGCCCGTCGTTGGGGTGTCGTTGTCCGGCGGCATCTGCAAATCAAGGATTGAGATGTCGGGCTTGTAGAAAGTAGCGCGACGGACTGCCGTGTTCATGTCGTTGGCAGTGACCACGTCGTACTCCTCAGTTAACGTCCAATACAGTTGTTGTGTGATCGCCTCGTCGTCGTCAACGATCAAAATTCTCGGCTTCATGATCAGATTGCTCCCGATTTGGGTACAGCAATGACCGTTCCTCACGGATCAGAGGCGGAAAATCAGGGAATTATTGAGTTTTTAGAAGTTTTGCGTGTCGACGGCAGGGGACACTAGAGGCGATGGACGTCTACATTTGAAGACGAAGCCAGCGAACGCTGAAAGCGTTTTGGCCCAAAGTCCAGGGTTGAGCTTTGGCAATCCTGGGGAGGAACAAGTCCCGATCTACAACGGGCGCAACTCCTTCGGAGTTGAATAACTTGCGTCACGGTACCCAGGGTTGCCAAAGCTCAACCCTGGGCTTTGAGATGAAACGCTTTCAGCGTGTTTGCAGATGAGCACAGCCTTACGGCTTCTTGAGTTTTGGTGGTAAGGGGGCGCCGTCTGGAGCGCGTTGTGGTTCGGTTGATTGCGCGGGAATCGTGGTTTCGACGGGCTTGGGTTGCGGAAGTTTAGCCGGCGCTGGACCAGTTGCCGGCGCGATGGAAGTTGCGCCCGGATCGTCATCTTCACCAACTTCATCGACCACCTTCAACTCAGCACCAAACTTCTGATAACTGCGGAACCGCACATCGTTCCGGCTCTGCAACACAAACTTTGGTTGCATCGTCGTCATTACGATTTCTGAATGGACTGGCAGCAGATACTTATGCTCGCTGATGTCGACCCAGTTGTAATCGATGGTGCTGCTGGCGGCCGTGATGGGAAAGCCCGCAGGTACCTCGGTGGCGATCTGTTCGAAACGTAAAACGCGGTCCATTTCCCGATCGATCCAGAGCCGTCCTTGTGAACCAACTACCGCGCTCGCTCCGGTGTCACCAACAGTCAAAGTTAACTTCGATTGTTCCTTGTTAACGACATATTCATAGACCACCGTGCGGCGATTCTGAATTGTGTCAGTATCCACCATGCGAAACTCAGTTTGCGTTTCTGGTTTAAAGATGTCTGCGAGCGCCGAGATATATTCGACTCCACTCGACGTTGTGCCTTTAACATACTTCGTGTAGTCCTGACCTTGTTGGACCTCAGGGCTCGGCGGAATACCATTGACCGAGAGCAGCTTATATTCCTCTCCCTGGTTGGCCCGATAGCCGACCGCGATCGAAAGCGTGTCCTGCGGGATCCAGTTGGTCGTAGTGCCGTAGGCAACCGAACGCCTGATCAGTTGCTTCACGATAAAATCGGGCATCGCGTTGGCGGCAGCGAGAGTGACGTTGCGGGTGCGTTCGAGCAGTTCGGTCCCTTCGTTAGCGGGAGGAAGGGCTGACTCTGTCGGGTTCACGCGTCGTCGCTCTGCTTCCTCAAGCGTGCGCCGTAGCAAAGCATCGTTCCCGCTTTTGGTTGCGACAAGAGAACGCATGCCGTCGGTCAGCGGAAAGCCAATGCCGCGTTTCCGGATTTCTTCTACAAGCTCATCCTTTTTTTCAGGAAAACGTTGAAGCTGATAGAGCAATTTAACGACTTCCTGGCTGGTAAGTGGTTGAGTGACCTGGGCTGAAGCAGCTTGGACGAAAAACAGTAATGACAGAATTAGTGCAATAAAACGCATTATGGGAGAACCTTTGCTGAGTGCTTAAGCTCCGATGGAAAACCGGGCGACCGTGGTTGCCTCGAAAGAGGTAGCTTAACGTAAGCTTTGCATTTCCCGAAGCGAGGGAGGGAAGTGCGGAATGTCGAATTGCGGATTGCGAGATTCGAATTGCGGGAATTGCGAGATTTCGAATTGCGCGGTCGCGTAGCGACGGTTGAATTTAGCCAGCCGTTTTAACGGCTGGAAACGGTATCGAAATATATCGCGTCGCATAGCGACGGTTGAATTTAGCCAGCCGTTTTAACGGCTGGAAACGGTATCGAAATATATCGCGTCGCACAGCGACGGTTGAATTTAGCCAGCCGTTTTAACGGCTGGAAACGGTATCGAAATATATCGCGTCGCGTAGCGACGGTTGAATTTAGCCAGCCGTTTTAACGGCTGGAAACGGTATCGAAATAATATCGCGTCGCATAGCGACGCTTGAATCGGAGACCAATGTGGTCTTTGCCCCAATTCATGCGTCGCTACGCGACGCGAAATGGTTCGCTTCGTTTCCAGCCGTTAAAACGGCTGGCTAAATTCAGACATCGCTACGCGATACAGAGTTCGGAGATCGCTATGCGAGGCTAAACAATTTCGCTACGTGGTGCAGAGTCAGACATCGCATATGCGATGCTAAACAATTTCGCTACGCGATGCAGAAATTTTGGATTGCAGAGCGGAGGATTTCGACGCAGCGGTTAAGTTCAACAAGGGGCACAAATTCTCCGGTGCGGTGAGCTTCACGAATATCGCCCGGCCCCAATACGACGGCGTCACTTCCGAGTGCTCTCATTTGCGCACCTTCAGTTCCGAACGCAACAGTGCCCGCCTTTTTCCCGTTCGCAGTTTCCAGAAACGTTACGAGCGCGGATTCTGGTGCAGTCTCGAAGCCCGAATCATTGCGGCCACAATCCACCTCAGCTTCAAAGTCGGGATCAATTTTCTTTTCTTCGTCGATCGCGTTATTTAATCGTTCAAGAAACAGTTTCGGATCCTGCGTCGGAATCGGACGCCATTCGAGCGTGAAACGACAACTCCCTGCCATCACATTCTTCGCCGTGCCACCGTTGATCAGTCCAACATTGAACGTGGTAAAAGACGGATCGAATTCAGCGTGTTGGTCCACCTTCAGTTCTTCAGCAATTGATTCCAGCCGCGCGATCAATCTCGCGGCGCGCAAAATTGCTGAGGCGCCGAGGGCCGGATACGCACTATGCGCTTCACGACCCTTAACCAGAACGTTCGCGAGCGAATAGCCCTTGCCGGCGCGAATCGGTCGTAACGAAGTCGGTTCTCCGACGATGCTGTAACGAACCTGCAATGGCTTTAGTTGGGCCAGGTATTTCGCCCCCAACAAACCCACTTCTTCGTCGGCAGTGAAGATTAAGGCAAGCGGATGTTGAAGCGATGCGAGATCGATCTGTTCGACTGCGGTCAGTGCGGCCGCGATAAATCCTTTCGTGTCGCAGGCGCCGCGTCCGAATAGTTTTCCGTCTCGTTCAGTAAGCGTAGTTGCTTCGTTCCAGTTTGGATCGAACGGGACTGTATCCGTGTGACCGACAAGACAAAGTTCGACTTGTACTCCTTCGGTAAACTCAGCGCCGGCAAGTGCGACGAGGTTGATCTTTTCCGCTCCGGTTTCATCATTATACGCGAAGCGTTTGGTGGCAAACCCGAGTCGTTCACATCGTTCCTGTAGGTAGTCGACAATCGGTGCGTTCGTATTTTGCGAGACCGAATTAATACCAACTAGTTGTGCGAGCGTTTCCTGTGCAGTCATTTGTCAGTTCCAGAGCTTTGCTTGTAGTGCATTAAATCGTTCGGTGATGCGTCCCTGATCGGGATGACGACCTTCCGAGATAATCGTCTTTCCACCAACGACAACTTCCCTGATCGCGGTGCGAGACAAGGAGAATAAGATCGACGCCAGCAGATCGTTAGTTGACGCGCCGGCGATGGACGGATCGTTAAGGTCCACAGTAAAAAAGTCGGGTGTTGACCCGGCTTCAAGTCTTCCGGCATCAACTCCAAGACTGCGCGCTCCATTGATCGTGGCGCATTCGAAAAGCCGGTACGCAAGTCCGGCTGGTCCATCTGCCACTTCTGGCGCTAAAACATTTCGTTCCTGGCGTTGCAGTCTTAACTCATACTCCAGCTCACGCGCGTCCTCAAGCAGATCGATCTGTATCTGACTGTCAGACCCGAGTGAAATCGGAACACCAGCGGCTAAATAACCATCAGTCGGGATTACTCCATCGCCAAGATTTCGTTCGGTGGTTGGACATGCGCAAACATTTGCTCGATGTTGGGCCAGCGCGGCGATTTCTTGTGGCGTCACGTGGATTGCGTGCACGGCCGTAAATCGTTCGTTAAGAATTCCTTCTGTATCGAGTAGCGCAACCGGCGAACGTCCATATTCTTCAATGCATGCTTCGACTTCGCCCGGCTGTTCAGCGACATGCATGTGTAGCGGAAGTTCGTGTTGCGAAGTGAAACTTGCAACCGTCTTTAAATAATCAAGCGAAACTGCGCGAACACTATGCGGAGCGGCGCCTGTCCACGCGAGTTCCGATTTGCCATTCACTTGCGAAACGAGCGACTGGAGGTTTGTTAGATAATCATCGCTCGTTTCTATGAAGCGTTGTTGAAGCGGATTTGGTCCTTTTTGAAAACCCGCGCGCTCGTAGGCAACGCGCAGCATCGCGATGCGCAGGCCGACATCATTCGCGGCGCGAATCACTTCCTTAGCAAGCAGGTTCGGATCGGTGTATAACGTTCCTCCCGGCGCCTTGTGAAGGTAGTGAAACTCTCCGACAGCCGTAATTCCGGCGAGGGCCATTTCCATGAAGGCCATGCGCGATGCGTCGTAAATATCTTCAACTTCGAGCCGGTTCGCAGCCGCATACATCAACTCACGCCAGGTCCAAAAACTATCGTTGGAATGTTGCGAGCGATATTCAGTGCGCCCGCGTATCACTCTTTGAAACGCATGTGAATGTGCGTTGATAAGTCCCGGTAACAGCGCGCGTCCTTTGAGTCGCTTCGCTTCGGTGATTTCGTGCGCTGGACCAATTCGCGAAATTCTTCCTGAAGAATCGCAGACGATGGCGACCTCGGATTGAAATCTTCCGTCTACGAAAATCAGATCTGGTAGCCAGGCTTGTTCCATTGTATGCTGACTCTGGAATTTTAGAGGCGATCTTCTGTCGGAGCGCGTCCGTCCCGGTCGCCCCCTTCGAATAGAAACTCCTCGACTGTTGCCGATTCGGAAGTGTTTAGCCGTCAACTCCGGATCATCCGACCAGCAGGCGAGGACGCCTGCGCTCCTACTATCCGAGTCTGTCTCCTCGCTGAATCGATCTTAAAAACAGTTTGTAGTTTAACGACCAACGCGGATGACCGAGAAACTTCACGACTCTTAACACCCACGACAGCAGCTTGTCACTTGCCCGTCGTGGCCTACCGACAATTCTTTCAAACAGTTCATCTTCAACTCGTGACTCTTCTTTGTCTTCTCGACCGCTGCCAGTAATCGAAAGATTGTGCAAACGAAACACGGCCAGAAACTCTTTTTCATGATGAAACTTCGCGCCGGCCAAAGCCATATCGACCCAAAGACTCGCGTCCCAGAAGGCGCGGTAATGTTCATTAAAACCTTTAGTCTTTTCAAAAATTGCACGCGTAAAGAAAGTCGCAGGTTGAACAATCACACATGTTCCGTAGGCTAACCGCCACAAATTCCAATCGTCGCTATAAGTCGGTTTGCGGAGTTCTCCGGCTGAATCAGTGAGGTAACCGTCGCCAAAAACTACGTCTGCAGTCGGATGCCGGCGAAACAATTCGACGGCACGTTTGAGTGTGCCGGGAAGAAAAAGATCGTCGGCATTTAGAAACGCGAGGATGTCACCGGTCACGTGCCGAAATCCTTTGTTGAGACCGCCGGCTGGTCCAGCATCCGGTTCGGAGCACCAAAAAGAAAGTTGATTACTGAAGCGCTTAATAATCTCGGGGCTGTTGTCAGTCGAGCCTCCATCGATGATGATGTACTCAAGATTCGGATAGTTTTGTGAGACGACTGACTTGATCGTGTCTTCGAGAAATTTGCCCTGGTTGTAAGAAATCGTAACCACACTGATCTTGGGCCAGGCCGGTTCGACTTCACTCATAACACTCTTCATCCGTAGCAGTGTTACCTGACTACAGCTCGATAGTAAACTTAAGCGAAAGGCGCTTAAGCGACCTGACTTCTGTTATTGAATAACTTAGAAAAGACTTCCGCGACCCGTGAAACTGGAACTCCGGTAATGCAGTGTGCCTTGTCGGAGTCGCAGGCATTAAAACAGGAGTCGAGCGAAGTTCTGGGCTGGAGAATAGCATGCGGGACGCCCCACGGGCCAAAACGAGTTGGTGAGTTGGGATGACCGGTGGAACCGCCTTCGGGATGGCAGGAGATTTCGATCACAGGGCAATTAACCGCTGCAGCAAGATGCATTGGACCAGTATCGTTGCCGACGAAGAGTGAGCTGCGTTTCAAGAGCGCAGTTGCCTGACGGAGCGTGGTTTTACCGGCCGAGTTGAGTACGCGTTTGCCGAGTACGCGACTCATTTCGTCGCCCAAATGTCGCTCGTCTTCATTGCCGATGATCACGATAAAACCGTCGCAATTTCTTTTGAACCAGGAACCAAGTTCCACATAACGAGCGAGTGGCCAGACGCGTCGCGGGTAACGCGCGCCGATTGCCATGGTGACGATAGAATCGCGTGGTCCAACTCCATGATCGCGCAGAAACTGTTCGGCGAATGCTTCATCTTCATCACCGATCCAGATTTCAAGCCGATCGTCCGCAACCTCACCACGCAGGAAATGGATCAGGTCCAAATTTCTTTCGACTTCGTGTTTCTGCTCGGCGAGATTTAGAACGTGCGTAAATAAGCGATCGAGTCCGACATTCGAACGCCGTTTTTCCTGGGCAACGTGTTCGGAGTAAGTCACGCGCGTGCTTGCTCCGCTCAGGTAAGTGACCATCGACGCGTAATACGAATCGGCGTCCCATCGGGGCACGATCGCAATATCAAATTGTCTGGCGAGGAAGTGACTACGCGCGAGACGTTTTGCCAGCGAGGTTGCCTGAATCGAGCGCCAGTATTTCGAAGCCGGAGGTTGATACGTGATTACCTCGCTAACATAAGGACACAGCTCAACGAGGTTGCGAATGTCTGGTTTCACCAGCAGGGTGATCGAAGCATTTGGGAGGTTCGCGCGTAGTTCACGAAGGAACGGAGTGGTCAAAACTACGTCGCCGATTTCGTCGAGACGCACCACGAGCACGCGTTCAATCTTCGTCAAATCGATTGGCGCCTTACTCTTGCGATTACCGTTTGGCCCCGCGTGAGGCTTCCCGGACAAGGGTAACGCGCGGTGCGTTAACCACCACTCGAACGACCGCGCAACGCTCTTGTAGGAACGGCTCATCTGGAAAGTATTAGTTGCTTTTGAGTCAGTTCGACAAAAGGTCCACCGGAAACAAACGCCTCGCACAACGAATCGATTGTCTCGTTTCCACCGGGACCAAGTTCAGTAAAACTTCTTAGTGAAAAGCGCTTGTCTGCCGGATGCAAAAGCGGGAGACGAAGCTCGTAACGATAGAACCATAGATAGGCGAACCGCTGGGCCAATTGCACTTGATTGTCTGATAGCCCGTCCGGCTGCGCAATATTTTTTAACGACTCAAACAGGTGGGCTTTCGATTTCAGATCGAAAGTGAAACCTTTGTCGCGATAAGTTACTGCGCCCGCGATCCACGGCCTGGTTCCCTTGAGTGCGAGTTCCAATCCGAGTCGGGAAGCGTAGAGCATGTTTACCCGGGCCATGCTCGCCAGAGTGTACGAACTGATCGGATCGTCGCCCTCAATAATTTTCAGATTGGATGGTAGCTGAAAGCGGTTGCGAAGTTCTGGTCCAACGGGCGTTCGCGATTGTAGCTCGGCCGGCGTCCTTTTTTCCGCCGGATGGGCGCGCACCACAAAATCCATTTCCGGATGCGAGTCAGCAGCCTCAACCACGGCAAAGAGCCAGTCGAACATGCTCTCGAAACCAACATCACGATCGATGACGGCAATATCCCATGAAGTGTTGGTGTAAGCGACGACGAGAGGCGCGTTATTACGTAGGCCGAGTTGTTGTCTGATGCTCGCTTCGTCTTCTAAGGGCCGGGTGTTGTAAGGAAACGGAGTCACCTCACTGCGTGACCATGCTCCCATGAACGTTTCCAGTTCGTGTAGTTCAACCGCCGACAAAGGAACGTCGCGATAAGTTTTCCATAGTTCGTCGAGCGGAATTTCGGTCGCAGATTCATTGTGAGCAAACATCAAACTATCAGCCCGAGTCGCAGCGCCGTCCCACGTCACAACGGGAACGCCACGTTGTTTGGCCACCGTGAATATGCAGGCGGTCGGCAGCGTTCTGCCACTGCACACGCCGACAATTTCGGGTTGCACGCGATCCAACCAGCGTTCCGAAAGCCAGGTGTGCAGCACTGCCGAGACCAGCCATTTGCGAAACGCGGGATCGAGTTGCGGTTCAAAGACGAAGCCACGGTAGTAACGTTGAATTTCTCTCTGGCCGAAGAGGCCAACAGGAATATTGTTTACTTTTAGATCGAGAAGGTCGTCGTCAGGTGTATTAACGATCAACAGTTCAGCCGCGGTTAGATCGTCGTTGGTTAGATAGTTTTTGAGTCGTTCATAATCGAAGCCAAACGCGGTTTCATAACGCGAAAGATTTTGGCTGCAGGCGTCGCAGGGGGGACGAATGTTTGGGCCAAGATTCATTTCGCAAAGCGGCAGCAACCCGTCACACAAAATTCCGTACACGTCATGGCCGCGCAGGTGAAGCGCCATCGCGAGTCCGTATTCGACCGGCGACCAGTGTTGCAAGCTATAGATCGCGATCTTCTTTCGTTGTGGCTGACGGCGATTATGCGCGGCGGTGTTGTTGATGTAATCAGCTTCTTCGAGACGCAGGCGTTCGATTGAGTTGGCCCAATCAAACTGACGGAGAAGAGTGCGTTTTGCGGCGCCGATGTGATGTTGAAGTGCGGGAGGTAGCTGATAAAGCGAGCCACGCATAGCGATGCGCAAACGTCGGCGAAGTGACATCTCTATAACGCGAGTGATAGTTGAGCTTTTTGCAAAGTCGATCTTGGTGGCAATGAAGTCAGTATCGTAACGCGGTAGGATCGGGTCGCGCAGACATTTGGACCCACAAAATTCAACCTGACCCGACGCTACCGCGTTACGGTACTGACTTCATCGCCACTAGAATACTTGTCGATCTGCGCGGCGGCGCTTTATTAACCCTGGCCACGCGGCGATGGGCTGATCTTTAACCGTTTCAGCGAACACCGAAAATCGATGTTGCCATTTCTTAACGAATCGTCTGATCGACAACCCAACCCAATCGACGATTATCGCTGGTCCAACTCTCAACAACGTCCAAAAAAAGCTTGAGCAATCAGATTGCTCGCCAACTCCTTCGCCTGCCGGCAAAACTTCCAACGCATAATCACGCATTCCCCAGCCAGCGCCGTTAGGGTTGAGTTGATCTGGTTGTGAAAACGGCAAATGCGGATTGACCTTGCGATGCGTCGACGATTTACGAACTGCCCACGGATGATAGTGCTCTAGATGATAGAAGTCGTAATTCGAGAGTCTCCCCAGATCCTCCATCTCGTATTTGGGTAACAAACGCAAGATCATGTTTGTCTCCATGGCATTCATGTAGATCATGCGTTCATCGTAGCCACCTGACTCAAACCATAGATCGCGGTGCAGCAGCCAAATTCCAACTCCCGCAAAATAATATGGACCAGTCGATCTTGAGTTTTCGGTTTGCAGATGGTTGCCAAATAGATCGACAAACCGCTTTACATTTGACAGTGACGGGCATTGGACCACGAACCTGTAGTTGATCATTTTGAGGTTCGCAAAACCCATCGCTAACGGTAATCCATCCTGAACTCTTTTTCGGAACGCCTTTAGAAATCGTTTTCCAACTAACGTGTCCTGATCGATTCGCCCGATGTATTTGCCTTTTGCGCGTCGAGCTGCCGCATTTAAAGCAATTACTTCTGCGAAAGGACTGTCGCGTTGTAGTTCATCTACTAATGGTTTGGGGACGTGAATAAAACTCGTGAGTTTAGCGGCAAGCTGGCTTAGTTTGAGTGCATCACGAAGAGGTGTTTCGCTGCCCCAGTCAGTTACGAGCACTTCGATCTCGTTTTCGATTCCGAGTTCAGCGACTTGTTGAGCGAGATAGTTGAGAGCCGTTTGCAATCGCCATAAGGAGTTGCCCATGTAATGGTCGTTGCGCGAACAGAGGATGAGCGATAAAGCGGGCATCTAGAAAATGGCTGACCTGAGAATCGGCTTCGCCGCCTGCTGTGAGGCACGACGTGTCCCGGACGGACTCACGACCCGTCCCGGACGGACTCGGCTTTGCCGCCTGTTGTGAGGCATGGCTCTGCCTTGCCGCAAGCCTACCCTCAAAATTCGGGCTGGGCCCTCTTGCTAACCTGAAATATCAAAACCTGAAGAAGAAAAAATGAGGGCGCAGCCCTGATATTTTTTGTTTCATTACGGCAAGGCGGAGCCATGCCTCACAACAGGCGGCAAAGCCGAGTCGTCCGTCCGGGACACGTCGTGCCTCACAACAGGCGGCGCAGCCCGGTCCGGGCGGACCCGCTAGAATCACCACGCGGTGCGGCCTCCATCGATGATCAGGTTGGCGCCGGTCATGTATGAAGAAGCGTCTGAAATTAGAAACAGCACGGCTCCTTTATATTCATCCGGATTGGCCATGCGGTTCATGGGAATGCGGAAGGTCAGTTCCTTCACAAAGTCAGGATCGTGGTCGGCGTAGACACCGCCGGGCGAAATGCTGTTCACCCTGATCCCACTACTGGCCCAATAGGTCGCCAGATACCGCGTCAGATTGATCACGCCGGCTTTGGTGGTTGCATACGCGATCGGAGTATTGAATGGACGGCCAGTATGCGGATGGATCGCTTTCTCGTAGATTCTGTGATCGGGACTGATTGTGCCGACGTCGGAAGCGATGTTCAGAACCACGCCCGACTTTTGGGCCACCATCACTCGACCAACTGCCTGACAGCAAAGAAAGACACCCGTGAGATTTACGTCGAGCGCTTTTTGCCAGAGGTCGAGCGGGTAATCCTCGAACGCAGCGAAGTAATCACTCGCGCCTTGCCCGCCGCCTTTAACAGTCAGAGCCGCATTGTTGATGAGTATGTCTATTGAGCCAAAGTGATCTTTTACATGACTCACCATCGCTTCGACTTGCTGCTTTTGCGTTATATCGACGGTGACACCCAAAGCTGCCACGCCATAGGTTTTGGTTAAGAAGTTTGCCGCATCGTTAACTAAATCGGCTGATAAATCGGCAACCACAGCATGGCCGCCGGCTTCAGCGATTGCGGCGCAATGTTGCATCCCGAGCATGCCTGCGCCGCCGGTGACCACTGCCACTCGATCTGTTAAATCAAATAGAGACTTGATTGATGACGTCATAATCAGGTCTTACAAAACTCAAAAGCGAAACTATAGTTAGCGCAGTTGGGAAGGGCGGTTCACCCCCGCTGGCCCAAGTAAAAATCCCTCGACGTGATAATCATCTGAGGTGACTTTTCGCAAGAGCTCTGCAGACTATTTGCCTGCGCAAGAGCGGTTCACATTACGCAAAAATTGGTACACGCGCGGGTAATCGTTGAGCCGTTGCCGCAAGCCATGTAAGAAAAATGGGTTCGCACGCAGGAAGATATGCAACGCACGACGTTTTCTTCCTTCACGACCGGGAAGACGGCGGTGATAACCACAGGTGTTGGCGATCACGAGAGTGTTTTGTTTGCACGTGACAATCGTTTCGCGATCAGCGAGTTGTTTCGACTCAAATTTAGAGGCCCGGCGTGAAGGGTTCGTGCCGGCATCTCGTTGCCAACTTTCCAGATACAACGACGAAAGTCCACGAAGATTAAGACGATGCGATCCCTTTACATAAACTAATGGTCCATCCTCAATTTCAACGTCGTCAAGGTAAAACCACGCCTTGTGTGTGTTGAAGAAAATGTCAGTGTGAAGAGTCGATTCCGGATCTTCTTTCCCCTCTTCCGCGCCTCTCGTTAAAACTTCGAGATGTCCATAGTTCCAGAGCCGTTGCAACGGTCTTTTTTCCGCCGCCGTAAGAATTGCCGCGAGACGAGGATCGGCAAAGAACGTTGACATCTGCGGAAGTTGGGTCTGTTTGTAATGGCTAAGACTCGTTACTTCGAGGAGGTTTTCACCCTGGTGATGGGTCTTCGTTTTTGATGAAGGTTGGTTCACTGTTTCGAGAAACTCACGACGAATTTCGCGAAACTGATCAGCCGGTAAAAAATTGGACCAGACTAAAAGTCCGTCGCGTCGAAGTGTGCTTATCTGTTCGAAGACTACATCTGGATTATCAACCTGGCGAAGATTGTGGACCAGGTGGGCAGCGAGCGTACGGAACAGTTGAACACCCAACACGTTGAGCAGTTTGCTCTCAATGATCTTGTCGTCCGAGAGAACTCGAGATAGGCCCTTAATGGAAGACATAGCTGAAAATAGGAGCGCAGGCGTCCTCGCCTGCCTGTCTGACTAGAGGCGACTTTGATTTCAACCAGCAGGCGGGGACGCCTGCGCTCCTAACGATGAGTCCTTTAGGTAATCCGGATTGCGTTCGTTATTGATCCAATTGGCAAAAATCTGAAGGTCGGTGGCTGCGGCCCACTCTTCAGGTTTGCTGATATTAATCTTGCTTTCGAGATTGCTGTGCGCTTTCGTTCGACTCCAGTCTTTGGCGATTGGACCATTACCATGAAACTCAAACTTCACTGTCGTTGTCGGAAAAGGGCGCAACAGAAAAAGACCGTAAGCAAATCTCTCCGCGAGTTCCTGTTGCTGCGGCGACAGTCTCGCCGTCTCGGCAATGGTTTTTATTCTTTCCAAATATTCTTCACGCGAGGTGGAATCGATAGTGAATCCTCTTCGGTCGTAACGGCCGGTGCCGGCAGTGAAAACGGGAATGCCACGCATCGCCGCCTCAATGCCAACAGTTCCGCGCACGGTAACGCAGTAGTCCATTATTTCAAACAGGGAATAAGTGCTGATTTCGCTCTCGGGCGTAATCAAATGAATGTGAGGTGGTAACTCACCGAGGTGTTTGCGAAGGGAAACGATTTCAGCGGGTTCACCATTAAATCTTTCCTTTTGGTTCTTCCCAACGTGGGCTGGGTGGACTTTGATGACCCAGTTCACGGAGTCGTTAGCACAAGCCACGCGGACCGTCTCGATGAGCCATTCTTCATAATCGCGAAACAGGTCGACGCCCCAGCGCAGCGATGCGTCCCAGAGAATGTGAGGAAAGATGACGGCGTTCTTTCGGGTTGGATCGAGCCCAAGAGTTTTTCTTAACTCGTTTGTGTCCACCAGACGCTTGTTGTGTTGCGTGCCTGGACCACCATACCAATCACCGGTGATGTAACTACGATACAACTCCTGGTCCAACTCATTTCTATGTTCTTTCGTCCAGCCCAGCGAAAGGATTTGATTCCACGACTCGTTAGAAAGCGTACTGAAGTGTTCATCGCGATTATCGAACGTATAACGCTTAAAGATAAGTGAGTTGTTTTTGTGCGCCACTTCAAATCGGATTACATCCACGCCAGTTCGCAAACACGAATCGTAAAGTTCGCCTTCAGGTGTGTACTCGATATCGACGGATAAAAGTATCTCCGGTTTCAACTCGTCCAATACATCTTTGGCCGCGGCAGTTGCGCCGAGGGCAAACGAAAGACGCTCACTCAGTTTTTGTTTTGTGTTTGAGGAGGTCAAGTCGAGCGAACCCTTGCGTAACTGGCGAAGCAACGTGGAAACCGCGTTCTTGCCAATGCGAACCCCATTTTCTTCAAGCTGAAGAACATCCTGTTGCGTCCTGCAAGCGGTCAAGAGATTCGCCGCTGCCTCATTAAATTCAGCAGCGCGACCAAATGGATCCCAATACACCACATCGTAACCGGCGAGATCGTAATAACGTCGCAGGAACTTGTCCTGGATCATCAGCAGAACCACTGGTCTGAAGCCGGCGAGTTCGAGGGCTTTGATCAAAGTCACTTCTACTTCAATCGAAGGGTATCGGCGGCTAACTACAAGGGCGCAGCGAGATGACGGGTGACCGTTTTGATTGCGTCGCAGTAGTGTTTGATATTTTTGTTTGAAGGAAACAAATGCTTCGTTACTCAGGTGCCTTCGCTGGCGTAGTTCTTCATTGCCGATCGTTCTGAGCCACGTGCGACAGTTTTGGCGAACACGTTGACCGTAGCGGACCAGCCGGTATTTTCTGAGCGTCGCTTTCAGTGTCATCAGGTTGGATCAGTGAAGCGGCAAGCTCGGCTCCGGCGGCAAGCTCGGCTGCGCCGCCTGTTGTGAGGAATGGCTATGCCTTTCCATCAGCGTTGTTATTTTAATTTGGGCTATGCCCTCTATTTTAGAAACTGGGAGGGCATAGCCCAAGAATTGAAAGGCGGCGTGACGGAAAGGCATAGCCATTCCTCACAACAGGCGGCGCAGCCGAGGCGAACGCTTGAGTGTCTGGCCCGCAGTCTTTCGTCTGAGCAGTTGCACTCTATGTTTCCAAACATTAATTAAGGAGCCAGACTTTCTTCTTAACCAAAGAACCCCGCTGTCGAAGATGAGTCTCGTGCGCACATACGGAACCAGAAACGGACTTTCCGATTCAGCCTTCTTGGCACTACCCTGCGCCTCATGAACTTCGAAGTCATGTCCGGCCAATCCCCATTCATCGCCATTCGGATTCAAGGTTAGTTCTGCTTCATCTTTCAGCACATTTACTTTCCGGTGGGTCGACGACTTTCGCGGCACGAATGGATGGTAATGTTCGAGATGATAGAAGTCGTAGCCAGTCAACCGTCCAATATCGAGTAACTCATACTTCTGCTTGAGTCGTTGGACCATGTCGATTTCCATGCTGTTCATATAGATCATCGACTCGTCGTAACCGCCAGACTCTTCCCATAAACGACGATGCAACAGCCAGATTCCAACACCAAAAGCATAAAACGGTCTGCGCTGCGACAATTCGATTTTGAAGGTTTTGCTAAAACGCCCGACGAATTTTTCCACCGTCGTAAGATCCAGACAACGAACGGCGAATCTGTACGGCACTTGCCGCAGATTCGAAAACATCAGTGCGGACTCAAGCCCGGACTTCGTTTCCACGAGATCTAAAAAGATCTTCAGGAAGTTCTTCCCAACTAACGTGTCCTGATCAATACGACCGATGTAGGTCCCGCGAGCACGTCGCGCCGCAGCATTCAAGGCAAGTACTTCGGCGAACGGGCTGTCACGTTGAAGTGTGTTTGCGACGTCAGGCGGCACGACCACAAAAGAAACAAGCTTTGCGGCAGATGAGGTGAGTTGTAGCACTTCGTGCAATGGAGTTTCACTGCCCCAATCGGCAACGACGATTTCGATCTGCTCGGCTTTATTCAGTTCCGCTACGCGCGCGCCTAAGTAGTTGAGCGTGGTCTCGAGTCGCCAGCGCGAATTGCCCATGTATTGGTCATTCCGCGTGCAGAGAATTAACGACAGGACTGGCTGTTGACTCATGACGTCAAAACTACAGGTTCTATGTGATCCTCGATCGGAAATTGCGTCGGAGCAAGAGAGCGCGGGTTGCCAGCGAGCTCATCAATTCCCTGGGCGCGGCAGAGTTCCCGGAAACGGCCGCCAGCTCTCAGCAAATGATCCCACGAGCCAGACTCAACGACCCGGCCATTCTCCAGCACGTGAATTTGATCTGCGTGACGGATCGTCGAGAGACGATGAGTGATAACAACGATGGTCATCTTCTGATGGAGACTTTCGATAGCTTGTTGAATGCGTAACTCGTTCTCTGAATCAAGTGAACTCGTCGCCTCGTCGAGCACGAGAATGCCTGGTTGACGCAGGAGTGCTCTGGCGAGCGAGAGTCGTTGGCGTTCACCGCCTGACACTAAAACTCCGCGTTCGCCGAGCACTGTGTCGAGACCTTGCGGCAACACAGTGACGAAATCGTAAGCGGCTGAAAGTCGTAACGCCTCGATTAGCTCCGCGTCAGTCGCGCCGGGTCTGGCCCAGGTGAGATTGGCGCGGACCGTGTCGTGGAAGAGAAAAGTTTCCTGAGGCACATAGCTGATCTGTTGTCGCCATGCGTTAAGACGTTCAGCGCCTAATGCTTTTCCATCGATCAGAATATTTCCTGTTGTTGGCGATAACAGGCCGATAAGAAGATCGGCCAAAGTGCTTTTACCGGCGCCAGAAGAACCAACAATCGCCGTGGTCAGCCCGGCGCCTATTTCGAGATTGATAGATTCCAGCGCCGGCTTCTCAGTGCGCCGCAAATAAGCGAACGAAACGTTTTCAAAACGGACGTGCTGCTGGAAGTCAACCGCTACGTTCATCTCGGCCACGGGTTCGGCAGCAGCCGCACACTCCTGCTCGAGTTCCAGCAGGTTATCGAGATTGGGAAGCACACTGGCGAGCGACTGGATCTGGCGATAAACATTCACGAGGCGCGGCATTAAGCGAGCAAAGATGAAAAGCAGGACCAGCAGTTGAGCCGGTGAAACCGTGAAGTATTCCAGTGAAACGTAGACGATCAACGCGAGCAGCAAGGTGGAACCAAACTCGAGTCGTTGCTGAAGATTTGTTTTGCCTTCAGTGACTTCCAGATTTACTTCACGAAGTACGCTGGAGAGCAGCCTGAAGTCGTTAGCATGCTGCTCGGTAGCGCCGTAACTCTTGGCCGTCTTGATGCTGCTGATGTGCTCGGTGATCGCAGTGTGAAGGTTGCCTCTGGCGGTTGCTGCCCGACTTCCCACCGCGCGTGCCTGGCGCAAACTCTTACGGACGATCCACGCCAACACTGCCGAACAGGAAAGCACAATGAACGACATCACCGGCGAAAAGTGAAACGCGAGGGCAACGTAGACCGTCGAGATCGCCACGAGAACACTGAGATCGATAATCTGTTGTGCCGCTACGCCGATTGCCCTGATCTCTCCGTCGAGCACATGGACAAATTCTGATTGCCGTCGCGTGACCAGAAACTTCCATTCTGCTCCGGCGATTGCGCGATAAAGACGGAGTCGCAGTCCCAGTGTTAGATCTTCACGCACAGACGCGGTGACTGATGATTGAAAACGACTAAGCAGCGCGCGTACGCCGGCAACGCCAACGAAAAGGAGAAGCGCGCTCAACAGGTTTGGTGAAAAGCCCAATCCTTCGGAGATGGAGATGAACCAGCGCTCAACACTCGGCATCGACGTTGGTTCTTCAATGCCAACCATTGCGAGCAGTGGCATCAACAAAAGCAGACTAATACCTTCAGTGGCGCTTAATGCTCCGGTGAGAACGACGCTCAGAATGGTCCGTCGTGGTGAGGTTTTGAAGATCTCGGTTGCGAGATGTCGCAGCGCGATGATGGTTTTCATTGATATTGATATATTTGACGAATCAGCGGCGGCTACTTCTCAAAGCCCAGGGTTGCTGCAACCCTGGGTGAGCAAGCCTGAATTATCAACCGCAACGCGGTTGCGATCGGCTGAAACCTCAATGGCGCAACCGCGTTGCGGTTGCTACGGTGCGAAAACGTCTTTACCCAGGGTAGCCGAAGCGGCAACCCTGGACTTTGGGTCGTGGCCCCTTCGGGGCAAACACTCATTACAATCGACTTTGGTTCGTCAAGTATGTGATTGCCGTTTCATTGGTTACTGACGGGGACTTACCACGTCAGTGACATTCTGGTCGTCAATCGTAATTTGATAAGGCTTGCGATAGGAGTCTGGTTCGTTATAACGAGAATGTTCAAAAAAATGCGTGAGGTAAATAAGTTCGGACCACCTGCGCTGTTGAACTTCTGCCGGTAGATAATATTTCAAACCGTAAATCGGCGAGATTTTTCGTTTGGACCAGCGATCGTTGAATTCACGAATAGCCAACCGCGCGCCATTGTGCTCGCTGAAAGTGTAGCCAACGATGTCGTCGAAGTAACAAACAACTCTGGGAAGCACTGACTCCTCGTCACCTGCAAATAACTGCAGCGCGCTTTGCGTTGATGAGTACAAATCCAGGTCAAAAGAAACAAAAGCAACCGGACTCGACAGTGTGCTCGTAAACTCAGCGATGGTTTTATCAACCGGACCTAAATGAAGTTGAGCGCGATTCAATCTCGCCCGCAAGGCAACTTCATCCATCGGAAATTGGCCACCCGAAAAAAGGTTTGGACAATCGCGGTAATCGGTTGCAGGCGGCAGGCCCGCTCCTAAATCGAAGCCGTGAACTTCGATGGCGATGCCGATAAGATCTTCAGCCAGTTGGGCCGTGCGTTCGAGGGCCAATAGACCAGCACCACCTGCGACGCCAAACTCAATCACAGAAACTGATTTGTAGCCGAGCACTTTTCCCAGTGCACAACCCTGCAGCAATCCCCAAATGTATGGTGGCCGCCGGCGCGCAACCGGATCCAACATTATTTTCCTGAAGCTTTGTCCGAGCCACTGCGAGGTATTGTCGAACGGAAGTTCGGCAGCCGTAGTTTCCTCTGCTTCCAAAAGCCAGCGCTTTAGTTGCCTCATATTCCTGGCAACAACCCGCTTAAATTTGCGCGCACCCATGCTTCTTTATGTGTTGGTTTGCAATACAGGAAAGGCGGGACACACTCCGATTACAGAGTGCGACTTTCGGTTACTACCGACGGACACTCGATACCCTATAGGGAAGCCTCTGACCGCGAGGCGGCAGTTAGTTCTCAACCCAGGGCCAAGCTTGGAATTCTTTCGACGTCGTTTTGCGGTACGTTTTTATCTGGGCGGCGAAGCGAATAGGCAGGCCGTGTACGCGCGTGGTCGAATCCTGGCTAAAGAGTTAAGAGTATACAAATTGTGACTGCGAATTAGAAACTTTCTCGACCTGCAAACGGATGTCGGAGGATTGAAAACATGATCAAGAAGCGCATTGGCATAGTTCGAAACTTCTCTGCGTCTCAGCGCTCTCCGCGTCTCTGTGTTGAAATCGGAGGTGTACGTAACACGGTCCTCGTTTTAACACAGAGACGCCGAGTACGCCGAGACGCAGAGAAAATCGGCCGGGTCTTTGGAAATGCCTCTTAGCTCACACTGAGTAGCGCGCAGGCGTTTCACCCTCCGGCTCGTCTAATTTCAACAGCGCCTCTTCTACCTTCGCCACATCGTCCTCATGATCGATCTCCAGCATTGGTTCGTTCACCACAAACGGCAAAATGTCGTCTCCACTCATCGATCCCTTCTCAAGCACGACGCGCGGCCGCACGATGTCGACATAGCCATTTTGCCAGTAGACTTTTGGCAGTTGCTGTCTGGGCAGACTGTAAGGCTCGGCGACATCGTCCAGAGACAAAATCGGTTTCAGCGTGTCGTCGATTATCTGCCACATCTTGTATGGCGTTTGTAGCGCCAGGCTTACTGAACGCAGTGAATCGGCCTGTTGGTTCGTCAAAAGTATTTCAATCGCCCGATCGATCAACTTTACTTTTCGCACTGGACCAGTTGGTCTAAGATGCACAACCAACTCGGGTTGATAATTCTCCCGCTCGCGAAGCCATTCAAGCGCGTGACGAAAGACATCCAGGTCGGTCGAAAGATCCTGGGCAAACTCGGCTGGTCGCATAAAAGGAACTTCGGCGCTGAATTGTCGTGCGACATCGGCGATCTCCTGATCGTCTGTTGAGACTATCGTGCGTGTGATGTGTTTCGACGAAAGCGCCTGTTCAATGGAATAAGCCAGGAGCGGCTTGCCCGCGATCAGCAGAAGGTTTTTGCGCGGAATACTTTTCGAACCGCCACGCGCCGGGACCAAAGCCAGTATGTTTGGTTTCATGAGATCGTTATCACGTTACCAGTCGCTATCGACTCTTTCATCGCCAAAGCCACACGCAAACTTTGTAAACCGTCTGTCAACGAAACGACTGGTTGCTCAACACCTTCAATGCACGCAACGAAGTGCTTTAGTTCGTCAAGAAACATTTGATTTCGTTCGAACTGATATTGCTTTGTGATGACTACCTCGCCATCTGGTCCAAACACAGTGAGTTTGTTTTCAATGAAGTCCAGGACCATCTTTCCGGAGTCGCCCACGATTTTGCAAAAGCGACTCGGCGGTCGTTGCAGGTAGTCCTGGTTCAAATGCCCCGGAATCTTTTGGCCCTCAACCTCAAACTCCAACAAGCCGCTCGCCACGTCCTCCACGTCCAACGCCAACTTACTAAACTGACCACCTAACGCGAACACGCGTTGCGGAACACCGAACAACCAATAGAGGTAGTCGAGTTCGTGAATTTGTGAAAGCACAACGCCGCCGCCGAGTTCACGTTTTGATGCGTACAGCGAGCGGTAATCTTCATAAGGATGAAATCCGGGCAGGTACTCGCCCACTTCCGCATTCACACTGATTACCCGGCCAATCAGGTTCTCGGCGAGCAACGACTTCAGATCGTTCAGGCCCGGATGAAATCGGAGTTGATAACCGACAAGTCCGACCAGCTTTCGTTCCTCAACGATCTCGATCAGTTTCTCAACCTCAGTCAGCGTGTGCGACAACGGTTTTTCAATGAATAAGTGGCAACCTGCTGCAGCCCCAGCCAGCGCGATGCGGATGTGTTCACTACTCGGATTGCAAACAAACATTGCCTCCGGCTTTTCGGCCAGCGCCTCATCAAGATTGGAAAACTCTCGGATTTGGTATTTGTCGCTTAGCTTTGTTTCGGGTTCGATTTTGAACTCGGGAGTTATGACTTGCGACAAACCGCGCACACGATAAGCGAGCAACTCGATCTCGTCACCGTACAGCGCGCGCAGGTTGCGAACGTGTCGTTGGCCGATACCGCCCAGTCCAACGAACAGAAATTTTCTGGTTGTGTTGTAGTTAGCCAAGCGCGAGTTTTGGTTGCAGATGGTCCTTCACAAAATTCAACTGTAATGCAGCTTCTCCAGCAGGATCTTTATCAAAAGCAGTTTGGAGAACAATTGGACCTTGATAGTTGAACTCCGCGAGCTTTGTGAAGAAGCCGGTGAAGTTTGCGTTGCCTGTGCCAAGTGGGACGCTAACACCGCCTCGTTGTCGATCTTTTATGTGGATGCCACAGATTTGCGGTCCGAGTATTTCGAGATCCGAAGCAATGTCAAATCCTTTAGCGGCGGCGTTGCCAGTGTCGTAATAAACTCCTAGCGCTTCATGATCGGCGCGCAGTATGAGATCGCGATACTCGCCGGCAGGCAGTTCTGTTTCTAAACCTATTTTCATCCGGTGTTGCCGGGCCAAATCTAAAGGGCGTTTTAGGTTTTCAAGTAACTCGCTTTTATCTCCCTCGTTGCGCAGTTCACTAATTTCAAGGACTGGCAACAAGATTACTTCAACTCCAATCCGGGCCGATTTAATGATCAGTTGATTCAACACTTCCAGTCGATGGTCCAACTCGACATCAGCCGCGCCAAATAAGGGATGCGGCATAAAGTAATCGGCACAGACGGAACGAATCGCGATACCAGTTTCTTCTATCAGCCGTTCGATCGTTTTTATTTCATTGGTCCAGATCGGATTCGAAGTGTAATTGTCTTCTTCAAATAGCCATTCAATACAATCAAACCCACAGTCGCGCGCATTCTGAAATTCGTCCTGCCAGCTTTTCCATGGAAACGCCTGTAAACGATCTTTTGGACGAGGTGAAAGTCGTCCCTGCATGATTCCGATCTTGTTCAACTGTTTGCCCGCGACTTTAAGACTAAATCCACCACTTCAGCGACAACTCCGTTCCCGCCAGAGCTTTGGAGAACGACATCCGCCGCCTCACGCGCGCCCGGAACTGCATCTGCCGGCGCATAGCCAATACCGGCGGCCAGTATCGCTGGAATGTCTCGCGCGGAATCGCCGACATAGCAAAATTTATCAAGCTCGACACCGAGCTCTGCGCCGGCGCGTTTTAGTCCGGCGAGTTTGTCCTTGAAGCCTGCGTACACGTGTTTGATCGCGAGTTTCGTGCTGAGCATCTGGACCCAGGGAGAGTCTTCACCCGTAATGAATACGAGAACAAGTCCTTGTCGATGAGCTTCGAAGACCGCGTCGACGTCGCGATACGAGATTGTTTTCGACTCTTTATTATTTTCATCGACCGTGACTTTGTTGTCGGTAAAGACACCGTCGATGTCGAGTGCCAGGACTTCAATCACCGCTGGCCCTCCGCAGTTTTTTCATTGAAGGGATTTCGCTCGTGTAGACACGTTTGACGCCATCGCCCATCGCCGATTCAACAGCGCGAATGTCTTTAACCAGGCGAGCCAATCCATGAGGCTCTATCGATGCCGCTTGATCGCTGCCCCACATCGCCCGATCGAGTGTGAGATGTCGTTCAACGGCGCATGCTCCTAAAACTACGGCTGCAAGCGTCGTGTAGAGCCCAACTTCATGACCTGAATAACCAATCGGCAAGTTGTATCGTTCTCTTAGTTTGGGAATCAGTTTCAAATTCAACTCTTCCGGTTTGCAGGGATAGGAACTCGTGCAATGCATCAACGCCAGATTGTCACTGTCCAGAATTTCGACGGCTTTGTCGATCTCTTCCAAGGTGCTCATGCCGGTCGAAAGAAAGATGGGCCGCCGCTTGTTTTTATGATGGCGAAGCAGATTGTCGTGGGTCAGACACGCGGAGGCGATCTTATAACAGGGCGGATCAAACTGTTCCATAAAATCCACTGACGCTTCGTCCCAACACGACGCGAACCAGAGAATTCCCAGGTCAGCGCAAAGACGATTTATCTCAGCATATTCTTCGAGTCCGAACTCGAGACCCCGTTTGAGATCGCCATTCGTTTGTCCATAAGGACTCTCGCGTGGTTGAGCAAGTTCGGCCGGCGAGTAGACTACGTCAACAGTTCGTTTCTGAAATTTGACCGCGTCGCATCCGGCATTGACCGCGCAACGAATGAGTTGTTTTGCCTGGTCCAGATCGCCGTTGTGGTTGATGCCAATCTCCGCCACGATAAAAGCGGGCTGTCCTTCCCCAACAACTCGATTGCCAATCTTGATAGTCTGCATTTGTTTTAGAATTAGGACGACAATTAGCTCATTCCGTGTCGAGTTGCAAATCCATCTGGGCAAAAGATTTTGCTGACAGCGTATAATACCGCCGCTCTCTTCGCTCCGGAGGAGTGACATATTTATAGTCACAATCGCTCAACGATACCGCGCTCCGTAGAGTGCTATATGTCCTCCGCTGCGTATTGCTGGGGTGTGCGCGGTCAGCTCCTACATGATCCGAACACATGGCACTCCTATCGGAGCGCAGCCCGTGTGTCAGATTGAGGCTATAAATATTTCACTCCTCTGGAGTGAGGAGTATTTCATTTCGTTTGTGAGGATACTTTAAGTGAGTACCACTCGATCAGTCTGCGCAATAGCAGTCGTGCTTTGTTTTCTGGTTAACGCTTTAGGACAAACAGCCAAACCGGATCTCTCTAAAGACCCCACGCTCTACGTCGTTGCTTACGCGCATCTCGACACGCAATGGCGCTGGCAATATCCGCAGGTCATCAACGAGTATTTACCAAAAACGCTGCACGACAATTTTGCGCTCTTTGAAAAGTATCCACATTACGTTTTCAACTTCAGCGGCGCGAATCGCTATCGCATGATCAAGGAATACTGGCCCGCCGACTATCAGCGAATGAAATCGTACATCGCGGCCGGCCGTTGGTTTCCGGCTGGTTCTTCAATGGAAGAGTCGGACGTAAATAATCCGTCGGCGGAGTCGATCATCCGGCAGATTCTTTATGGCAATCAGTATTTTCGGCGCGAGTTTGGCAAGACGAGTGCCGAATACATGTTGCCCGACTGCTTTGGTTTTCCCGCTTCGCTGCCGAGCATTCTCGCGCACATGGGCATCAAAGGTTTTTCGACGCAAAAACTCACCTGGAATTCGGCGACGCCACTCGGCGGCAAAGGCTCAATCGAAGAAACTCCGAGAGGCATTCCCTTCAACGTTGGTTTTTGGCAGGGACCGGACGGTCGCGGTGTGATCGCCGCACTCAACCCGGGCAGCTATGGTGGACAGATTCGCGAAGACATCACGAAGAGTCCAGTAATCACCGAACCAAATGCGCGTAACAATCCAGTCGACTGGCCG
>DATDMC010000028.1:0-6702 GCA_036518995.1 Pyrinomonadaceae bacterium | reverse complement strand
CCGGAGGGCGCAGCCCAAATCACAGATAGCCGCTTACGGAAAGGCGGAGCCATTCCTCACAACAGGCGGCCAAGCCGAGATTAGACGAACTGATCGACAACACCCACTCACCCGCCTCTTCCATCACCCTATCACCCACACACCCTATCTCCCCCTCGCTTCATCACCGCATCACCCCTTCTCCCCATCGCCCGCTCTTCCCGTCGCCCACTCCCCATCACCCCTTCTCCCCGTCACACCCACTCACCCCCTCACCCCTTCTCCCACTCTCCCCCTCGCTCCCACTCCGTCACAAAACATCCATAATTCCGTGCCGAATCTTCTTGCAGCGGCTTTTCGCCTGTGTTAGCGTTTCAAGCGCTCAGATTTATCCATAACGACAACCGCATTCTGAACCGCTTTTGGGCTCCCACCCAGCGAAGGCGATTTCTATTCGCGTTAACTACTATCGGGTCTCGTTCCAGGAGGCCTGGGAGGACGAAAGAAAATGAAACGGGTAAATCTCATTCCACTAATCGCGATTTCTCTAGTACTAACTGCGGTAGTAATTCTTCCACAAATTATCGAAGCGAAGCGGGCTCCGGTTCCACCGACACCGCAGGATCCGGTCAAAGCTTCCATCGTCCAAGAAAAAAGTAAGGTCACGTTTGGAACTTCAATTCGCAACGACACCTCGATTCCGGTACGCGAAATGAAACAGCAGCCAGTCGAGTCGAAAGGCGAACGCGAGGCCAACGAAAACCCGAAAATCAAACATGTCCATATCGATGAACCCGACCGCAGTGTGCAGCGGTCCATCGCTGGCCCCGACATCTTTACGCCCAACATGCCTTCGCCTTCAAAAAACTTTGAAGGCATCGGCTTTCCCGGCGTCAGTTGCAACTGCGCTCCACCGGATCCAAATGGTGACGTTGGCCTGACGCAGTATGTGCAGATGGTCAACGAAGGATTTCAGGTCTTTGATAAGAACACCGGCGCTTCCCTGCTTGGACCATCGGGAATCAGCACGATTTGGAGTGGCTTTGGTGGTGTCTGTCAAACCAACGGCAACGGCGATCCGGTCGTCCTTTACGATCAGCTCGCTGATCGCTGGGTCATTTCACAGTTTGCCGGCACTTCAGTTCCCACCGACGAATGCGTTGCCATCTCGACCACGAGCGACGCGACTGGTTCCTACTATCGCTACGATTTTCATCTGGGCTCAAACTTTTTTGACTACCCGCACCTCGGCGTTTGGCCCGATGGCTATTACATGAGCATGAACGTGTTCAATGCTGCGGGCACTGCTTTTCTTGGACCACAACCATTTGCTTTTGATCGCACCAAGATGTTGCAGGGATTGCCGGCGAGTTTTGTGACGACGGGAGTCACGGGCGGGGCAAACGAAGAAGTTTACCTACCCGCGGACCTTGATGGTTCCACCCTACCGCCGGCTGGTTCACCGGCTACGTTTGTTGAATTTCCCGGTGGTGGATCGTATCGACTTTTTCACTTCCACGCAGACTTCACGACGCCGGCGAATTCAACGTTCACGTTATTCGCGAGTCCGGCTGCCGCGGGCTTTACGTCTCTTTGTGCAACCACGCGAAGTTGTGTTCCGCAATCAGGAACAACTGCCCGACTCGACGGCATCGGCGATCGTTTGATGTTCCGTTTGGCTTACCGAAAATTCGCCGATCATGATGCCGTGGTCGGAAACTATTCGGTAAGTTCAGCTAGCGTGGCCGGAGTTCGTTGGTTTGAACTGCGCAATGTTACGTCTGGTCCAGTTTCGGTTTTCCAGCAGAGCACTTACCAGCCGGACACGACCTGGCGCTTTATGGGTAGCACTGCGATGGACAAGGACGGAAACATCGCCCTCGGTTATAGCGCGTCCAGTTCTTCCATCTTTCCGCAACTGCGTTATGCCGGACGGTTGGCAAGCGATCCCATCAATACGTTGGGCCAGGGTGAAGCGACTTTGTTCTCTGGCACGGGCAGTCAAACTGGTACCAACAATCGTTGGGGCGATTACAGTGCGTTAACTATCGATCCTGCTGACGACTGTACTTTCTGGTATACGAATGAGTATTACACGACCACAACGAGTTTTAGTTGGCATACACGCATTGGATCGTTCCGGTTTCCGACGTGTGGTTCAGTACCAACACCTACGCCGACTCCGACACCAACGCCGACACCAACTCCTACTCCGACGCCAACACCGACTCCGACGCCAACACCCACGCCAACTCCTACACCGACTCCGACGGTGCCGAATGCTCCCAGTAATTTGACGGGAACTGCGGCTTCGTCGAGTCAGATCAATTTGAGTTGGACCGACAACTCGAACAATGAGACTGGGTTCAAGATCGAGCGCTGCCAGGGAAATAATTGCACCAACTTCGCGCAGATTGCTCAGGTGGGAGTTAATGTCAGAACGTTCTCAAATACTGGTTTGTCACGCAATACGAACTACAGATATCGAGTGCGTGCGTTCAATGCCGCCGGAAACTCCGGGTATTCGAACATTGTGACAGTGAGAACGCGGCTGCTTTGACGAAGCTACTAGCTTGTTCCGGTAGATGATTAATTTTCGGGGCGTCCTTAATCGGACGCCCCTTTTTCAATTTTGCTCGGTCGCCATAGCAAAGAATTCAGGCAATTTTCAGCAAATATCTTCTCTTTGGCTTTGCCACCTGTTGTGAGGAATGGCTCCGCCTTTCCGTAAGCAAGCTATTTAGTTCCGGGCTGCGCCCTTCTGTTCTAATAGCTTCATTATTAGTCACCTAAGCAGGAAGGCGCAGCCTAAAAATTCAGGGAGCTCGCTACGGAAAGGCGGAGCCATTCCTCACAACGGGCGGCAAAGCCGATCGCCATCACCTCACGACAGGTGGCAAAGCCGATTGCAATCAACCTCACAATGAGCGGAAAGCCGATCGCCATCACCTCACAACAGGTGGCAAAGTCGATCAGCAATCAAGCATCACCAACAACACACAAACTCAAAACAAGCTTGGCGTCGTGCCGACTTCCGCATCAACTCGCTTCACCAGATCTTCATTATCGACATCAACGTAATTAACCTGGCTACTCACCGGATAACTCTGCATCTGATCACTCGGAAACGGCTCCAACAATTTCTTCAATGCTGCCGGCGAAACGTCTTCATTCAACCACAACTCGTATTTGTCTTCGGGCAAGATCACCGGCATTCGCTCATGAAGTGGTTCGAGCACCTCATTTGCAGTTGTCGTGATGATCGCACACGACTTGACCGTTGTTTCATTATTGCGCCAGCGGTCCCAGATTCCTGCAAACGCAAACGTTCTTCCGTCTTTCATTCGTATGTGGAAAGCCTGTCGCGCCTTCCCTGCCTTTCGCCATTCGTAAAAGCCGTCGGCAGGAATCAGGCACCGTCTTTTTTCAAACGATTCGCTGAAACTTGCTTTGTCGTCCAGAGTTTCTGCGCGCGCGTTGATAATCGGCTTTGGTTGCTTACTCCAACTCGGAATAAGTCCCCACATCATTTCACGCGCTTCTTCGGTTGAAACAATCGTAATGACTGGCTGAGTTGGAGCGATGTTGTAGCGCGGTATGATGTCTTCGAGGTTTATGAGGCCAAGCGCCAGTCTGATCCGGTCAACCGATCGAAGTGTGAATCTACCGCACATGCCGGTTACCTTGTTTACGCCTTCTGTTCATTAGCGCTTGGCGCATCAGTAACCAGAGATGGCACTTGCTCGACAGGCGGTGGAGTTGGACGCGCGAATCTATCCAATCCGATCCCGAGGAAAATCGTCATGAAGATAAACGCGGCTGAAAAAAAGTAAGGTGAGCGTACACCTAGATGATCGAATGACCAGCCAAAAAATAACGGCGCGATAATGCGCGACACACCGCCGTAAGTCTGTTGCATGCCCATGTAGAGGCCGCGTTCTCTCGGCTCGATGACGCGAGACAGAAGCGCCGTGACACAGGGAAAAGTGAACGCTGTTCCGAGCGGGATTAGCGCAACTGCGATTGCGAGCATCCACAAACTCGTCGCCAGCGGCATACCGAGCACGCCGGCAGTTAACAAAATGAGGCCCAGTCTGGATAGTCGAGCCTCGCCTAACCAGTCGACCATTCTTCCTAACAACAAGACGCGAGTAAACACCGAGATTGAGCCGACGTAAGTAAAGAAATACCCGATCGTCTGTTCGGTAACTTGAAAACGCTTGTTTAAGAAAAGGGCCAGGACGGCAAAACTGCCCTGAAAGGCGCCAATCGAAATCGCATAGATCCAGATCAATCGCGACGACGGTTCGCTGGAGTGGGAGATGACCCGCCAGATTGCCTGGCTCGAAGTTTTCTTTGGTCCACCTGTCGCGCTGTGTTCGTTTGGATCGCGTGATTCTTTTAAAAACTTCGCGGCAAATCCCATGTTCAGCAAACACAGCGCAGCGGCAAAAAGTCCAGGCGCCACGTGCTCCATATTTACCGTTTCAGATCCGGGCAGCCATTTGTTTTTGCCAAGTGTGACTGCAAACGTGCCGAGGGCTGGACCAAGCGCAACGCCAAGATTTGTCGTGGCTGATAACCACCCGAGAGCCCGCGCGCGATCCTCAGGCTTGGTAGTGTCAGCAACGTAAGCCTGGATGACGCCGACCGTTCCGCCGCCTGCTCCCTGCACAACGCGCGACAGCAAAAGTAGAAATAGCGAATTAGCAAAACCAAAGATGAGATACGCAACTGCGGACGCGGCGAGCGCAATGATCAGCGTCGGTCTTCGACCAACGCGGTCCGAAAATTTGCCCCACAATGGCGCACTGAGAAGTTGCGCGACTGTGAAAGCCGAAACGGTGATCGCCGTTAACGTTCCGATTCCGATATGAAACCAGAGGAGCTGAATGCCTTCTTCTCCAGCCAGTGACTTCACGTAGAACGGCAACAACGGAATGACCATCAATAGACCAAGCATGTCGATGAAGGCCGTGGCCATTAAGGTGAAGAGGTTTGCCGGAATCTTGATGACTTCGCGGATGAGGACGAACAAAAGTCCAAGCGCGATTGCGATGAGCAATACGATCAGATAAGGAGAGTGAAATGATTGCGTGATGTTTTGTTGGATTAGCAGCACGTCAAGATAATTTCGGAATGAATGATAGAGATAGAAAATAACACAGGACTGCTAAAGCCTGGGAACGCGGAAGTGATTTTGGTTCTTGACCACGGCGATTAAGCGTCGTTATTCTCACGCTCGGCGTTCAGGACGCCACCACGTCCGCGGGCAGGACCGAGTCCACCTGATTCAATTTTGTGAATAAGGTTCCTTTGCGAACCTCCTTTCGCCTGAACTAAGCGGACAACGGGCATCATCAAAGGAGGCTCGTAATGTCAGATCAAAAACCACTTCGGCACGTTCCTGTCCGTCCCAACCTTCGTCAACTAAAACAACAAGCAAAAGATTTGCTCCGTGCGATCCAGACGGGTGAGCTTGAAGCTCTTGCAGAATTTAATCAGTCGCATCCGGCGCCTGTTCCTGTAAGCGATGTCAAGTTGCATGATGTGCAACTAGCTTTGGCGCGTAGTTATGGAGTTTCCAGTTGGCCCAGGCTCGTTCATGCCTGCAACCTGATCGAGGCGATTTGGGAGAACGACATCGAAACGGTCCGTCATTTAGTGACGAAATATCCCGAACTGCTGCACGAAAATGCGCGGGGAACGAAAAAGTGTAACTGGGGTCCGCCGATGAGTTATGCCGCGAACCTCGGCCGCAACGAAATAATAGAAATGCTCTACGGACTCGGAGCGACTGACCTCGAACACGCGCTTGGTCGGGCAGTGTTGCAAAGCAAGATTGATACTGCCCGGATGCTGCATAAGTTCATGGGGACTCCTCCACCACCCGCCGAAAGTCTCGGTGGGCCAGCTTATACATTAAGTGCCTCCGGCACAGCTCTGATGATTGAGTTTGGCGCGCCCGTGGTTGGTCCGAATGGTGAGCCATTAGCTGCCGTTGACGTTGTGTTGGAAAGCGACAGTCGTGATCCGGAAGCGAAACATGCAATTTTGGAGATGTATGTTCAGCATGGACTCGTATTGCCCGACACGCCCACCATGGCGTTGCATCGAGGGCGAATCGATCTATTGGAAGCGCATTTACGTCGTGACCCGAAATTGTTGGAACGGACGTTTACGCATGAAGAGATTTATCCTCCTGAGTTTCGGTGTCATGACGATGTGCAGGCGACACAAGGGACGCCGTTACGTGGTACCACGTTGCTTCATATGTGCGTTGATTATGATGAATTTGAAATTGCGCGCTGGCTGCTCGACAAAGGCATGAGTCCTAATGTTCGGTCGGCGGTGGATGACGAGGGACTTGGTGGTTACACCCCGCTGTTTGTCACCGTAGTTTCGCAGCCGAATTTTTGGATGAACTATAAAGGCAGAGAACAGGTAGCGCCGTTTACGAAGTTGTTGCTCGAGCATGGCGCTGATCCGAATATTCGCGGTTCGTTGCGGAAGCAATTGCATCCGGGGTATGGACCAGAACTTGATGTGAGTAGAGCGTATGAGTATCGCGATGTGACTGCGTTGTCGTGGGGGAGACAGTTTCATGCGAAGGTGTTTGTGAGTGAGCCGGCGATGAAGTTGATTGAGGAGTCTGGTGGGGTGGAGTAGTTGTAGGGGTGGCCCTCCGTGGCCACCCTGGGTCAATAACCGAAGAAGGGTGGC
>DATDMC010000027.1:0-7402 GCA_036518995.1 Pyrinomonadaceae bacterium | reverse complement strand
ACTTAAGTTGCCGCCAACAGCTTCTAATCTGTGGGCAGCGGGGGTAAACCGCCCTTCCCAACTACGCTAATTCTGGTTTGCTTTTTGAGTTTTGCTGAAGCCTCGTTTGCCTGAGTCGGAAGATAGATAACGAACGTAGTTCCGTGCGCTCCGGTTCTTTCGAGCACGATTTTGCCACCATGAAGTTCAGCGGCCCACTTCGCGATAGACAGACCAAGTCCGGCGCCACTGCCACTCAAAAGGTTTTGGCGTGAACGAACTTTATCGACGCGAAAGAACCTTTCAAACACCTGTTGACGGGCTTGCTCAGGAATTCCCTCACCCGAATCACTGACTGAGATTTCCCAGTTTGTGCAGTTCTGTTTCAACCCGACTTCGATGCGCCCGTTTGCAGGCGTAAACTTAATCGCGTTCTGCAACAGGTTCATCACCATCCTCGTGATCACTGCTTCATCTCCGCGATAAGCAATTTCGGTTTCCGGCGGCCGGTACAACAACTCGAGCTCTTTTTGCGCCGCGAGTGATCGAACAGAACGCACCGACTCATTTACGCTTTCATCGAGATAGAAGTCAGACATCACGAGTGGATATTCACCCGAGTCGGCCCGAGCGAGTGTAAACAGATCCTCAACTAACCGAGTCAGTCGTCGACCTTCATCATTAACGATGCTCAATGAATCGCGATACTCATCGGTCGCTCGTGGTTGAGACAACACAACTTCGGATTCACCAACGATCACGGCAACGGGCGTACGTAATTCATGAGAAGCATCGGCCATAAACCGCTTCTGTTGAGCGAAGGATTTATCAAGTCGTCCTAAAAGATCGTTGAAGATCTCCGCGAGTCGTCCGAGCTCCCGATTGTTCCCGGGAACTGGAATGCGTTGACTCAGATTTGCAGCGCCAATATGCGCAGCCTGTTCGCCCATAGACACCACCGGCGCCAGGCTTTTTCGCGCCAACAGGTATCCGCCAACAGCGGCGATCAGTAAAGCCAATGGGACAGCGATATAAAACGCGCGTCGCGTTTGGACCAGGCTTTGACTCTCATCGCGCAACGAATTAACCACCACAAATTTAAGCGATTGATCTTTCGCGGGAACGATCGAAGCGACTGCACGTAACTGTTCCCGGCCAAAAGGAAATAATGAAAACGATCGACCACTCACAGCGTCGGCTGTTAGTGCAAGCAAATGTTCTGAAACGTCGGGCGCTAGAAACCAGTTTGAGTTCGACGCAACTCCCGAAGGTGTGCTCGATGCGACCAACACCTGATTACTCGAGTCGTAAATAATCAACTGGCGATCGTGGAAGTGCAGACCCAGCGCAGCTTCTTGAGCAGAAACTTCGATTGTCTGTCCTTCATCGTTAAGTTCCGTATTGAAAGTTGAAATCAAGCTGTCGAGCGTATCGCTCAGTGAAGCGTCCGTGCGTTGTCGAGCGGCCCGCGCGAGATAGGAATAAGACGTAACCGCAAAAATCAGGAGCACTAAGGCAAGAACTGTCGTGTACCAAAGCGTGAGGCGGATACGCATTGAACTCAGAAAGTCCAACTTCATTACGCGTTCCTCGAGGTCGAAGTATTCAGATCGGCGAGCATGTAACCCGCGCCGCGCTTGGTATGGATCAACCTGAGCGACGTTCCATCGTCAACTTTTCGTCGCAAGCGATTTATATGAACGTCGATCAAATTTGTAAGGGGATCAAAATTTTCGTCCCAGACATGCTCGGCAATATCGGCCCGGCTCACGATCCTTCCTTGTTCTCGCGCCAGGTATTCGAGCAGCGCATACTCCTTCGTCGTCAGTGGTAATTCCTTACCACCACGCGTCGCACGTTGCGCGCGAGTGTCGAGGACCAGATCGGCGATTTCGATTAAGGAAGGACGAAGATACTGACCGCGTCTCAAGAGTGCACGGAGACGGGCCAGCAGTTCAGCGACAGCAAAAGGTTTTGTGATGTAGTCGTCGGCGCCGCAGTCGAGGCCGTCGACGCGGTCTTGCAGAGTGTCTCGGGCTGTCAACATGATCACCGGCACGAACACACCGTTAGCGCGCAACTCGCTGCAGACGCTAAAGCCGTCGCGTCCGGGGATCATCACATCGAGAATCACTGCGTCGTAGTCAGTGATAGACAACTTAAAAATCGCATCATTGCCGTCGTCGGTTACGTCGACTGCGTACGCTTGCTCACGCAGCCCCTTCGCGACGAACCGGGCGATGTTGCTGTCATCCTCTACTAACAGGATTCTCATAACGCTCTGCCTTGTGCGATGTTAGCTTTATCACCTTGGCAGCACTTTGGCAAAACTCCACATAGCCTTTGCAGAGTTCCGATTTCAGTGGTCAATGAGTCAGCCCCACTTCGCGGAAGCGGGTGATATGAATCAGGATGAACTACGCGTTTATCCAGGTAAGACCCACCCGCTGTACTGACTCACTGACCACTGAAACGTCTTTTGCGGGCTTTTAATGTTTTACCTGATTGCCCTCAGCGTCGAATATGAAAGTAACTCGTTTCTTTCCCTGCAAGCCTGCGACTTCGTAAGACACGTGGCCATCTTTCGTAACTCGCTCAGCCCGTCTCACTGTCGCCTTCTTTGCTGTGATTGTCACTTGCGCCGAAGTGGGCAAGTCTGAAACTGCTATCGTCTCTTCGACCTCAGCCAATGTGCCGTCAGTTCGATAAAGAAGATCGCGTCGAGTCGCGCCGTCCTGACTTTCGATTTCGAAAAATAGAGATCCTTCTTCCTTCTCTTGTGCATATCCCTTAACGGTCGCATTTGGATATGCCGATCTAAACGCATCTAATACGGCTTTAGGTACATCCGCCTCCCTCACTTTTTTCTCCTGTGCGAATGCAATTGAACCCGATAGCAACACTGTGGCAACCAGAATCGTCAGTCTAACTTTCATAACGTCTCCTCTACTTTTAAATTTAGGGACGCCATTGTTTCGTGAACACATTAGAAAATCCTGAAACTGCGGAAAATCGGCACTGTCTTCTTAATGGTTCCTTAATCATTCAAATGCCTAAATCAGCACATGCGCGTGCTGCTGGTGGACAATGAAAAGAAATTGGCTGCTTTTGTGAAGAAAGCGCTCGAGAAAAAGTGTGGTCACGCCGTTGATGTCGCTTATGACGGCGAAATCGGCCTCCAATATGCTCGGGCAGTTGACTATGACCTGATCATTCTCGACATCATGCTACCGCGCCGAGATGGGCTTTCAGCGTTACGCGAGTTAAGACAAAGCGGATCTAAAACTCCGATTTTATTACTAACAGCCAAAGCGACTATCGAAAGCATCGTAGAAGGTCTGGATAGTGGATCTGATGACTATCTGACTAAACCTTTCGATCTGCGCGAACTACTTTCACGCGTTAGGGTTCTTTTAAGGCGACACAGCGTTGACCATGAAGTCGTCTTAACTCATGATGATCTCAAACTCGACCCGGTTAAGCGGCTTGCCTGGAGAGGAGAAGTCTCTCTTGCGCTCACGGTCCGTGAATTCAGCCTTCTTGAATATCTATTGCGACGCAAAGGTCACGCGCTTTCTCGCGCCCAGATCATGGACCATGTTTGGTCGGGTGAGTTTGCAGGAGCCTCAAACATTGTCGACGTCTACATCAATTATCTGCGCAGCAAAGTCGACCTTCCGGGAAAGCCAAAATTGATCCAAACCGTTTGGGGAATTGGATACCGGCTCGGAGGACAAGACGGGTGATTTCAAGAGCTCCACTTCGAATTTTAATTGTTCTCTCATCTTTTTCTGAGATGTTCGTCCCTCCCCACCTCTGTTTGTTGGTCTTAATTCAAGGAGTAATCCCGGATGGGAAGCACAGTCGTAACTCGCGCCTTAAGGTCGAGTAGTGTAGTGATCTCTTGTTTGTTTTTGGCCATCACGGCAGCCGCTCAGACCGGCCCTGCGCCTCAACCAACTCCGGAAGCTGAGGCCAGTCCATCTCCATCACTCGAACGCCGCTTCGTCAAGAATATTCTGGCTGATCAAAAGGTCATCTGGACGTCGCCATTTTCGCTCAATCATGGAGATGCCCGCTGGCTGATTCCCCTCGCCGCGTCGTCCGGGCTGTTGTTTGGTACTGACCGTCATTCGGCGGGAGAACTACAAGAACCGGGCGATCACCACGCGAGGATACGCATTAGTTCTGACGTTAGTAAGATCGGTGTCTTTTATACGACAGCCGCAGTCGCCGGCAGTTTTTACCTCGTTGGTCGAACAACGAACAATCCAAAGGCCCTTGAAACCGGCTTACTGAGCGCTCAGGCTTTGATCGATACCATGATCGTTACTTCCGCGCTCAAAACGGCGTCACAACGGCAGCGACCGCATGTCGATAATGCAAGTGGTGAATTTTATGATGGAGGTAGTTCGTTTCCATCGGGCCACGCTGCGAGTGCCTGGTCAGTCGCAACTGTCATCGCCCATGAGTATGGAAAACGTCGTCCGCTAGTTCGCTTTTCGATTTATGGACTCGCAGCGGCAGTGAGTGTCGCGCGCTATACCGAAGAGAAACATTTCCTTAGTGATGTCTTGATAGGTAGTGTGATTGGTTACGCTGTCGGACGTTATGTTTACAACACCTATCACGATCCGGCAGTTGATGATCAATTGACTCGCCCACGTGAATCCAACCTCATTCCGTTTGCTATGCCAATCTACGATCACGCCAGGCAAACGTATGGATTACGACTTGGATGGCAGTTCTAGCGGTTCAAAAGGGCGAAGCGGTGAGTGGGAGAGGGGCCGAAGCGGTGATGGGGTGAAACGGAGAGTGGGCGAGCCGGAGATGGACCATCTATTCACCCACTCGCCCCTTCTCCCACTCACCCACTCCCCCGCTCACCCCTTCTCCCACTCACCCCTTCTCATCACTCCCCCACTCTCTTAATAAACTTCTCCTCAGAACCGCGCGATCAATCCAACTCGCAGCGCGCGTGGCGATCCGGGAGAGATGTTTGTGTTGCTATCGGCGTTGGTGAAATATCTTCGATCGAACAGGTTCTCGATGTTGCCTTGTAACCTCCAGTGTTCGCCGAACGAATAGAACACAGCAGCATCAGCTCTCGTATAGCCGGGAACGACGACAGCATTATCCACGGCGACAAACATATCTGAGCGGGAAATTATTCCGAGTCCAAGACCGAGTCGACTAGTGACCTGATACTTGTTCCACAACGAAAGCGTATTGTGTGGAACCTGCCCAACCTGTTTACCAGCTACGGCTGCGGTAGTGGCTGTCGTGATGAAAGCGTTTTGATAGGCATAACCACCGGCGATGCTCCATTGACGGGTGGGATTGCCATTCAAACTGATCTCAAATCCGTTGGTCCGTTGACTACCCGTTTGAATAATTGCCGTTGGGTTGTTTGGATCGATGGATCTCGTATTCGTTCTGTTCAGTCGATACAGCGCCGAAGTCAGGCTGAGGTATTGTCTGATGTCCCACTTAACTCCAACCTCGTAGTTGGTGAACTTCTCTGGTTTCACCTGCTCGGTGATCGTCGTCAAAGAAGAAAACTGATCGCCTGAGCTTGGTAAATATGAAACGCTGTAACTTCCATACAAAGACACCTGGCTCACAGGCTTGACCACTAATCCAACGCGAGGCGACACAAGATTATCGACGCGATCCAGAGTGTCTCCGTTTCGATTGTTGTGAAACCGCAGACCAAAATAGTCGTAACGAACGCCGGCCACCACTTGAACATAACGCGATAACTCGATTTGGTCCTGCGCATAAGCCGCAGCGAGATTGGTCGTCAGATGATTGTCTGCATCCGCCGCTGCTTGTCTAAAAGTGACTGGGGTGGCGATTGTTGGATTGTTGTAAGCGACTTGAATTGTCGTCAGGCTGTTGTTGAAAAATCCGGTGTTGCGGAAGTTGTCGGTAAGCTGTCTGCCAAACTCGGTTCCACCCAGCAAAGTATGTTTGACACTTCCGGTCGAACCACTGAACGTGAGATCAGTCTGCGTGAACAGGTTCTTGCGTTTCGTTGCGTTGTTGTAGGCAGTTAACGCAACCAGCGTCTTGGCTGCGTTAGTCGCGCCGGGCACGTAATTCTGATAGAAGCGATCGTAGTCACCATAGAGCGTACGATTGTGCAGATTGAATCTTCCGAAATGTTGCTCGTAAGTGCCCGTTAAAATATTGACGTTGGAACGCACGTGACTATCGTCCGGGTTGCCGTAAAAAGTTGAGATATCCACGTCGGCCGGTCTTCCCTGAAACGAAGTCATACCGCGATCAGCCGTGCGACGATCGCGAGCGAAGTCGTAGCCGAGTGTAAACCTCGTGCTTTTGGTTGGCAGAAAGGTAAACGTCGGGTTGATTCCAAAGCGGTTGAGATTTACGAAGTCGCGAAAACTATTCGAGTTTTCATAAACGCTGTTCAGACGAAAATCTACTTTGTCGTTGATCGCCTGGTCCAGGTCTCCGCTTACTCGCCGGTTGTAGAAGGATCCGCCGGTGACAGAAAGTTCGGCGAGGCGCGAAAAGTTTGCTTCCTTCGTCACGCGATTAATCACACCACCGCCGCCGCCCCTGCCAAATATCATTGCATTTGGCCCTTTCAATGTCTCAAGTCGTTCGACGTTATAAATGTCGCGATAATATTGGACGTCATCACGCACGCCATTTAGAAAGAAATCCGCGCTGGTGCTTTGTCCTCTAATGATGACCTGGTCACGATTGTTTTCGCCCTGATGAACTGCAAGACCCGGTGTATAGCGCACCACGTCGGCAATACTCTGCATCTGCTGATCGGCGATCTGTTCTTTCGTGACGACCGTTACTGACTGTGGCACATCGCGAAGTGGCGTCAGTGTTTTGGTGGCGCTGGCGACTGACTGAGTTTCATATTCTCCCGATCCCAAAACAGTCACGCTGCCGGCTACACCCGAAACTTGTAGAATTACTTCAAGAGATGCACTGCGAGATGAAGTCAAAGTAACTGTCTTCACGACTTCGGAAAAACCACTTGCAGTTACTCTTACTGAATACTCACCTGGTCGCAGCGAGACGGTGAACTCACCATTCTCATCAGTCGTCGCTGAAAATGTTTTGTCACTACCAATCTGTTGGGCCGTCACTGTTGCGCCAGAAATAGCCGCGCGATCGATGTCCAGCACCTTTCCATGTATGGCGCTGGCTTTATCAATTTGAGCGTTGGCTGGAATGGCGATCGCAAAGAGAGCGAGGAGTAAGAGAGACGATACTAGTGGTCTATTACTAAACATGGTGGTTCCTTTCCCTGATGCAAAACTCTTATTCAACTGAATTGATCGTGAGTCTTTACTAACTTCTTTGAAAGAGAAGTTGAAATTCGTTTTCAGAACGGTCAGAGTATAGAACCTCGTTTCGATTGTCAATACTCCCCTCT
>DATDMC010000026.1:0-23400 GCA_036518995.1 Pyrinomonadaceae bacterium | reverse complement strand
GAATGGCTCCGCCTTTCCGTAACCGACCTTCTAAAGATGCAGGGCTGCGCCCTTTGTACCTGGAAGAAGGCGCAGCGTATTATTGTGTAGCTCGCTTACGGAAAGGCAGAGCCATTCCTCACAACAGGCGGCCAAGCCGAGACGACCACAAAGTTCAAAGCCCCACCCCCCAACTCCGCCGTTTGCCCCTGCCACGACCTTTCCCTTATATTCCCTGCTTCTCGTAACAACCTATCAATCCCTGAAAGGCTTGGAATAATGTCAACACGTATCCCTATCACTGTCGCGAATGGCGACGGCATCGGGCCTGAAATCATGGATGCCACGCTGCGCATCCTCGAAGCCGCCGGCGCTCCACTCGACATCGAAAGAATCGACATCGGCGAAAAAGTCTATCTGGCCGGCAACTCGTCTGGTATCGAACCAAGCTCGTGGGAATCACTGCGCCGCACCAAAGTCTTTCTTAAAGCTCCCATCACCACTCCCCAGGGCGGCGGGTATAAAAGTCTTAACGTCACAGTTCGAAAAGTTCTTGGCCTGTATGCCAACGTGCGTCCCTGCGTCTCGTATCACCCATTTGTCGATACGAAACATCCGAAGATGGACGTCGTGATCGTCCGCGAAAACGAAGAAGATCTTTACGCTGGAATTGAATATCGACAAACCGCCGACGTGATGCAGTGTCTCAAACTCATTTCGCGTCCCGGCTCCGAAAAGATCGTTCGTTACGCCTTCGAATACGCCAAGCAAAACAACCGTAAGAAAGTCACCTGCTTCACGAAAGACAACATCATGAAGCTGACTGACGGTCTTTTTCACAAAATCTTCGACGAGATCGCTACAGAGTATCCCGACATTGAAAACGAACACTGGATCGTCGACATCGGCGCTGCGAAATTAGCGGACACACCGGAAGCTTTCGACGTCGTGGTGATGCCCAACCTTTACGGCGACATTCTCTCCGACGTTGCCGCCCAAATTGCCGGGTCCGTCGGTCTCGCCGGTTCCGCCAATATCGGCGAGCACGTAGCGATGTTTGAAGCGATTCACGGCTCGGCGCCACGACGTGCCGGACAAAATCTCGCGAACCCGTCTGGTCTATTACTTGGCGCTGTAATGATGCTGGTCCATATCGGTCTTCCTGAGCATGCCGAGAAGGTCCACAACGGATGGCTACGCACAGTTGAAGACGGCATACACACTTACGACGTCTACGACGAAAACGTCAGTAAACAAAAAGTCGGAACAAAAGAATTTGCCGACGCGGTAATCGACCGCCTGGGCCAAACCCCACAAATTTTGAAGGCGGCGAAATATCAGGCTTCGACTGGCGGCAACCCTGGTGCTTCGAGTGCATCGGTTTCAAAGGCAGCGAACAAAGAGTTGGTTGGTGTTGACGTGTTTCTCGATTGGTCAGCCGGCTCCGCAAAAGATCTTGGCGAAAAACTCATCAAAACAAGTGATGAGAACTTGAAGTTAACCATGATCAGCAACCGCGGTGTCGCAGTTTGGCCGGGTGGACACGCCGAGACCTACTGTTCAGATCACTGGCGCTGCCGGTTCATGTCAGAAGGCAATGCGACCGTGTCGCCATTGCAAGTGATCGCGTTGCAGGGACGTGTCGTCGAAGCAGGCTACGACCTGATCAAAACCGAAAACCTCTACACCTTTGATGGGCAGATTGGATTCACGCTCAGCCAGGGAGAGTAGGGACATTTAAGATTTCAGATTTCAGATTGCCGATTGAAAGCAATCAGAATTCACAAGGAGCTCGGGTAAACGAATGGCAAAGGTAAAGGCTGGTTCAAAAGGAAAAAGTAATTCAGGTAAAGGAGATTCGAAATCCGCAATTTCGCAATCCACCAAACCTCTCGTCGCAATCGTCATGGGTTCTCAGTCGGACTGGGAAACGATGAAGAATGCGAGCGATACGTTGACGCAGTTTGGAGTGCCGCACGTTTCACGTGTGATGTCGGCGCATCGTTCACCGGCTTTGGCATCCGAGTTTGCCTCAACCGCGGAACAAAATGGCTTTGAAGTGATCATCGGAGCTGCGGGTGGCGCGGCCCATCTGGCCGGAGTGCTCGCGGCCCACACAACGTTGCCGGTCCTGGGTGTACCAATGAAGAGCGATGCATTGAACGGTCTCGACTCGTTGCTTTCCACCGTTCAAATGCCTGGTGGAATTCCCGTCGCCTCGCTCGCGATCGGCAAACCGGGCGCAGTCAACGCCGGACTTTTCGCCGTTGCCATTCTCGCGAACAGCCGCCCCGAGTTACGCAAGAAGCTCCACGACTTCCGCGCCGCACAAGAAGCGAAGATCCGAGCGACAGAGCTCAGTTAACAGAAGGCAGCGGGTAGAAAGCAGAAAGCAGAAGGCAGTTAGGACCGCAGGCGTCCCCGCCTGCCGGCGTAATTACAAAGTTCCTGATTTCGAAGTAGATTGTTTGCGACGCAGGCAGGCGAGGACGCCTGCGGTCCTAACTGCCTTCTGCTTCTGCCCTTCTGCTTTCCCTCTTCTTGATCTCCCTTCCCTTTTCTAGCACAATGCCTGCAATGTAAAACGCGCATCCCAGAGCACGTTCCGTTTCCCTGGAGCCACTCTGATACCAACTTCTTCCTTTCTCGCGCTCGAAGGAATTCCATTGAGATGATCGGTGAAACAGTTTCGCATTATCGAATTACTGAAAAACTGGGCGAAGGCGGAATGGGTGTTGTCTATCTGGCTGAAGACAAACATCTCGCTCGCCGCGTCGCCATCAAGTTTCTGAGTTCGACCGATCACCATTATCGCGCTCGCTTCATTCGTGAAGCGCGGGCCGTTTCTGCGCTCAGCCATCCAAACATTGCTACTGTTCACGATTACGGTGAAACCGAACTCGGTACTCCATTCATCGTGATGGAGTATGTGAAAGGAAAGACTCTTAGCGACGTATTAGACGAAGGCGTAACGATGCGCCGCGCAGTGGAAATTGTCATCTCGATCGCGGAAGCACTTGCGGAAGCGCATGAACACGGCATCGTCCATCGCGACATCAAACCGTCCAACGTCGTGATCAATGAACGAGGTCAGGTAAAAGTCCTCGACTTCGGTTTGGTGAAGAACCTGTTCGAGCAGCCTTCGCACGGTGTCGATCTCGATGCGGCCACGCTTTATTCGACCCAAACACGCAGCGATGTAATCGTCGGCACGCCGCTCTATCTGTCACCCGAACAAGCAACTGGAAAAGCGATCGATGGTCGCAGCGATATCTTTGCGATAGGCGCGTTGCTTTACGAAGCACTCACCGGCCAGTCTGCCTTCTCCGGCGCCAGTGTTTTAGAAATTGGCGCGCAGATTATCCACGTCAATCCCGAACCTCCGTCAAAGATCAACAAACGCATTCCCCCTGAGCTTGATCGGATAACGATGAAAGCTCTCGAAAAGAAAGTTGATTCTCGTTACCAGTCCGCCGAAGCAATGGCCGCGGATCTCAAGAAAGTATTGGTAACACTGAGCGGCGAGAGCGCAACGATTGTAAGCAAATCGAGTCGAGCAGGAACAAACGGGATTGAGGGCCCAACAAACAGACTTTACACCTTAACAACCTCGCTCCGGCGCGAACGTTTTTCGTTTACTTCGATCATCGCTGCAGTGTTGTTAACCGGCCTGGCAATCTGGGGGGCTTTTCACTTTTGGCCGCGCCGGTATTACCAACCGTCCGCAGCCGCTCTTAGTTGGTACGAACGGGGCAACGATGCAATCCGCAACGGCGCTTATTATCAGGCCAGCAAGATGTTGGACCAGGCAATCGGCATCGATGGCAACTATGCGCTTGCCCGTGCTCGCCTTGCGCAGGTTTGGACTGAACTCGACTACACCGATCGCGCCAAAGACGAACTACTCGCCGCGACCAGTCATCGCGCTGATATGGCGCCGCGCGACGTTCTTTATCTCGACGCCATAACCGCGATGGTGCGTCGCGATTTCAAAACCGCGGTGAATGCGTACACCACGATCGCCGAACAAACTCCCGACGACGCCCAGTGCTACGTCGACCTCGGCTACGCTTACGAAAACGATGGCAATCCGGACAAAGCGCTCGAGAACTACGAAAAGGCGATCAGCCTGAACAATGGTCAATACGCTACTGCATATCTGCGCGCCGGCGTTGTCTACATTCGCAAACAGAATGCGGAAAAAGCGAAAGAACTATTCAACAATGCCGAGCGACTGTTTACCGCGGCGAGTAATAACGAAGGACTAAACGAAGTTCTGCACCAGCGTGGAATTCTCTTTCGCGACAAAGGGCAGTATGACGACGCCCGCATTCAATTCCAGCGCGCCCTTGATTCAGCCCGCACCTTAGGTAATGAAGCGCAACAAATCACCGAGCTGATCGACATGAGTTATCTTGCTTCAACGCAGGGCGACTCGGCCGCGTCGGAAGATTTTGCCAAACAGGCAGTCACGTTCGCTCAACAGAATCATCTGGAGAATTTAGCTGCCGGGGGTTTACTCGAAGTTGGTAACTCATATTCGGGTCGCGGCGATTTCAAAAAAGCTGAGGAGTATTTCAATCAGGCCATTCAGTTTGCGCAGGCCAATAAAGGACGACTTCGCGAAGCACGTGGCCTGCTCAACCTCGGCGGTTTATATATTCAGACATTGCGCGTTGACGACGGACTCAAGCTGGTCCAACAAGCAATGCAGTTTTTTCAAGAGAACAATTATCCTCGCAATGTCTCGCTGTGTTTGACACAAATTGGTCGTGGCAATCGTCGCAAAGGGAATTATCCACTCGCACTCGAAGCACTCAACAAGAAGCTGGAACTCGCCAAACAAGGTAACAATCAACTGCAGATTGCTGAGTGTCACGCCGAGCTTGGCGCCGTTCTGCTTGACCAACAAAATTATCCGGCCGCCCTCAACGAGTACGACAGCGCTTTAACGATCTATGACAACGTCAACAAACTGCAGACCGTCTTCATTAAGATCAATCGCGGGAACCTTTTGTGGCGTCTGGGTCGTTACGATGAAGCAGTTGCCGTGCTGAGGGATGTCTCGCAAACTGCCAACGAATCAAAGAACGACTTCAAACAGTTGCTTCCCATTCTGCCGTTGTTTGATGGGCAGATCCTGCTGAGTCAGCGTCGTTTGAGCGACGCGGAGGCAAAGCTCAACCAGGCTGTGACCCTGGCCGGCAAGGACTATACGGACGTCGCCATTGAAGCAAAGTTGGCGTTGGGATTAACAAAAGCATTGTCAGGGAGTGGCAAAGAAGGGCAGACTCTATGTGAGGACGCGGTCGAACTCGCCAAAGGGCTCGGCGATGTCAACTTGCAATCGCAAGCAATGTTGGCCCAGGCCGAAGCAGCCCTGAAAGCGAATTCGCCCGAGTCAGCGCTCACGCTGGCACTCCAAGCTCAACAAAGGTTCGCAACTGGTGGCCAGTTGGAATCAGAATGGCGTGCCTGGCTAATCGCCGCCCGGGCCAGCCAGCAACTCGGTGATAAGGCGAAAGCAGATGATCAGCTCAACCAGTCAAAGATCGCGCGCGCGAAGCTTGAGCAACAATGGGGAGCTGAGGCATTTAAAACTTATGTCTCACGGCCTGACATTCAGGCTTATATCAATAACTAGAGAAACCCACTTTAGTAAATAACCACTGGAAGCGACTCCAGAGAACAACGCTCAGACTCCAAGGAGGAACTTAAAATGTCAGAAAAAGAAATGGATGAACAACTAGTTGAACCTGAAAATGATGGCAAAGCGGAATCGGAATTGAATGGCGCCGAAGAAGCAGCACCCGCTGTCGATCCACCATCAAACTCCGGCGGAAACTAGGATCAGAAAGCAGTAGGCAGGAGCAGAAGGCAGTGTTCGCTACTCCTGCCTGCTGCTTCTGCCGTCTGCTTACTGCCTTGCCTTTGGCTTCAGGTTCGGCTGCGACTAATGAATGAGATGACGGCAACGAATAGCGCGGAGCCGATTATGGACCAGACGATCGGAAATCGAGTGCCGCCAATGTTCACCGCAAAGAGTTCCGGCAAACCCATCTGACGCGCGATCCACATTCCCAACAACGCGCCGACAAATCCCAACGCTATCGCCACCAGGCACCCGCCACGCGAGTAACCACTAATCGCCTGGCCCAACGAACCGCAAATGCCGGCGACGATCAAAAGAATTAACAGATCGAATAAAGTCATCGTGTCCTCCTAAAAAACTCGGGGAAATTCTTAACCACAAAGTCTCAAAGACACAAATTTTAAGCAGTAGCTTCGTCCTTTTATCTTTGCCTTTGCCTTTGCTCTTGTCTTTGTCTTGTCTTAGCCTTGCCTTTGCTTTTGTCTTGGCTTTGTCTTTTACCTTTTGCCCTTCTTCTTCGTGCCTTCGTGTCTTTGTGCCTTCGTGGTTAACCTCTTCTCGCAATCCACTCTCGCACCACCTCTTTCACATCTCGCTTGTTTCCATCTACTTCAAAATTCAGTTGCCGCATCTGTTCAGTCGATATTGCATTCGCTAATCGATTCAACACTTCATTAACTTCAGCGGGTTCGCCTTGTCGCACAATATAAACGGCCTGGTAAGGTGGGAAGTAGTGTCGATCGTCTTCCAACTGCACCAGGTCCATCTTTGCGATTCGTCCTTCAGTCGAATTCCCTGCAATTAGATCCACCTGACGTGATGAAAGCGCGATGTACGTCAACGATAAATCCATCTCGCGCACTTCACGAAACTTCAAACCATACGACTGCGAGAAGCCCGGAAAACCATCGGCGCGCGACATGAAATCCTGACCCAGTCCCGCGCGCCACTGCGGTGTATGCGGCGCTGCATCAGAAATGGTCTTCAAGTTCAACCGGCGTGCATCGTCGCCACGCACCAGGATGGCAAACGTATTTTCAAAACCGAGCGGTTGGCTGATATCGAGTTTGAAGTTTGCTCCATATTCCTGCCTGACCTGATCGTAAACCTGACGCGGATCGCTGATCGGTTGATGATGAAGAATCGCTGCATAAGCTGTCCCGGTATATTCGGGATATAGATCCACTCGACCGCTCAACAACGCTTCGTGCGGCAGGTTTCCGCCCAACTCAAACTGACGTTCAACCGCAACTCCCTTTGCTTCCAACATCTGTGCGGCTATCTCTGCCAGAATGATCGACTCGGTGAAATCCTTCGACGCAATTACGACTCGTCTGGCCTGCGCATTTTGCGGACTGCTGCTTGTAGTTTTGAAACTGGCAACGACTCCCAACAGGACAACTAAGCCAATGATTCCCAACAGCACCTTTTGCACGGCTGAAACTTTTGGTGCTTTGCCGTCAAAACTAAAACGCTGTTCGAGCAGACCCAACAAAAAGTCGGCTATTAACGCCAACAGTGCGGAGGCAATTGCCCCGGACAAAAGCAGGTGGTTGTCGTATTGTCTCAAACCGCGAAAGATATAAACGCCGAGCCCGCCCGCGCCGACTGCGGCGGCAATCGTTGTCACGCCTACCGCAATCACAGTCGCGACGCGAATGCCGGTAACGATCACGCCCATCGCTAATGGCAGTTCAACCTGCCGCAGCACCTGCGCGTCAGTCATTCCCATCGCAACCGCTGCCTCGCGTACAGTTGGTTCAACGCCGAGCACGCCAGTCACCGTGTTACGAATGATCGGTAACAACGAATAGAGCACTAACGCTACGAGCGCAGTCTTGCCACCGATGCCCCCAATAAACGGCAGCGGAATCAGAAAACCGAAAAGAGCAAGACTGGGAATCGTCTGCATGATATTCGCGAGACCAAGTATGGGACTGCGAAGTGATCGATAACGCGTGAGCGCAATTCCCGTCGGCACACCAACCGCAACCGCGATGAGGATCGAACTGAAGACAAGCACGATGTGTTGCCGAATCAACATCAGCAACTCCGGCCAGTTCTGTTGTAGAAAATGCCAGAAACTCATTCTTCTCCGCGCCTCTGCGTCTCCGCGTCTCTGCGTTTAGCTGGGTCGTGCAAAGCCAAACCACAAAGGCACAAAGTCTCTAAGCATTGATCGTCTCCAAATAAGCCTTCACTCTTTCATTCTCAGAATTTCGAAAACCCTCCGGCGTCTCCAGCAAAACAATCTCACCCGCATGCATCAACGCTATCCGGTCCCCCAGCAACATCGCCTCGCGCACATCATGCGTCACCACGATCACCGTCTTCCCAATCTTCTTCGTTAAGTCCTTAAACTCTTTCTGCAGACTCGATCGCGTCAACGGATCCAGCGCCCCAAACGGTTCATCCAACAACAGCAACGGCGGATCGGCAGCCAACGCCCGCGCCACTCCAACCCGTTGCCGTTGTCCACCCGACAACTCACGCGGATACCGGTTTGCAAACTGCGACGGATCGAGTCCAACCATCTTCAGCAACTCGTTAACACGCGCCGTTGTCTTCCCATCGTCCCAACCGGACAACGACGGCACGAGTCCAACATTGTGGGCAATCGTGAAATGCGGAAAGAGTCCGCCTTCCTGAATCACGTAACCGGTATGGCGTCGCAACGCGATCGGGTCCCAGTTCGTGGTCGACTTTCCCTCGACCAGAACTTCACCCGACGTTGGAGTGTAAAGACGATTGACGAGTTTGAGAGTGGTGGTCTTTCCGCAACCCGACTCACCGAGCAAGACGAGCGTCTCGCTTTGATAAACCTCGAGATTCAGATTGTTTATGATTGGATTCGGATTGGGAGGGATCGCGTAGCTGACGTCGCGAAACTCAACTATCTTCTCTGCATCTCTGTGTTCTTCGCGTCTCTGTGTTGAAGACATAGGATTAACCACAAAGACACAAAGAACACGAATTACTCAGCCATCAATAAATTGCTGCTAAAACGTCCTTGCGAGTCGCGCCACGTTCTGGTGCGGACAAAACCAGTCGCACTCGCGATCCGATCGATGCTTGCTTCGTCATACTTGTGCGAAAATTCGGTGTGAATCAACTCGCCTGCCGCAAACTCGACTTCGAGATCGAGTTGCTCGATTCGCACACGCTGGTTTTCCAGACTCTCAATGTAGATCTCGATGCGTCCTTCTTCTTCATTGTAGAACGCGTGATGTCTGAACTTGTGCAGATCGAAGTTACCGCCTAACTCACGATTGATGCGCGCGAGCACGTTTAGATTGAAAGCGGAGGTAACCCCGAGCGCGTCGTTATAAGCAGCTTCGAGTGTCGCGCGGTCCTTCCTGAGATCAGCGCCCAGCAACAATCCATCGCCGTGGTCCAACACACTGCGCATCGCTTCGAGAAAACGGATGGCTTCTTCGTAATCGAAGTTACTGATGTTAGAACCCAGGAAAAGCGCGAGTGTTCTTCCGCGATTCTCGAATCTTCCATCCTGCTCCGGCTGTGTGGTCCTACTTTTCCGGAGTTCTGCCAGTCCGGCGAAGTAATCGGCGGCGTATGCTTCAATCCGTAAACGCGGATACGACTGCAACAAGATCCTCGAACTACTGTCGAGCGCCGACGCCGAAATATCCACCGGCATAAACAGCAACTCGTCCTGTTCTCTTAAGAGTGCTTCAATGATCAATCGCGTCTTCGAAGCGCTACCACTGCCCATCTCGAGCAGCGTCTTTTTGCCTTCAACTGACGCGACAATTTCATCCGCATATTGCCGGAGAATTTCGTCCTCCGCCCGCGTCAGATAGTATTCAGGCAATAAACAGATGGCTTCGAAGAGCTGCGAGCCAAGTTCGTCGTAGAAATATTTCGGAAGGAAACGCTTTTGTGGACCAGTTAGACCATTGCGGACATCTTCAGCCAGCCCCGTCTTCGGATCCCGCTTGACGAGATTGTGAATCAGAAGTCGGCGTTCTTTAGTATCGTGCTCCAGCACGTTTTCATGCTGCTCCTGCGGCATGTGTCCTCTTCGCTGCGTTTGCTCCTGCTTCTGCCCCTGCACTTGTTTGTGCCCCTTTCCTTGTTCTTGTCTGGCAGCTTGTACACTGGACCATAACACGCGCTCCGACTGCTGCGTGACGGCTAAGACCCGGGGGTGTTCGAGGGTCTGCGTATGATACCTGATCCGTACCTAACAAGCACCAGTGTTTGCTTGAATACGTGTGTGGAATTGTGTCCGAACGGCAAAGGCGCTGTGTCGGATTGTTTATCACGCCGAAGGCGTTGCGCCCCATAGCCCAGGGTTGAGCTTTGGCAACCCTGGGAACACACGCATGACATTTCGTTCAACGCCGAAGGCGTTGTGTCCGCACGTCAACGTTTCGAATCGTATCGCAAACATATTGTGGGGGTGATTCCTGAGCGCAGCCGCGGACGCAACTCCTTCGGAGTTGATTCCTGCATCTTCACTTTTCCCCAAGGTTGCCAAAGCTCAACCTTGGGCTTTGAGACGCAACGCCTTCGGCGTTAAACAACGCTCGCCGAGGCTTCGCTTCACTGCCCTTGACCCTCAAGCTTCACACGGGCAAGATCACACACGATGTTTTACCCTGATTACCTCGCCCGGATGTGGCGGCTCCGTGTGTCCCCAGTCAAATCGATTTCCCTAAAAACGTTAGTTCTGGTGCTCGCTATCGTTGCACTTTCGAATGCGAATGTGCACGCGCAACAACTGCCGAGCTACTACAAAGAGTTCGAGACGACGGAAACCATCTCCCTTTCCGTCAAGAACCGCGATGGACGCGTGACGGTCGTGGCCAGTGAAGACTTTCAGAAGAAGGCGAAAGTCGAGGCGCGTTCGGCGGGGGCGATGGTGATGGAGTCGGACGTCGCGGCGAAGGTCGACGGAAGCAGGATGGAAGTCGACATCAGGCAGCGAGGTGAGAAGGACCGCATCGACGTCATCATCAGAATTCCGATCAGGTCGAAAGTTGAAGTTGAAAGCACTGCCGGCGCAGTGAGTGTAATCGGCAATCTTGAATCAGCCGTGGTGAAGACGGACACCGGGACCATCCACGCCGATGTGCCACTCGACGCTTTGAAGTACGACTTTGTTTGGGAAGCCAGCAAACCGCGTTACATGAGCGACGTCGAGCTCAAAGAGGTGAAAGAGAAAGCCGGGGGTTGGTTTCGTCTCTCGGGTCGGCTCGGCGAGAAAGATACAAAGAAGGAAGAACGCGTCGCGCTCAACTTTCACACGCAACGCGGTGTGGTCCTATTGAATGTCGATCCAAGCATGGCGCCCAGTGACTTGCGTGAGCGGCCACTCACCGAAGCCGCGCGCTCGATCATGCGTGGCGGCGATCCACAACTGATGGAAGCTATTCGCAAAGTTTCGCCGAAGACGTTTGGCGACTACGCGCGCACCCTTCCACCGCCAGAAAGAGAGCCGACGTTAACGCCCGGTGTTCCTCCCGGTCAGATAGTCAGCACCGTGGCGCCGCAGTTATTACGCTTCAACGCGAGTGTTACCGATCGCAATGGCCGCGCAATTGCTGGAATGAGTGAAAACGATTTCACCGTGTTTGAAAACGGCGTCGAACGAAAGATCACGAACGTCTCGCCAGCCAACGAACCATTCAATCTCGTTTTGTTGCTCGATGTTTCCGGCAGCGTTGAGGAACGAATGGACTTCATTCGTAAAGCGGCGCGCGATTTTTTAAAGACTGTCAGCCCGCAGGACCGCATTGCCATCATCAGTTTTCGCGACGACATTCAGGTGATTTCAAACTTCACGACCGATCGCGCGCTGCTGTCACGTAAACTCGATGAGATTGACGCGGGTGGTGGTACAGCGCTCTACGACGCGCTCGGTTACGTGTTGAGCAATATGATCAAGCAACTGCGCGCTGAGCGTTCGGCGATCGTGGTGATGTCTGACGGTGACGACAACAAGTCGTTCGTTCCCTTCCCCGCAATTCTGGAGGCATTGACTGAGTCAGGCTGTCTGATTTATCCGCTGTATGTTCCATCCGGTTTGGTTCCTGAAGGCAGCGTACCGCGACCTGAAGTGACGATCGATCCGTTGCGGACACGCTATCTGACGCTCACGACGCGCGCCGAGGAAGAAGGTAAAAAACTCGCCGCGGCTTCGGGAGGTGTTTACTATCCAATCCGGCGCATTGAAGATTTGCAGAAGGCTTATGACGACGTGGTGTTGCAACTAAGAACGTCGTACACGATCACTTATACGTCGAATGCGGTTTCAGCGTCGCCGAGGATCAGGCTGCGGACGAGTCGAGATGGAGCATCGATTCGGTTGAGCCCGGTGGTTGGGTTAAATCCGTGATAGGTTCGCTTCAGGTAGTGATCGGTTTTTAAGAGTGTCTGATGGCTTTGCCTGTTGTTGTGAGGAATGGCTCTGCCTTTCCGTTAGCGGCAAGTTTAATTTCCGGGCTGCGCCCTCTCTCTCTCGGCTGCGCCACCTGTTGTGAGGAAAGGCTCCGCCTTTCCGTTAGATGGCCCGCTTAGATTTGGGCTACGCCCTTCTGGTCTGCCGCTAAAGGAGGGTGTAGCCCAAAATCGACCTTTGACGGAAAGGCAGAGCCATTCTTCACAACAGGAGGCAAAGCCAGGTCGAACTTGAACTAAAAGCAGGTCGAACCAGACCCATAAATTATGTCGCAACCGCTCTTTCACGCGCTTTTTGATCAAACTGAACGACGCCCGATGACGGTGTCGCAGTTGACGAGTGCGATCAGGACCTCCCTGGAGTCGCGCTTTGCTTCGGTATGGATCGAAGGCGAGATATCAAACTTCAAACCGCATTCCTCCGGTCACTGGTATTTCACAATCAAAGATCCGAACGCACAGATCCGCGCTAAATGTTTTCGCTCATCAAACCAGCGCATCCGCTTTCGACCAACTGACGGCCTGCACGTGCGGGCGCGCGGAAAACTGACAGTCTATCCGCCACGTGGTGAGTATGAGCTGGTAGTAGAAACCCTCGATCCAGTCGGGGCCGGCGCACTTCGCGTCGCGTTTGAACAACTTCGCGATCGTCTGCAGGCTGAAGGTCTGTTTGCCAGAGAACTGAAACGTTCGCTGCCAGTATTTCCACGACGCGTGGGAATCGTCACGTCACCAACCGGGGCCGCAGTTCGAGACATTCTGAACGTTATCTCGCGTCGCACCCGCACGGTGAATGTCTTGTTGTCGCCGGCGAAAGTTCAGGGCGACGGCGCTGGGCCAGACATTGCCCGCGCGATCCGATTGATAAATCAGTTCCACGAACGCGCCGTTCGCGACGGACGGGTGAAGGACCAGGTCGATGTTCTGATCGTCGGCAGAGGTGGCGGATCAACTGAAGATCTCTGGGCGTTTAATACCGAAGAAGTCGTACGTGCCATTCGCAGTTCCATAGTTCCGGTAATCTCAGCGGTCGGACATGAGACTGATTTTACAATCGCTGATTTCGTCGCCGACCATCGCGCGCCAACCCCATCGGCTGCGGCTGAGATCGTCGCGGCCCGAGAAGATCAGTTGTGCAATTCGCTTGAGCACCTGAGCCGGCAGTTGGTGCGGTTAACTAAATACAAGATCGTTGATGCGCGCGCGCGTGTGCAGGAACAAGCGTTGTCGCAGGTGTTTGACGATGTGAAGGTACGACTGCACGATGCGCGGGTTGATACCAACACGATGACGCACGAGTTGCAGGTATCGATGGTCCAAACACTGCGCCAGGCGGCGCTCCGGACCAATGCGTTGGTCCAACAAATTTCGCCGGCCCAGCTTCAGACGCGTGTGACAACGGCCCGAGCGCGGTATGATGCGGTGGCGGCGAGTTGTAATGGTGCGATCGAAGCGCAGTTGCAACAGAGCCGGAAGCGATTGGCTTTGGCGGCCGCTTCGCTTGATGCGTTGTCACCGTTGGCGGTGTTGCACCGGGGTTACGCAATCGCGCAGGATGCGAACGGCAAGCTGATGCGTGATGCATCCACTGTCTCGGTGGGCGATCGGGTTGAAGTTAGATTGGCGAAAGGCAAGTTGAAAACGCAAGTGGAAGAAGTGTCGGAGTAGAGGAATTATCCGCAGATTACGCAGATTACACAGAGATAAATTTTAGCCTTGTGCCGCTCTCTTTAATACCTCTGTGTAATCTGCGTAATCTGTGGATAATTCCCTGAAGAGTTGTAATGGAACCTAAGGACAGAAAAAGGATTGTAATTAATCTCGACCAACCGGCCGTTGGTGGAGGTTATGCGCCGTATGCCGGCGGACAAGCCCGGCAGGTCCCGGGCAAGTCTCGGCGTTGGCCCAAGGTGCTCGCGATCTTTTTGGTTCTAATCTTTTTTGTGGTGCTGGCAGCCGGGGTTGGTGGTTACTTCTACTGGCGTCATTATCAAACCACGCCCGCTTATTCACTCGCACTGATCATCGACGCTGCACAACGTAACGACATGGAGTCGTTTCAAAAGCAGATCGATGACGACTCGATCGCGAAGAACCTGATTACCGAAGTCACGCAGAAGGCGCAGGACCGCTACGGCATCGCAATGAGCCCGGCGTTACAAAAACAGATCGATACGATGATGCCGACGCTCGTGCCACGTTTGAAAGACACGATTCATGAAGAGGTCGCGAAAGAGATCAAAGAGTTTGCGTCGAAGTCAGAGCCGAAGCCTTTCATTATCGTCGCGCTCGCAGTGCCGACGTTGATGACGATAACTACCGAAGGCGACAAAGCGCGAGCAACAGCCATCCTGCCAAATCGAACGATCGAGTTGGGCCTGCAGCGCGATGGCGATTTGTGGAAGGTCACCGAGCTGAAGGATGAAGTGTTGCTGCAAAGAATTGTTGATAGTGTGATGAAAGACTTGCCTGCTCTTGGTAGCGACTTTGGAAATCAGTTGTTGAAGGGATTGAAGAGGAAAACTAAATAAAGCTGCCGGCTAGAGCATTTGCCTGTCGCGTAGCGACGATTGGATTTTAGCCAGCCGTTTTAACGGCTGGTCTACACAGCCGACAATCTTCCGATTATGAAAGAAGAAACACGTACTTTTGAAGCCTCACTCGAAGCGCTCGAACATATCGTGCATCAACTCGAGAGCGGCGACTTGCCACTCGAAAAGAGTCTGGAACTGTTTGAGCATGGTATTCGACTCTCACGAGAATGCCAGGATCGTTTGAGCCAGGCGGAACGACGTATCGAGGTCTTGATGCGCGACAATCAGGGGCGCGCAGTCGTGAACGCGTTTGAACCAGGCCAGGGAGACAACAACGAAGCTGATGACGAAAGTCCTTTCTGAGCAATCACCAGCCAATGCTCTTGAACTCGAAAGTTTGTTAGCGGCCAGTCGCGCACTTGTCGAAGTCGAACTAAACAGTGTGTTGCCGCTGGCAGGAACGGCGCCCGAAAAAATCCATCAGGCCATTCGTTGGAGTGTCTTTGCCGGAGGAAAACGTTTTCGGCCCGCGCTGCTTATCGCCACCGGCCAGGTTTTCGCTGCGCCTATGCAACGCATGCTCAAAACTGCGTGCGCGCTCGAAATGATTCACACTTATTCGCTCATCCATGACGATCTTCCAGCAATGGATGACGACGACTTACGCCGCGGTCGTCCTACCTGTCATGTTAGATTTGATGAAGCAACCGCAATCCTCGCCGGTGATGCACTGCAAACTCTCGCGTTCAGAACTATTGCTCATGATGATCAACTCGACGATTCAACACGTATTGCTTTGATTCGTGAACTCTCAAATGCGTCAGGCACGCCGGACGGAATGGTGGCCGGACAAGCGTTGGACATCGAAGCCGAAGCTCGCGCGGTTTCCGGAAAAGAACTGGAAGAGATTCATCGTTTGAAGACCGGGGCATTGATCATCGCGGCAGCGCGCAGTGGCGCAATTATCGCGGGGGCGGCGGAAGATGAGTTAGCGGCGATCACCAAATACGCCGCGCAGTTAGGTTTGTTGTTTCAGATTACGGATGACTTGTTGGATGTCACCGCAACTGTGGAGGATTTAGGGAAAACTCCCGGTAAAGATGCACGTTCGTTGAAAGCGACTTACCCGGGGTTGTATGGCTTAGAGGAAAGTAAAGAAGCCGCTCTTCACGCTTATCAATCTGCTTGTGAAGCGTTAGATCAAATCGATCGCCCCACCGACACACTGCACAAAATAGCCGAGTACATTTTAAATCGAACCGCTTAATTGGGCGCCGTCAACTCGGCTTCGCCGACTGTTGTGAGGAATGGCTCCGCCTTTCCGTTAGATGGCCCGCTAGATTTGGGCTACGCCCTCCCTCTCGGCTTTGCCACCTGTTGTGAGGAATGGCTCTGCCATTCCGTTAGATGGCCCGCTAGATTTGGGCTACGCCCTCCCTCGCGGCTTTGCCGCCTGTTGTGAGGAATGGCTCTGCCATTCCGTTAGATGGCCCGCTAGATTTGGGCTGCGCCCTCCCTCGCGGCTTTGCCGCCTGTTGTGAGGAATGGCTCCGCCTTTCCGTTAGATGGCCCGCTAGATTTGGGCTACGCCCTCCCTCTCGGCTTCGCCACCTGTTGTGAGGAATGGCTCTGCCATTCCGTTAGATGGCCCGCTTAGATTTGGGCTACGCCCTCCCGCGCGGCTTTGCCGCCTGTTGTGAGGAATGGCTCCGCCTTTCCGTTAGATGGCCCGCTAGATTTGGGCTGCGCCCTCCCTCTCGGCTTTGCCGCCTGTTGTGAGGAATGGCTCTGCCATTCCGTCAAAGGTCGATTCATTTTGTTTGGGCTACGCCCTTTTTAGAGGCAGACCAGAAGGGCGTAGCCCAAATCTAAGCTTAACGGTAACGGAAAGGCGGAGCCATTCCTCACAACAGGTGGCGAAGCCGACACGGAAGGCGCAGCCCGGAATTAAACTTGCCGCTTATGGAAAGGCGGAGCCTTTCCTCACAACAGGTGGCGAAGCCAAAGCGCGAGAAGCCGCTTATGGAAAGGCAGAGCCATTCCTCACAACAGGCGGCGAAGCCGAGTCGAGGGCGCCTTAGAATCGGAACTCTACACCTTCCCTTATAAGATTCCGGCTTTGCGTTGCATTGCTTTCAGCGCTTCGGGGATGAACGAAGTGATCTGGTGAGTCTCTTCTCGCCCGTCTGCAAACGTCTGATACAAACTAAAGTCAGGTAACGAAATACAACTGAGTGGTGAGTTGTTGTTATAGCCGGTATCCAAGCCGATGGCGCTGTGTGAAATATAAATCCCGTGTCGACCAAGTCGACCGCGCAACGGAAGCAATGGCGTTGGTGTGTGTCCAAATACACAGGGCTTGCCGCGATAGTTTTTATAAAAATCCATATCGCGCATCCAGAGTAACGACGATTGCGAACTCTCGCGCGGATGTTTTCCTTCATCCAAACCCGCGTGCACATAAATCGCGTGCTCGTCTTCATGGAAGAGCGGAGTCGCATTCATAAACTCGAGATGCTCGGACGGCAACGATTCTTCCAAAGCGTGACGTAAGTCTTCAAGATCGCGTTCACTGTCAACTATTACTTGTCGTCCCGTGTACTGCTCAAACGTCCGCTCGCCACCAGTCACCGGACTCAACCAGATGTTGCTCGTGCCGTCGAGAAAATCCATCAACATCTGTTCATGATTACCACGCAGACAGATCACCCGGGCCGGATTTTCGCGTCGCAATTTCATGATGTGATCGACGCAGCCGGGACTGTCGGCGCCGCGATCGATTAGATCGCCGAGAAAGACAAGAGTGTCGGTTGCTGAATCGCGTGGCAGCATATCAAGCAGATTCTGTAGCTGCGCACAACGACCGTGAATGTCGCCGACAACGTAAGTTTTCATTCGGAGAGTTCCCCGGGATCGGTGCGGTGGTCCTTGATCTTGGACATTAAGGCAACAAAGCGAGGATCTTGATGCATGTCGGACCAGTTGGGATCAGACTCGAACCAGGGATAGTTTTCATTACCCAGACCAATAGCCGTTTCCAGCCAACGTAGCGCTTCCACTTGCCGGCCCTGTAATAAATAAGCTGACGCAAGCCAGTAAGAGATGTCGTAATCAGACTCAGCCACAAGTCTTACCTTGTGAGTTAACTGCTCGTTAGCTTTTGTGTGTTGGCCCAGCGAGCTTAAACAAATCGCGATCATCGGACGCACGCCATCCATTTGCGGATGACGTTGCAGGACCTGAAGCATGATCTGTAGTGCCTCATCGACTCGGCCGAGGTAAGAGAACGCGCGCGCGCGAAACACTTTAATCATCGGATGGTCAGGTTCAATTTCCGCTCCCGCATCCAGTTCCTTCAGGGCCGTTTCATATTGGGCCTGATAAATATAAATTCGCGCGCGGTTATAACTGGCGAGCACCCGATCACTCGGATTGAGTCGCGCCATCCGCTCAAAACTTCGCAGGGCCCGCTCGTAGTCGCCATCCAAACGCGCCACGATGCCGCGCACAAACTGTACACCCGGATCGTTGGGATATTCGTCACGCAAGATCTCGATTTCCGCGCGCGCTTTCTGCTTCTGGCCACCCGTCAGGTAAATAAAGACCATCTGCATGCGCGCTTCGAGCAAACGAGGATCGAGCGACAGTGCTTTCTTAAAAGCGATCTTTGCTTTTTCGTGATCGCCGCCCTGGCCCAGTCCTTTCAAAACACGATTCACATAACAACTGCCGAGCGCTGAATAAGCGAGTGCAAACTTCGGATCGATCTCAACAGCGCGACGAAAATGTTCGATTGAGGTATCGAGTTGTTCACGTTCAAGCGTGTGGTAGATGAAGTTCGCCAGGCAGTCGCGCCCGCGTAAATATTCTTCAGATGCCGCAGCGTTTGTAGTCGCGCCTTTGGCCAGTTCAACTTCTTCATCAGGACTCAACTCTAAACGCAAACCTTCAACAATGCGCTTAACGATCGTGTCCTGCACGTTGATGATGTCACTCGCATCCGCGTCGATACGTTCGCTCCAAAGTATTTCGCTCGTGCGTACATCGAGCAGTTGTGCCGTAACGCGCAAACGATCGCCGGCACGCAGAAATGTCGCAGTCAGAATTGCGTCGACACTTAACTCCTGACCGGCTTCAGCGGGATCGACCTCTTTGTTTTGATATTTGACGATGACGGACGAAGGTCGAACGATGAGTGAACGCACCCGGGCCAACTCGGTAATAACAGCGTCAGCGAGCGAGAATTGATAGAAGTCTGTCTCCTTGTCGTTCCCGACGTTCTTAAACGGAAGAATCGCGACGCTCTTACGTTCACCTTCTGCCAGGCTCGTCAGCGGCGAGTCGTCAGGTTCAGCAGTGACGCGCCGCCCGGATCCTCCCGACGCAGTTTCCGATGTCGTTTTGCCGGCTAACCAGCGAAACGCGCGTGTGACCGGATTCGCCGATGTCATGTGTCTTGGCGCGACCGGGGCAAGACTGTCGTCAACACCCGGTATTGAGTCTTTGCCGAGTTCACGAATAACAGCACGTAGCTCATCCGCGAGCTGAGAAATTTTCTGATAACGATTGCGCGGATCTTTAGCCAGCGTCTTGTCGAGGATCTGTTGCAGACGCGGAGGAATTCGACCCGGCCTGACTTCTGCCACTGGAACAGGCGCATCGTGAAGCACTGCATGACGAACATCGATGGCGGTCTTGCCTTTAAACGGCCAACTACCAGTCAGCATCTCGTAAAGCAACACGCCGGTGGAAAAGATGTCGGCGCGCGCATCAACGCGATCGCCACGAGCTTGTTCAGGAGCAGCGTAGGTAGCAGTGCCGTAAGGAATGCCTACTTCAGTTAACTCGGTATGATGAATGCCCGATGTGCGAGCGGCTTCTTCATCAATGAGTTTGGCCAGTCCGAAGTCAAGCACCTTCACCTGGCCCGTCGGCGTCACCATGACGTTGCCGGCTTTGATATCGCGATGGATGATGCCCCGCGCATGAGCGGCGGCCAGCGCGTCCGCCGTTTGCAAGGCAATCGAAAGCGCACTCCCGAGGGATAAAGGACGACCATTCACCAACTGGCGAACGTTCCGTCCCTCGATGTACTGCATTGCGATGAAATGAATCCCGTGAATTTCGTTGAGATCAAAAATCGTGCAGATATTGGGATGATCCAATGCGGACGCGAGTCGCGCTTCGCGTTCAAAACGCTTGAGATTTGCTTCTTTGGCAGTGAGTTCGGCAGGGAGTACTTTTATGACAACGGTGCGGCCCAGCTTGGAGTCGATAGCTCTATAGACTGTGCCCTGACCGCCCTCGCCGAGCTTTTCGAGAATCTTGTAATTCCCCAGGGTCGAGCCAACCATTGTCATCTTAAACTAGAACGCATCCCTCGTAAGATGGGGACGCGTTTCTCATAGCACAACTTTTCACAAGTAGCTATTTAACCCCCAAGACAACAGACACGCAACCCTTGACCCGAGATTTCTGGCCCCGCAGCCGAAAAGATGAACAGAAAAGGGGGTGAACCAGAAGGCAGAAGGCGGTTGGTCATTGATCATTCTTATCGTTAGGACCGCAGGCGTCCTCGCCTGCCGGCGTAATTACAAGTTTCCTGATTTCGAAGTGAATTGTTTGCGACGCGGGCAGGCGAGGACGCCTGCGGCCCTAACGATGCGAACGATCAATAACCCAATCGCTTTCTGCTTCCTGCCTTCTGCTTTCCGTCTACCATCGTGATTCGTTGTATGATTAGGCACCGGTTTAGAACCAGATCCAGGAGACATCGAAAATGATCGAATCGCGAAGGACAACTCTGCGCGTTTTAGGTTTTGTGGGCATCGCAGTCTTGATAATCACTTTGTTTCATGCGACCCCACGAACGCGAGCGCAGGAGAAGTTTTCATCCAACCTTTACTCGGGCTTGCGCTGGCGCAACATTGGACCGTTTCGCGCTGGTCGGGTTAATGCCGTCACGGGCGTGATTGGTCAGCCAAATGTTTATTACTTCGGTTCTGTCGGCGGCGGAGTTTGGAAGACGATGAACAGTGGCAGGACATGGACGCCGGTGTTTGATTCACAAAATGTCGGTTCAATCGGTGGCATCGGTGTCGCACCGTCTAATCCGAACATCGTCTACGTCGGAACTGGTGAAGCCGATTTGCGCGACTCGATCTCGTTTGGCAACGGAATGTACAAATCGATTGACGCAGGCAAGACCTGGAAACATCTTGGTCTTGATAATACTCGACAAATCAGTCGCGTGCTCGTCGATCCTAAAAACCCCGACCTGGTCTATGTCGCGGTGTTGGGTCACGTTTATGGTCCACATCCCGATCGCGGTGTCTATCGCACAAAAGATGGCGGCGCCACCTGGCAAAAGGTGCTTTACAAAAATGAAGACGTAGGCGCAATCGATCTCGCGTTTGATCCCGTTGACTCAAAAACGATCTACGCAAGCATGTGGAACGTGCGCCGGCCACCCTGGTTCATCTACGCTCCTGCCAACGGTCCGGGCAGCGGCATCTTTAAATCCACTGATGGCGGGAACACGTGGAACCAGTTAACAAATGGTCTGCCCACTGAAGGTGTTGGTCGTATCGGACTCGCTGTTTCCAACACAAACCGAAATCGTATTTACGCGATCGTCGACGCCAAAGAAGGCGGTCTGTTTTCATCGAGTGATGCGGGCGCAACATGGACCAAGGTGTCGGCCGATATGCGCGTTTGGGGCCGTGGTTGGTACTTCAACAAGGTAACCGCCGATCCCAAAGACGCTGATACGGTCTACGTTCAAAACACGTCAGTCTATAAATCGACCAATGGTGGTAAGAATTGGACCGCGGTCAAAGGTGCGCCCGGTGGAGACGATTATCACCAGATGTGGATCAATCCTGACGATCCTAAACACATGATCCTGGCCAGCGATCAAGGTTGTATTGTCACTGAAGATGGAATGATGACGTGGAGTTCCTGGTACAACCAATCGACTGCTCAGATTTATCACGTTGCCGCCGACAATCGATTTCCCTATTGGGTCACGGGTGCACAACAGGATAGTGGAGCTGTTGGTGTCCCGTCGCGCAGTAATCATGCCGAGATTTCCAATCACGACTGGACTGGCCTTTGTGCCGGCGGTGAATCGGGTTACACGGCGCCCGATCCGCTGCATCCTGAAATTCTGTTTGGTGGCACCGTCACGCGCTGCAACGTGGTAACAGGCGCGACCCAAAATGTTTCACCAGAAAAAGGCGCCGGACCTTTTCGACATGCGTGGACCCAACCACTTGTCTTCTCGGCAGCCGATCCGCACGCGCTCTACTTTGCAAACCAGTATCTCTACAAAACGACCAACGGTGGGGAAAGCTGGACACAGATTAGCCAGGACCTGACACGAGAAGCGCCCGGCATTCCGACAAACATGAATGAATCGTCCGCGAACGACGTCTCGCCAGACGCGCCGGCATCGCGCCGCTTAGGCGTGGTTTACACGATTGCGCCATCACCTTTGCGCGCGCCAATGCTTTGGATTGGTACCGATGATGGCAACATTCAGTTAACAAATGATGATGGAAAGACATGGACCAACGTGACGCCTCCACAGTTGAGCGCATGGAGTAAAGTCACGATGATTGATGCGTCGCACTTCAATGTGAATGAAGCTTACGCGGCGATCGAACGACATCAACTTGAAGACTACGATCCATACATTTATCGGACGCGTGACGCAGGCAAGACGTGGCAGAAGATCACGAATGGGCTACCGGCCGGTGTCTACGTTCAGACAATAAAAGAAGATCCTGAGAAGCGAGGTTTACTGTTTGCCGGAACGGAACTGGGCGCCTATGTTTCGTTTGACGATGGTGATCATTGGCAGTCGTTGCAGTTGAATCTACCCCATGTGTCAGTTCGTGATCTGGTCATTCATGGCGACGATCTGATTGTCGCCACGCATGGAAGAGGCTTTTGGATTCTCGACAACATCACAGCGCTGCGACAAGTCGAAAGCGATACTGAGCGCGAGAATGTCGTGCTGTTTAAGCCGGCGGTAGCGATCAACATAACGCCCGGAAGTGACAACGGAACGCCGCAACCGCGTGACGAAGCGCTTGCCGAGAACCCGCCGTTTGGGGCCGCGATTGATTACTACTTAAGAACGCGCGCAAGTGGGTCTGTAGTCTTGGAGATACTCGACCCGTCTGGCGAGGTGATTCGGAAGTACTCGAGTGATGAACGTCCGGCGCCGGTGGATCCTGACACGTTAAATATTCCTGCGTTTTGGCGACCGACACCGGAGCCATTGTCGGCAGAGGCGGGCATGCACCGTTGGATTTGGGATCTTCGTCCGACTCCGCCGGCGCGAGCTGCGGGTGGTGGCGGTGGAGGATTCGGCGGCCGCCCAACAGTATTGCCTGGCAATTACACCGTGAGACTGTCGGTTAACGGGAAAACTTTTACGCAGCCGTTAGTCGTTGAACCCGATCCGCGAAGCCGGTAGAAGCGTTGCAAGGTTGTGGGTTGCGGGGGCGACCGGACGGACGCGCTCCGACAGAAGAGCGCCCGCTGAAATTCCCAGATCCTATATGCCGTAACCACAGAGTGCAA
>DATDMC010000025.1:0-6583 GCA_036518995.1 Pyrinomonadaceae bacterium | reverse complement strand
CCGCTCCTCCATAAATTGTAAGGACCCTAATCGCAGTAAGCGGGGGTAAACCGCCCTTCCTAACTGCACTAAGCGGAGTTTCGCTTTGAATTTTGCAAAAGCCTCTTAAGGATGTATTTTTTCGGGATTCAGGCGGACTGTACGTGTGGAGTTGGAAACGTCCACGGCCTGGAGCCAGAGATGATGAAATTGTCGAACCACTTAACATTTGAGCAACTAACCGACCTGGCCGAGCAACGCGAGTTGCAAACAAGTCTCGACTCGTCGCATTTGACTTCGTGTCACGAATGCACAGAGACGCTCGAGCAGTTGCAGCACACGTTCAGTTTGATGAGAACCGACACGGACAAAGACGCGCCGCGCGACGTTCTGTTTCAGGCTATCAACGTCTTTCAGCCGGCCCGCAAGGTCTCGCTCGCACGTCGTATTCTTGCCGTGCTTAGTTTCGACAGTTTGACTGCTGAACCGGCATTCGGAACTCGTTCAGGTTCAACCGACGTGCGCCAGTTGATCTTCACCGCCGAAGAGAACGACATCGATTTGCATATATCGTCAACTGACAACAAATGGATCATTTCAGGACAATTGCTGAGCGAAGGTTGTAAAGATGGTGAAGTGGCGATCGAAGGTGAGAACATTTCACTCTCAACCAAAATTAATGAAGCTTGTGAATTCAAACTCCCCGCTGTGCCCTCAGGTGATTACACGCTCCGACTGCGTCTTTCAGACATCGAGGTGGAGGTCCCGCGGTTAGAACTCCGCAAATAGAGGAACGACAAGCGGAGTTGGCGGCGCGACTGGTTGAGGTTAGCGATCAGGAACGCGAAGCGCTGCTCAGGGAGAGTTCTGCCTGCCTCGATCCTAACCTTGCTCATCTACTCAAAGACATCTGCCTGAATGGCTGGAGCAGTGATCCCGCTCGTGCTCTTGCCGCCGCTGAGAGTCTGGTCGAACTCAGCAAACAAAATCCTGATCCTGAAATAGCTGCACTGACCGATTGGGGACTTGGTCTGGCGAGTTTGATTCGCGGTGAGATGGAAGCCGCAATCGAAAGTCTTGATACATCCAGTGCGAAATTTCTGGAGTTGGATCTGGTCCAACTATCCGCCGCGACGCAAGTCAGTAAACTCATTGCCCTCGCGATGCTTGGTCGTTATGAAGAAGCGATCGAGTGTGGCCTGAAAGCGCGCGCAGTATTTATCCAACATGCAGATTCGCTAACCCTCGGAAAGATCGAACACAACCTCGGCAACATCTACTTCCGACGCGATCAATATCGGGAGGCTGAAGAATTTCAACGACTTGCAATGCTTCATTTCGCCGAGGCGGCAGACGAAATTCAACTTGCCAAGATCGAAAACAGTCTGGCATTAACTCTCTCGCAACAACACAAAACCAAAGCGGCTGAAGAGTTGTATGAAAGCGCGCTGGAGCGTGCTCACAATCTCGATTTGAAAAGTACGCAGGCCGAAATCGAGTCGAGCATTGGAACGCTTGCGCTCTATCAGGGTTACTACGATCGCGCGCTCGATTATCTGGAACGTTCCCGCCGGAAATATGCCGAACTAAATCTGCCACATGTGTTGGCGATGACCGAGCAGGAGATTGCGGACGCATATCTCGAGTTGAATCTTTTGCCGGAAGCAGAAGCGATTTATGAGCGGGTTGAGAAACAATTTTCCACGCTCGGAATGAATGCTGAACAGGCGCGAGCGCTCGCTTATCACGGTCGCGCCGAGATCGGGCGCCATCATTTCGACCAGGCGCAAAAGCTCCTGTCTGACGCTCGCGAAGTTTATATAAAGGAACAGAACGAGGTGGGTGCGGCTTTAGTTGAACTGACCGAAGCGCAATTGTTATTGGCAAACGCCGACTTCATTTCGGCCCAAGCGGTTGCGCACCATGCCGAATCAGTTTTGTCCCTCGCTGGTAATTCGCGTCGCGTCGTCTTTGCTCAATGGCTGAAAGGGGAAGCGGCCCGTTGTGATGATCGGCTTGCCGAAGCTTCGGACTTGTTGAACTACGCTTTAGCACACGCGCAAACTACCGAACAGCCTGACATCGTCGCGCGTTGTTTAACTTCATTGGGTTTAGTTTCGATCGATCAAAAACAACCGAACGAGGCCGAGAAATTTTTCAAGTCTGCAATAGAGGTGATTGAAAAACTACGGGCCCCGTTACCAGGTGAAGAATTTCGCACCGCATTTTTTTCCGGCCAACTCTTACCTTATCTCGAACTCGCAAAGCTTGCTTTGAATAATAATCAGTTGGCCGAAAGTTTTGGCTATGTTGAAAAAGCAAGGTCGCGATCGCTGGTCGACGAACTCGGTGGTCGTTTGGTTAATGATGAAACCCACGACGACTTTGAAGTCGGTTTATTGCAGACAATCGATGAAAAGCGTCATGAGTTGACCTATTTCTACAACCAGATCAATAACCCGACAATAGGTCGAAATCCGGAAGACGTCACTAAACTGCAGGATGAAGCTCGCGCCCGAGAAAGTTCGATCGCTGAGCTGTCGCGTCAACTTCAACACAGCCGAAAACAGAAGGGGAGTGAGTATGAGGCTTTTGATCTGCACGCGCTGCAGACGCAGTTAAGCCCTCATAAAGCGTTAGTTGAATATGTGGCCTTTGGTGATGAACTCGTCGCCTATGTTGTAACCGATTCGAATATCGAGATATTTCGTGAGTTGGGTTCAGTCGAAGACATTTCAGGTGAGGTTGCGAAGTTTAGATTTCAGATCGATTCACTGCGGTTTGGTTCGGCCGCGATTCGCCGGCATCTTCCAGTTCTGACCGCGCGGGTGCAGAAACAACTTCAGGGTCTCTACAACTTATTAATTCGGCCGCTGATTGAAGTGATACAAGATCGGGACCTGATCATTGTTCCTGCTGGTCATCTTAATTATCTGCCATTCCAGGCGCTGCACGACGGCGAGCATTATTTAGTTGAGCAGTGCTCCATTTCCCTCGCTCCGAGCGCAACCGTCTTGTGGAAGTGTCTAACACGACGGCGTCGGCGGGTTAATTCGGCGCTACTGGTCGGAGTTCCCGATGAACGAACTCAAAAGATCGCGCAGGAAATCGAGGCGCTCCGAAAAGTTTTTCCTCACTCGACAGTTTTGACAAATCAAGACGCGACAATCGCCGCGCTTAAAAATAATGTGGCTGACGTTGATGTCGTGCATCTGGCTTGTCATGCGCAATTCCGGGCGGACAATCCGCGGTTTTCGTCGTTGAAACTGGCTGACGATTGGCTTTCGGTCGATGATGCGTACAACCTAAATTTGAATTGCAGCCTCGTAACGCTCAGCGCGTGCGAGACTGGAGTCAATAGTGTGGCGGCGGGAGAAGAGTTAATAGGTCTCGCCCGCGGGTTTTTATCAGCCGGAACTCCTTCAATTTTATTGAGTCTGTGGACTGTGGACGACGAGGCTACGAGCGAGTTCATGGTCGAATTTTATTCGGAATTGAAGCAGACTGACTCGGTTGCTGAGGCTTTACGTCAGGCACAAGTGCGGCAATTGAAAAGCAAACCACATCCGTTCTTCTGGTCACCGTTTGTATTAGTTGGCCGTTGGTGAAGTGGGCAGATAGGCTGTAGCGAATGAAGTCAGTACCGTAACGCGATAGCGTCGGGTCCGCTTGATTTTTGAATGTATTTTTCCGGTCCTTGACGAGACTGTATCCACAAGGTCTGTTGTCTTAAAAGCTTTCCTGAGTTTTTGAATGAATAAATCGAGACGCAATCTCCTACGCCTCTTAGTTCTGGTCGCTGCACTTTTAGTGGCGACGCTACCGCTTTGGCTGTCGAATCGAGTTGTTGAAGCCAGTGATTCAGACGATTTCATTGGCGGTGAAGTCGTCGTCAAACTCGCCAGCACGGCTGATCTACCTGCAGTTGCGAGCCAGTATTTTCTCGATCCCACGCCCCTCGGCCAATTCGGTTCACGGCCGATTTACCGTTTACGAATCACCAACAATTCATCGGTCAATAGTCGCGTCAATGCTCTCGAGCAGGATGCGCGCGTAGTTTTTGCCGAACCAAACTTCGTTGAGAAGCCACCCGAAGGCGGTGGTCAGTCCTGGAGCGTTGGTCAATCGTGGAGTGTCGGTGGAGATGCGGGCGCGTATGTTGGTCAATGGGCCCCGCAAATAGTTCATCTGGCGCAAGCTCATCAAGTCAACAAAGGGAAAGACAGCAATGGCAATCCGATCAAGATTGCTGTGCTCGATACTGGTGTCGATCCGACTCATCCTGCGTTGCAGGGTCATCTGCTACCGGGTTACGACTTTGTTGACGACGACAACGATCCAACCGAGGTCGGAACGCAGGGAACTGGACCATACGGACACGGGACCCACGTCGCCGGCTTGATTGCTTTGATCGCTCCCGAAGCGAAAATTATTCCTATTCGAGTTTTGGATCAGCAGGGTGTGGGAAATGTTTGGGTGTTGGCGGAGGCGTTGCAATACGCAGTCGATCCGGACGGTAATCCGGATACGGCCGACGGCGCAGACGTCATCAACATGAGCCTGAGCACGTTGCGCGAAACGCGTTTGCTGCGCAGTGTGATTTCGAAAGTTTGTGACGATGTAGCGTTACCGGGTGAAGACGACTTTCCCGCAGTCTCTAATCCAAATCTCGTCGTCGTTGCTGCCGCGGGAAATGGCGGGAACACCGATGAACAATTTCCTGCCGCTGAAAATATCAATGGTCTATTGGCGGTCGGCGCTTCCACTCAAAACGATTCGCTCGCGAACTTCTCAACTCGTGGTTCGTGGATCCAGGTCCTTGCTCCGGGTCAACAAATTTTGAGTAGTGTGCCAGGAAACCAATACGGAACCTGGAGTGGGACCTCGATGGCGGCGCCTATTGCTGCCGGACAAGCCGCACTAATCCGGGCGCAGTTTCCCTATCTGACCGGCAAGAAAATTGTTGCGCACATCGAGAAGACGGCGGAGCGCGTCCAGGGACCAATTCACGATCGCATCGACATTGGTAAATCGTTAACAACTCAGCCTGAAGTTGAATCGACGATGGTCCAGTTTTCCGCTCCAACCTTTTCCGCTGCCGAAAATTCGAACTCGTTGAATGTCACTGTTACTCGCGTGGGCAACGTTAATGGAGCTTCCTCGGTCGACTACACGACGACCGATAACAATAGTGCGGGGAATTGTGGAGTTTTCAATTCCTTAGCCTCGTCACGTTGCGATTACATCACCACAATCGGCACGTTGTCGTTCGTTCAGGGTGAAACGTCGAAGACGATTTCGGTTCCCCTCGTTGATGATTCGTATGCTGAAGGTAATGAAGGCTTCAGTATACGTTTAAGTAATCCAACAAATGCGGCGCTCGGTTCGATTTCAACTGCAACGCTGAATATCTCGGACAATGATGCTCAGACCGGACCCAATCCGATCGATTCAGCGAGTGCCTTCGTTCGGCAGCACTATATTGATTTTCTCAATCGCGAACCTGACACCGACGGATTGAATTTCTGGACCAACGAGCTTACCTCCTGCGGTTCAGACCAGCAGTGTCTGGCCGTGAAGCGCGTGAATGTTTCGGCCGCGTTCTTCTTATCGATTGAGTTTCAGGATACTGGATATCTCGTCTATCGAACTTACAAAGCCAGTTTTGGTAATGCTCCGGGAACGGTGCCGGTCCAACTCAATGATTTTCTGCGCGACACCCAACAGATTGGTCGAGGCGTGCAAGTCGGAGTTGGTGATTGGCAGACGCAGTTGGCGTCGAACAGGCAATCGTATGCGCTGGCTTTTGTGCAACGTGCAGATTTTCAGACAGCGTTTCCAAGTACGTTGACTGCTGACCAATTTGTAAATCAACTCGATGCAAATGCGGGAGGGATTTTATCCTCGAGTGATAAGGCGAACCTGGTAGCCGTGTTGGGTGACTTACCCGCAAATGCGAACCGGCGAGCGTCCGTGTTGCTGGCAGTTGTGGACCATCCGACCTTCAAGACAGCCGAGTTCAACCGAGCGTTTGTGTTGATGCAGTACTTCGGTTACCTGCGACGCAATCCTAATGAAGCGCCTGATGTCGACTTCAGTGGTTTCAACTTCTGGTTGGATAAATTGAACAGCTTTAATGGTGATTACGCGGGAGCGGAGTTGGTGAAAGCCTTCTTAGTTTCCGGTGAGTATCGGCAAAGATTTGGACCATGATCGGCAGCTCGTTGAAAATGCTGAGCTTCCTCAATTCAGCAAGAGAACTGACTAAAGTTTATCGAAAATTTTTATTGACAGTGGTCCAAGAAGAAGCGTAGATTGCGGCGGTACGAAAAATTGGAACACGTCTCCCTCGTTAACGTGTCAGCTTTCCCCTCAGGCTCCTGCGTAAACGATTCAAAAGACTCGCAGTATCAACTACTCAGCCCAGCGGTTCGAAGCCATAACTAAAGAAGACACCTGAAAACAAAAAGCGGCCCCGCAATCAGTTCCAGCTGACTACGGAGCCTAACCAACAAACTCAAAACCTCTGCAACGCTGTGCACAGGAAGAGTTCCAGGCAAGCGGATTCTACTTCACGGCCAGCAGCGGTTCAACTAAAAAGGAC
>DATDMC010000024.1:0-28870 GCA_036518995.1 Pyrinomonadaceae bacterium | reverse complement strand
AGCGTCGGGTACCGCTGATCTACGAGCACGTCCCTTGTGACGTGACCCGACGCTACCGCGTGACGGTACTGACCTCGTCGCCGTCGCATCATTGCCCCCTGACCTCTGGCCACTAACTACTAACCCTGACCCCTGGTCCCTGACCTCTGACTACTGACCCCTGACCCCTGACTACTAACCACTAAACTAATTCTGAAATCCGAAATATTACTCGCTCGCACGTTCTCGCACATTCCGTGATATTCTGACTCATCCCTCCACGGCCCCCTGGTTGTTAACTATCGAACGTTCGCAACACGTAACGTTCACATGACATCACTGCATCTGGCGCATGTTTAGTTTTCTAGAATCTATCTTTTACAAACTGGCATCTTCCGAAGGGTCGCGCGACCAACCGCCACTACGTTCCGAAATTTTTAGCGTTGAACGGCTCGAACAGTTCGCCCAATCACTGGCCGGCGAACATAAAACCGTAATTCGCAAAGGACGAGCGCAACTGCTTCCTCGTCTCGAGGAAAACGCACGCAAACTCGAGTCGGCTTATAAAATTCTGGTCGAAACGATCAGTCAGGGCCGGACTATCTCGCCGGCCGCCGAATGGCTAGTCGACAACTTTCACATCATTGAAGAACAACTCCGCGAGATTCGTCATGACCTGCCTAAAGGTTATTACCATGAGCTGCCCAAACTTTCAGAGGGAGCACTCGAAGATTATCCGCGCATCTATGCCCTGGCGCTCGCTTTAATTGCGCACACTGATTCGCGTCTTGATACGAACACACTACGTCGCTTCATCATCGCGTATCAAACAGTCGCGCCACTGACCATTGGTGAGATCTGGGCCGTAGCCATTTCATTGCGTTTGGCCCTCGTCGAAAATTTGCGTCGCCTTTCAACCGCAATCATCGCCGCGCGTGAACAACGCGATGAGGCGGACAAACTTGCCGATAAACTTCTCGAACTCGCCTCGCGCCAACCAACGTCGATTATGACGCTGGTCCAGGACCGTCTCGGCAAACACGAAGAACTGCCACAGACCTTAGTAGTTCAACTTGTACAACGCCTGCGCGAACAGCATCCGGCAGTAATGCCGGTAATGGACTGGATCGAAAAACAACTTGCTACTCCCAATACAAACATCGAACAGGTCATTCACGCTGAACATCAACGACAAGCTTCAGCCCAGGTCACAGTCGGCAACATCATCACGAGTATGCGTCTGTTGTCGACACTCGATTGGCGCGAGTTTTTCGAAAAGGTAAGTCTGATCGATCCCGTACTGGACAAAGATCCTGCCGGCGCCTATTCGCAGATGGAATTCGCTTCGCGTGATCGCTATCGGCACATCGTTGAAAGAATCAGCAAGCGCACTAAAACGCGAGAACTCGAAATCGCGAAGACCGTTGTCGATCTCGCGGCAAAGGGAGAAAAAGGACCACAAACTCACATCGGCTATTACCTCGTCGACGAAGGACTCCAACGTCTCGAAGCCATTTTTAAATATCAGCCGAAGACTATCGAACGAATACGTCGCTTCTTTCTGCGCAACGCAACTGCGTCGTATCTGGGCACACTCGTTTTTTTAACCGCGCTGGTCCTGCTCTTAATTATAAGCATAATGGCCCGGCACTCGACGGCGCCCTGGCTGTTGGCCCTCACCGGTTTACTTGCTTTGATTCCGGCCAGCGAGATGGCAGTGACGGTACTTAACTGGGACGTCACCCATTTCTTCCCGCCGCGTTTGCTCTCGCGGATGAATACGGTGAGCGGCATTCCGCAAAATGCTCAAACTTTCGTGGTCGTACCCACGATCTTTTCAAACGATGCCCAGGTCGAGCATTTGGTGGAACGTCTCGAAGTTCATTATCTGGCAAACGAGGACCCTAATATCTACTTCGCGCTGCTCAGCGATTTCGCCGACTCGCAGACGGAAGAGATGTCGCTCGACTCTGCCCTGCTCGCCACCGCGCAAAGCGGCATTGACGATCTAAATCTTCGTCACGGCGACAATCGCTTTCATCTGTTTCATCGCAAACGACTTTGGAATGAGGGCGAAAGCTGTTGGATGGGTTGGGAGCGTAAGCGAGGTAAGCTCGAAGAGTTTAATCGTTTGCTGCGTGGCGCGTCAGACACAACGTTCATTATCAGGACCGCTGATGATGAACTGTTGCAAAAAACTCGTTATGTGATAACGCTCGATAGCGATACTCAACTGCCCCGCGATGTGGCGCGCAAACTCGTCGGCGCGGCAATTCACCCACTCAATCAAGCGCACATCGATCCAAACACAAACCGCGTTACTTACGGCTACGGAATTTTGCAACCCCGGGTCAGCATTTCACTCGAAAGCGGTGCGCGCTCGCGGTTCGTAAAGATCTTTTCAGGCAATACCGGAATCGATCCTTACACGACCGCTGTCTCCGACGTTTACCAGGACTTGTTCGGCGAAGGTAGTTTCACCGGAAAAGGTTTGTATGACGTCGACGCGTTTCAAACCGCGCTCGACAAACGTGTGCCTGAAAACACGTTACTTAGTCACGATCTATTCGAGTCACTCTTTGCCCGCGCCGCACTCACGACCGAAATTGAACTACTCGACGACTATCCGTCTTCTTATCAAGCTTACGCGAAACGACAACATCGCTGGACGCGCGGCGACTGGCAAATTCTTCGCTGGTTGTTTCCGAAAATTCCGACCACCGATGGCCAGAAGACCAAGAACCCATTGCCGTTGATTGCGCGTTGGAAAATTTTTGACAATCTCAGACGCAGCTTAGTTGGACCATCGTTATTTCTTTGGATTCTGGCTTCTTGTTTATTGTTCCCCACCTCGGCACTTGGCTGGAGTTTGTTCGTGCTACTGCCGATAGCATTTCCGGTCTACCTACACGTCGCGACCGGACTCCTGATCCATCCGCGCGGCATTCCCTGGACCAGTCACTTCTGGAGTATTTGGGGCGACTTTCGCACGAATACCGCTCAGGTCGCGTTGTCCCTCATCCTGTTACCACACCAGGCGTTTCTAATGTGCGACGCAATTGTTCGCACGCTCTATCGCGAGCTGATTTCCAAAAGAAATCTTTTGCAATGGGTCCCGGCAGCAGAAACAGAACGAACCTCACGCAATGATGTTGCTTCCTTTTTCTCGTACATGATGCCGGCAGAATTGCTGGCTATCCTGGCGTTGGTCCTTACCTTTGTTTTTAGACCTGGCGCCGGAGTCGTGATTGGAATTCCCGCGCTTGTCTGGATTCTTTCTCCTTTAATCGCGTTTGTCCTGAGCAAACCGATTCCGCCATTACGCCGGCTCTTGTCCGGACCAGATGTGGAGTTTGCACGTTCGATTGCGCGACGCACCTGGCGTTTCTTCGAAACCTTTGTCACCGCCGAAGACAACTGGTTGCCGCCTGACAATTATCAGGAAGATCCACTGCCGGTCGTGGCCCACCGCACGTCGCCCACTAACATTGGTTTGCTGTTGCTGGCTACTTCTGCCGCTCGCGATCTCGGTTACATCAGTTCACTCGAGTTGGTCGAACGCCAGGAATTAACCTTCAAAACTATCGGCAAGATGGCCAAACTCAACGGTCATCTATTCAATTGGTACGACACCAAAACACTTGAACCATTACAACCGCAATACATCTCCACCGTCGACAGTGGAAACTTTGCCGGCCATCTCATCGCCGTCAAACAAGCCAACATTGAGCTGCCGGACCTCGCCTTGTTTGATGATCGAATCATCGCCGGACTCGCCGACACTATTGATGGGATTGCCATCGAGATTGAACGCCTCGGCGCCCTGCGACAACGCACCGATGCAGTAACAGTCAGACAACTTCAGGACGAAGTTTCAGCTTGTCGAAAACTACTCGCGAACAATACTCAGGAGAATTTGTCATCATGGTTTGTGTTGATCGATTCCCTGTCGAGACGGGCCTCGGAAATCGACGACATTGTTAACGCGTTATCTCATGAGCATGGCGAGGCAAGTTTCAGCGAGATTCGTTGGTGGGTGGCTGCCCTACAAAATCAAACAACCTGTTGGCGACGTGATCTCGATACGCTTTGCGGTTGGGGACGCTTGTTACCACTCTTGAAAAGCGCGTCTCCGGATCCGCACTGGGAACAGATCGTCAGTGCCCTCGATTCTATCCCGGCTCTCGGCGACATCACTCAAGTGTGTGACCGGTTCCTGGTCCAACTCGCGGGGGAGACCGATTCGGCCAATCCAACGACTGAGATCGCGACGCGGTTAACACGCGCGCTTGAATCGTCTTCTGCCAATGCGGGTGAGCTGATGTCACGCCTGAGTCGTCTGGCGCGCACCTGCGATCAACTCGTTGAGGAGATGGATTTTGAGTTTCTTTTTGATCAGGAACGAAAACTCTTTCCGATTGGCTACAACGTTTCGCTGTCGAAAGCTGACGACTCTTATTACGATCTACTTGCGTCTGAGGCCCGGCTGGCGAGCTTCGTCGCAATCGCCAAAGGCGACGTTCCCCAGGAACATTGGTTTCGCATGGGCCGGCCGTTAACCACTGTTACCAGCGGTCGCGCCTTAATCTCGTGGACCGGCACCATGTTTGAATACCTGATGCCGCTCCTCGTGATGCGCAACTATCCCGGCACTCTCCTCAATGAAACCTACACCACCGTAGTTCAACGACAAATCGAATACGGTAACGAACGACATGTGCCGTGGGGTATTTCCGAAGCTGCTTATCACGTGCGCGATCTGCAACTCAACTATCAATATGGTCCATTCGGTGTGCCCGGGCTCGGACTCAAACGCGGTCTGATTGAAGATGTGGTCGTCGCGCCTTACGCAACCATGCTTGCGGCCGAGATTATTCCAACTCTCGCAATGCGAAATCTTCGTGAGCTGGAAAGCGAAGGGGCGATGGGTCGCTACGGCTTTTATGAATCCATTGATTACACGAATGAACGCCTGCCCGAAGATCAAAAGCGAGTTGTGATTCGCGCCTTTATGGCCCATCACCAGGGAATGAGTTTTGTATCTCTGCTAAATGCGCTGCAGGGAAATCGGATGGAGGCCCGGTTCCATTCGGATCCAGCGGTGCAAGCAACCGAGTTAATACTTCAGGAACGCATCCCGGTCCGCGTGCCGACTGCTCATCCTCGGGCTGAAGAAGTGCTGACTGGTCGCGTCAGCCAGGCCCCGCAGGGAATGATCGCGCGTGTCTACGATTCGGCCGACTTCGAATTTCCCCGCACCCAGTTGCTCTCCAATGGCAACTATTCGGTAATGGTCACAACTGCCGGAGCCGGATACTCACAGTGCGGCCCGAATGCGGTCACTCGCTGGCGCGAAGACGTCACATGCGACAACTGGGGCGCATTTATCTACTTAAGAGATGTCCGCAGCGGTGAAGTCTGGTCAGCCGGTCATCAACCAATCCGCAAACGAGCGTCGTCATATCGGGCCGCATTTTCGGAAGACAAAGCCGACTTCAAACGAGTTGATTCGGGTATCAGTACGCGAATGGAAGTGGTTGTCTCGGCTGAAGACAATGCCGAGATTCGTCGTATCTCGTTAGTAAACAATTCATCACGCGTGCGCGAGATCGAGTTGACCAGCTACTCCGAAGTTGTGCTCGCCGGCGCGCAAACCGATGCGGCACATCCGGCCTTCAGCAATTTGTTTATCGAAACGGAATTCATTTCCGCTGAAAACGCCATACTCGCTCACCGGCGCCAGCGCTCCAGCGACGAACCACAAATTTGGGGCGTACACGTCGTGGTAGTTGAAGGCGATGTCATTGGGGCGATCCAGTACGAAACCGATCGAGGCAGATTTCTGGGTCGCGGACGGACAACTGCCAATCCAATTGCCGTCATCGACGATCGCCCGTTATCAAACACAACTGGCGCGGTGCTTGATCCTGTGTTTAGCCTGCGTCACCGCCTGCGCCTTGAACCAAATCAAACAGCGAGTTGTTCGTTTACCACCGGCGTGGCAACTTCACGCGAGGAAGCCCTCGCCCTCGCTGACAAGTATCACGACCCAAACATTTTCGAACGTGAACTCCGACTCGCCTGGACCAAGGCCCAGGTGGAAATGAGCCACCTGAACACCGACGCCGAAGAAGCCCATCTGTTTCAGCGTCTGGCATCGCGCATCATCTACTCGGATCCTTCTTTGCGTCCGAGCCCGCACGTGCTCGCAATGAATACGCAGGCGCAATCGAGTTTGTGGGCCCACGGCATTAGCGGCGATTTGCCAATCGTCGTCGTTCGTATCGAGAAGACAGCGGATCTCGCCACTGTTCGCAAGATTGTCAGAGGTCACGAATATCTCCATTACAAAGGCTTGCTGGCCGACCTGATAATCCTTAACGATAGTGCGTCTACCTATCAACAGGAACTCCATCACGAACTTGAAACGATCGTTCGCACCAGCGGGTTGCAAAGTCTGCAAGACAAACCGGGTGGAATATTTCTCCGCCGCGCCGATCAGATGCCCGAACCGGATCGGATTCTGTTACATGCAGTTGCCCGGGTTGTAATTGTGACGAGTCGCGGTTCGCTCGAAGATCAACTCGAACGAATCCCTGTCGAGACGCCTTTGCCTATCAGGTTTATCCCCAAGGCTGCGGCGCAAAACTATCCCGAGCCTGCCGCACCACAAAGCGATCTGACTTTCTTCAACGGACTCGGCGGATTTCACCAGGGCGGACGCGAATACGTTACAGTCCTCGGCGCCGAACAGTGGACGCCGTTGCCGTGGTCTAACGTTATTGGCAACGAACGTGGTTTCGGCTTCCTGGTAACAGAAACTGGCGGCGGATACACGTGGTCAGTAAACAGTCGTGAAAATCGTTTGACGCCCTGGTCCAACGATGCGATCAGCGATCCAACCAGCGAGGCAATCTACATTCGCGACGAAGATTCGGGGAGTTTCTGGACCACCACTGCCCTGCCGATTCGCGAAAAAGAACCTTATGTCATTCGTCATGGCCAGGGTTACACGGTCTTTGAACACATCAGTCATGGTTTTTCCCAGGAGTTGCTGGTCTTCACACCGCTCGATTCGGATGTGAAGATTTCGCTTTTGCGACTACGCAATCGAACAGAGCGACGGCGTAAATTATCAATCACTTTCTACAATGAACTCGTGATGGGGGTCTTGCGACAATCGTCTGCGCCCTACCTCATCACCGAAATCGATCAAGCAAACTCGGCGATCTTTTCTCACAATCCTTTTAATAATGAATTTGCAGGTCGGGTTGCCTTCGCGGCATCGAGTGAACAGTTTTCGACTGCGACCTGCGATCGCAAGGAATTCGTCGGACGAAACGGTTCGCTCAACAGACCGGCAGCACTGCGTCGTTTGGGTCTCGGCAATCGCGACGGGGCCGGACTCGATCCCTGCGCCGCACTTCAGGTGAATATCGAACTGGCGCCACATGAGGGACGCGAAATTATTTTTCTGCTTGGTCAGGCAGAGTCGCGAGAAGCGGCGGCGAAAACTGTCTCGGCATTTCGCCATAGCGGCACGGTAAACGAAGCGTTTGAAAAAGTCCTGTCACATTGGGACCAGGTATTGGGCACAGTCGAAGTGAAGACACCCGACGCTGCGCTGGACACGATGTTGAATCGTTGGTTGCTGTATCAAAGTTTGTCCTGTCGTGTTTGGGCCCGGACCGCGTTCTATCAGTCGGGCGGCGCTTATGGTTTCAGGGACCAGTTACAAGACGTGATGTCGCTGGTCTATAGCAAACCCGAAGTGACGCGCGAGCAGATCATTCTGGCCAGCCATCACGAATTTAAAGAAGGCGACGTGCAGCACTGGTGGCATCCACCGAGTGGCCGCGGCGTACGCACGCGTATTTCGGACGACTTGCTATGGCTTCCCTTTGTAGTGAGTTTCTACGTCGGAGTGACCGGCGATTCGTCAGTGCTCGACGAAGTCGCTCCCTTCATTGAACAACCATTGCTGGGGGCCGAAGAGCACGATCGTTATATGGAGCCAGCCGTTTCCGCAGAGAAAGCCGACATCTTCGAACATTGCGCGCGAACAATCGATCGCAGCCTTGAGGTGGGCCAACATGGTCTGCCACTTATGGGTGGCGGCGATTGGAACGACGGCATGAATCGCGTCGGACAAAATGGTAAAGGTGAAAGTGTTTGGCTCGGCTGGTTTCTCTACACTACGTTGGCCCAGTTCCTGCCGTTCGTTGAAGCCAGAAAACAGACGGAGAGAAGCGAGCGCTACCGGCAACACATGGAGAGTTTGCAGAAAGCACTTGAACAGAATGCCTGGGACGGTGATTGGTACCGACGCGGCTATTTCGACGACGGTTCACCGCTTGGTTCTTCACAAAACGAAGAGTGTCGCATCGATTCAATTGCTCAGTCATGGGCCGTAATCTCGGGGGCCTCCGACAATTACCGGAGGGGACGGGCCATGGCCGCGGTCGAAGAGTATTTGATTCGTCGTGGCGATGGATTAGTAATTCTATTTACGCCGCCGTTTGATAAAGGACGTCTCGATCCCGGCTACATCAAGGGTTACGTTCCGGGCGTACGTGAAAACGGCGGGCAATATACCCACGCTGCGATTTGGACCTTGATTGCCTTCTCGATATTGGGCGATGGCGAACGCGCTGGTGAGCTGTTCTCTTTACTGAATCCAATTAACCATTCATCAACCCGTGCTGGTCTGCATAAATACAAAGTTGAGCCATACGTTGCGGTGGGTGATGTGTACGCAGTGCCGCCGCACACGGGTCGTGGTGGTTGGACCTGGTATACGGGCTCGGCAAGTTGGATGTATCGCGCCGGACTTGAATATATTCTGGGCTTCAAACTCCAGGGCGATAAGTTAAGCATTGATCCATCGGTGCCACGTTGGTGGCGCGGATTTGAGATTCTCTATCGACGCGGCCGGGCCGTTTACAAAATCAAAGTTGAGAACCCGATGGGCTTTAGTAAAGGTGTCGTTAGCGTGGAACTTGATGGAGAAGTTTTACCCGGGTTGGAAATTCAGCTAAGTGATGACAACCAACAACATGAGGTCCGCGTGCTGATGGGCGAACGAACTAACAGCAGTGAGTCGTCGAAAGAGCAAGAAGAGAAGCAAGCGTCTGGCTGAACCCACTTATTGGTCAATGCTCATCGCTCAATGATCATCGGCCATTAAATGATTTGTCCCTCGGTGATTGTTGACTACTGTTCTTCTATGATTGTGGCCATTGTCTCTTGCCTGGCTTCGCCAGTCCTCTTGCCTGGCCCAGCCACGTTCTCTTTCCCTGGCTCAGCCACGTCCTCTTGCCTGGCTCAGCCACCTGTTGTGAGGAATGGCTCCGCCTTTCCGCAAATCGTGACCCACTTATGAGGCTGCGCCTCCTGCCTGGACTGTAGAGGCGCAGCCTGGACTTTGAAAGAATTCTGAACGGAAAGGCAGAGCCATTCCTCACAACAGGTGGCTGAGCCAGGAGATCGCCCGTCTGGCTGCAAGAGAACAATAGCTAAACAATGGTCGAGGACAAATGATCAATAACCAATGATCAACGACCAATAAAACAAAAACACGGACCAAAGTATCTCTTGATCCGTGTTTCGTCCTGACTGAATCTATTTAAGCAGCGGCCATGTCCGCTTCATTGATGTCAAAGTTAGCCGAGACCTTTTGCACGTCGTCATGGTCCTCAAGCGCTTCCATTAACTTCAACATCTGCCGCGCGTCGGAACCCTCCAACTTGACATAGGTTTGCGGGACCATCTCCACTTCCGCGACTTGCGGTTCAATACCCGCTCCTTTGATCGCAGTTAACACACTATCAAACGCGTCAGGTGAAGTGATGATTTCGAAGTTGTCTTCATCATCGCGCAGATCGTCAGCGCCAGCCTCAATCGCCAACTCAAACAACTCATCTTCTGACTTGGCCGCCTTCTCGACGACGATGTAACCCTTCTTATCAAACATCCAACCGACCGAACCGCTTTCACCGAGGTTGCCGCCATTCTTGGAAAAGATGTGACGAATCTCAGCCACTGTGCGATTGCGATTATCAGTCATCGACTCGATTAATAGCGCTACACCGTTTGGACCATAACCTTCATAAGTAATCTCTTCGTAGTTAACGCCGTCTTCTTCACCCGTACCACGACGAATTGCGCGGTCGATTGTGTCGTTGGGCATGTTGCCGCCTTTGGCATCAAGGATGGCTTTGCGTAGCCGAGCGTTACCTTCCGGATCGCCGCCACCAGTTCGCGCCGCGACCGTAATTTCCTTAATAAACTTGGTGAAAAGTTTGCCGCGCTTGGCATCCAGCGCGCCCTTCTTGTGCTTAATACTATGCCACTTAGAGTGTCCCGACATCTGATTCCATTTCCTTTTGGAGTATTACTGTGGGTTGTTAGACTCGAAAATATACCACAACAACTGAACATGGCTGAATTGCAGACTGAAGATTTCAGATTTGGTGTTAGCGGCGAGAATCCCTCGCACGGGAGTGCGGGGAATTACCCACTTCCGTGTGGGGCATTACGAAATCGACGCCAGTTCTTTCTTCGCTTCGGCCAGCACCGCCAGATCCGGATCCGCATCTTTCCATGCGGCTAAAAAGTCCTGATACTCTTTCCTTGCACGTGCACTGTCGCCCATCATGACTGCGGCGCGCGCCAGACCCAGATGGGCCAATTGATGTTCCGGTGCAAAGGTATCAACGCCACGATGACTAATGATCTTCTCAAACTCAGCCGCTGCTTCTTTGCCCATCTTTTGTTGTAGATACGCGAGACCAGAAAGATAGAGGCGAGCATTTCCCAGAAATAATCCGAGGTCATACTTCCGCAGAGGTTCAAGTATCTGAGTCGCCCCGGAGGGATTTCCTCGATTCAATTCATTGATTGCCTTTGTCAGCGGCACAAAAACTCCTGCGATAGCCACATCGTTGGGATATTGCTTCAGAAGTTCGGCAATCAAAGGCTGCGCTTGGGCTGTTTCATTACACGCGGTCAGCGTTAACGCCGCACCGGCCAGGCTCATTCGTCCGCGACTCAAAGCCAAACCTGCATTTGCGTTCTGTTTCGCCGGCTGACATTTACCGAGAAGCGCTTGCCGCTGCGAAATAATCATTAACGCCTGCCCGGCATTCTCCATTCGATTCTGTGACTTAAACAGATCACGCGCGGTATTCATAAGCTTCTCGGCTTCGCCTAACTTTCCGTAGTAAGCAACCGTCTGGGATTGTTGTGCGGTAGCTTCAGCTTCCTCGGGCCGGCCTTTGGCCCAGGCTATCTCTTTTTCCATCGCGGCCTTGTCGCCACGAAAGAACGCGATCTCATAACGGTCGAAATGAATCGAGGGTAAATCTTTAGACAACTTTTCGAGGTCATTGATACTTTGTTCGGCTTCGTCGAAACGATCGAGTCCGATGAAGGTCGCAAACAAGTTGTCTCGTGTACTGGTATTGTTCGGGCTTAGTTCAACTGCTTTCTGTGCTTCCTTTTGGGCCTCTTCGTATCTACCCATCGACATGTAACTAATCGCGAGGTTGTTGTGCGGAATGTAATCATTAGGATACAGCGCGGCCCATTGCTGCAGGACACCTATCGTGTTTTCGAGTTCGCCGGTTACATAGCTGTAGTACTTCTCGGAGATATAGAATTTTTCTTTTTCACTTACGCGATCGCGAAGCGCGTAAGCTTTATAAACATATTCTTTGGCTGACTCGATCTGATCACGGTTACCGTAGTAGACAGCGAGCCGCGCATAAGCCATCGCAAAGTTCGGATCGAGTTTGATGGCTTGCTCGTAAAATTGCCTGGATTCTTCGATGCGTCCTGAAGCCCGCGCTTCATTTCCCTGCGCATAGGCTTTGAGCGCGTCGAGCGAAGACGTGGTCGCTTGTTCGATACCGACGCCGTATTTTTGAATTGAATTAAGCGACTCACCTAACTTTTGCCGTAGATCCGCAGCCGCAGTTCCCAGCGACGCCAACACTTTTTCTTTACTGTCGGCCTCAACCTGTTCGCGCGCGATCGGATCGCCGGTATGCGCGTTCATGGCTTCGAGCGTGATTACATAGTGACTACCTAAACTCGCGATCGTCCCAACCAACAACGCTTTGATTCCCTGTCGTTCGCAAATTTCCCGTCCGACATCTTTTGTAATCCGGTCGTCCGGAGAACGTCCCATGAAGCGTAATGTCTCCCGGACGCGTTCATCGGGAAAGATATTGAGGAACGGAGTTTGGCCCAGTTGTACTCCCAGTGCCTGTTTCAACGTGCCGTCAAAAACAGGTTCGCCCGTGGTGTTAACAAAGTCCGCAATCAGGATTGTGTCTTTATCAGTTAAGGTTGGTTTTCGATGTGTATAGAAATATGCACCCAGACTAACGGCCGCAATCAAGATCAACGCAACGACAGCCGCAGCAATCTTATGCCGCTTGAGGCCGGTGACGAGGTACTCCGCACTCGATACCTGGGAAACTGTTTTTTCTACAGTTGGGACCGCGCGTTCAGGAGTAGTCGGAGATGAAATCGCGGTGTTGTAGGCCGAACGAGTTAGACTCTCGGGCGCGATCGATCGTTCCAGCTCCGCTTCAAACTCCAATCGCTGTTTGAGCCGGCGCAGATCAGTAAGTAGTTCCTTTATTGTCTGGTAACGCTCGTCACGATCCTTACGCAACGCCTTCGTTACAATCCAATCAAGTTCGGCGGGAACAGTGGGAGCGAAGCGGATCAATGGAGGCGGTTCTTTCTGCGTGATTGCGACGATCACGTCAGTTGCAGTTTCACCTTCGAATGGAGTGCGGCCCGTCACAATTTCATAAATGACAACGCCCAGGCTCCAGATATCACTCCGCGCATCTACCGGTTTCCCACGCGCTTGTTCAGGCGACATGTAGTGGGAAGTGCCCATCACTACTCCGGCATCGGTTTGGACCAACACTCGAGTGGCGGCTTCAGCGTCCGCCGGCGAACGATCAATAGAACTTTCAGTAAGTTTTGCCAGACCGAAGTCGAGCACTTTTACATAACCATTCCGCCGAACCATGATGTTGTCGGGCTTGACGTCGCGATGGACGATTCCGGCGGAATGCGCTTCTTCGAGTGCACTCGCAGCCTGCACCGCGATATCGAGCAGGTCACGAATTTCGAGTGGGCCTTCGGCCATTTTGCGACGCAAGGTCGCACCATCGATAAACTCGGTGGCGATGTAGTGATGTCCATCCTGATGGCCCACCTCATAAATGGTCAGGATGTTTGGATGGTTGAGCGCTGAAGCGGCACTGGCCTCTTGTTCAAAACGATGCAGACGATCTCTGTTGGTCGTGTACTGTTCGCTGAGGATCTTGATGGCTACTTTGCGACCGAGTTTCATGTCCTCGGCAAGATAGACTTCACCCATTCCACCCGCGCCCAGCTTTTCGATTATTCGATAATGAGCAATCTGAGTTGCGTCCATGTCGAAGTCCTTATCTGCGCCTACTCGAAACGAAGTTGACTACTCGCTTCTTCGTTTACACCACTAATCACAACTTGCTTGATTCGCCCGGTCTGTCCTTTAACTATAACCACATCGCTTTTCGAAACTCTGAACTGCTTTGCCAGGAAAGTAATCAACTCTTGATTCGCGGCGCCTGCAACCGGCGGGGCAGCAATTCGAATGCGTAACAAACCATCGTGCTCACCCGCAATCTCGGTCCGAGACGCACGTGGTACAACCAGCACTCTAAAGCTCAGCGATCCGGCTGCCCATTTGTAATCAATCACAACTCAAAGCAGCGGCTAGACACCGCGCAACAACGTTCCCTGAATGGCTCTTTGAAATAACCAGATGATGATAAATGCGAATAAGGGCGAAATGTCCATCATTCCCAGCGGTGGAATGATTCTTCGCAATGGACCAAGCAGTGGCTCAGTTACTCTGACCAGAAATCGCATGAGTCGATTCGAGTAACTCACCATGCCCCAGGAAAAAATGATGCGCATAAAAATCAGGATGCTGTAGATCGATAAAGCGCCGTAAAAGATGAACCCGATTGCCGCGATGGGTCGCGCACTCTGGAAACTAAGCAGGACCCCGGTAACCGTGTTCGCCAGTTCTTCACTAATCCAAAGCAGAAACCAACCAAGCAGGATCGTGAGCAGAATGACAATCAGCGGCGCAAATTTCGCGTCAACTCCAAATCCAATCAGAAATCTGCGCGCGGGCATCACAAACTTGTCGGTGAGGCGGCGAATCGTCCGCGAAGCCCAGCCAAAAGGGTTAAGGTTCGCGGCGTCTGCAATCAAACGGAAGACCATTAACGCGATGATCGCGATGATCGCCGCCTTTACAATCCAGGTTAAAAACAAAAAAGTACGAGTGATAATCAACATGATTGTTTAGCGACCGCGTTCACCAAAAATTGCAGTGCCTATACGGACCATCGTGGCGCCCTCTTCGATCGCAACCTCAAAATCGTGAGTCATGCCCATGGATAGTTCACCCCGCCCACTTTTAAATAAACCATCCTGCGCGAGTTTGTCCCGTAGTTGGGCCAGTCTTTTAAAGAACGGCCGCGCCTCATTCGGATCTTCAAAGAAAGGCGGCAAAGTCATCAAGCCGATCAGCTCGAGATGTTTACACTTATCGACTTCCTGAGCTAACGACACGACTTGATCTTCAGCAATGCCAGACTTCGTTTCTTCTTCTCCCAAATCAACCTGAATCAGAACTGACAACTGATTCACTGCTTCTTCTTCACACAAACGATCCAGGCGACCGGCTAGTTCGGCGGAATCCAGTGAATGTATCACGTCGAAAAGCTTTACCGCGCGTTTGGCTTTATTGGCTTGCAAGTGTCCGACTAAATGCCAGCGGGCACTATTTCTTCCGACCTCCAGAATCTTTTCTTCAGCTTCCTGAACGCGATTCTCACCCAGGTCAGTTGCACCGACCTTGATCGCTTCGCTGACGACGCTGGCTGGATGAGTCTTGCTGATCGCTATCAGAGTCAAATCTTCTGCGGGTCGATTACTGCGCTGAAGGGCCTCGTTGATACGGTTAGTAATGTTCGCAAACCGTTCAGCAAGGCCAGCAGATGCCGTGCGGGTTTCTGACATTCGTTATCTCTTATTCGCTCCTGTCCTTATCGTATAACAAGAAAACCACTCGCAACAGCGACGAAATGGTTCTTTATCTTAGTGCGGCACAACGATTGATCTCATAGTTAAGTAAGGGAGGAAAATGTTTATGAAACGTGCACTGGTATTTTTCGCAGCTTTAACTTTATTCGCGGTACTGGCGGTTCCCGCAAGCGTCTCCGCTCAGCGACATGGAAGATGGCGCCATAATGCTGAATGGAGCCGGCATCAGCGAATGGAAAATCGCGGGGCTCGACGACGAGTGGTAATTCGAAGCCGATTCTACAACCCTAATAATCGATACCGCGTGAGAAACGGACGGCGAGTTGTTGTCGGCCGCAGAGTTTATGTAAGACATAGATAATTGCCAAATTCCGATTGCCAACTGCCTATTCGCGTGTGGTGGCGGTAATTGTTAACAGCTCAAGGTCGAATTATTTAATTGATCGCAAGAGCATTTACAGGTTAACAGCGCAAAATCGGCAATCGGCAATCTGAAATTGGCACTCCTTGACACTCCACAAGTCGGTTCGCATAATGGCCGCGCCTTTTTGCGGATGTGGCGGAACTGGCAGACGCGCAGGTCTCAGAAGCCTGTGATGGTGACATCGTGGAGGTTCAAGTCCTCTCATCCGCACCAATTATCTGGAAAATCATTCGGCGAACCTTTGTTTAGGTTCGCCGTTTGTTTTTCTTGACGATCAAAGTTGCCCCGAAGGGGCTACGCAACAAAGCCCAGGGTTGCCGTTTCGGCTACCCTGGGTAAAGGACGCCCACACCTACCAACCGCAACGCGGTTGCGATTGGCTCATCTCAATGACGCAACCGCGTCGCGATTGACAACTGCCGCATCGCCATCCCGGGGTAGCCGAGAAGCGGCAACCCGGGCTTTGGGCGTGCCCCGTCGGGGCAAAAATCAAGCCAACCGGACGCTACCGCGTTACGGTACTGACCTCGTCGCCACTAGAGTTGTGACTTTTCCAGAGGTAGTACTAACTACCTATCCACTCAGATCAGCTCTTCTTCACAAACTCTTAAGGCATTTTTTCAGAATCAGCCCCAAACAATGGCAACAAAAAAAGTTGTCACTGAATCCATAAAGCCGGTGTCTCATAACTAGAGGTTAGTCCGAAAGGGGAATAATAATGAGCATTGACCCAGCTATTCTTAAAGATTCTGAAAGCCCTAGGCCCTCTGCAGCGCAAAATCCTATTCATCTAAAACTAGCAGAGCGACCTGATCGTGACAGAATCCAACGTGTTGTCGACTTAGCCGACGCCCTTCTAAACGAGGCTGAAACCCTCGCCAGGGACAAGGCTTTTACGGACGAAGCTAATAAACTCCGCCCATTGGACATAGTTAGCGGTATTGATTTCTACGACGAGGTGCAGAGATTTGAGACCCATTTGATCAAAATGGCTCTATCTGAAACCGGTGGTAACCAAGCCAGGGCAGCAAGGTTGTTGGGAATAAAGGCAACAACCCTTAATTCGAAAATCAAGCTATTTAATATCGAAGTGGCCTAATTCACTCAGTTGACTGTCTCCGACGAACCGAGCATTTCCATTTCGGAGGCATCGGAAATCGTTAAGACTTGTTCCTCGAATAAACTCGAGTTAATCAATGTCTGAACGAAATACTGACCGGACTTTGGGAAGGTCACGTTGACGAAGAAGCTAATATTGTCCGCGTGACCTCCCGGAGCAATTTCAAAACTCGTCGGCTGCGAAACAACCACCGCTTCCTTACGATCCGGCGTTAAAATCCGCACCTCTGACAAAAAAGTTCCCTGCCCGCGCCAGTGATTCACCACCGCAAACTTGATCAATGAAGCCGGCAGGTGTTGCACCATCACATTTTGAAACACTCCCATGAGCGACAATTTGTTACCTGCTTCGAGTCGTACGTCATCGCAAAAAATGGTATAGACGAGTTTTAAGTTTTCGTTTTGTTCAGTACTCATAATTTCCTTCGTCGGGAATCTCAGGCGTAGTCCTTACCCAATCATTTCTTTAAATCCCTCTTCGTCAACCACAGTGACGCCTAATTCCGTGGCCTTATCTAACTTCGATCCAGCTTCTTCACCGGCAACCACATAATCAGTCTTCTTACTGACTGACGAATTGACGCGGCCGCCACGCGCTTCGATTAAGGCGCGCGCTTCATCGCGCGTAAAACCTTCCATTTTTCCTGTCAATACAAACTGCTTGCCGGCGAAGCGTTCGTCAGTTGCCGTAGCTGCAGTTTTTTCAAGTTCAGTTTTTACCCCGGCGGCCCGCAGCCTATCACAAAGCTGTCGATTACCATCATCGTCAAACCAATCGCGCACGCTTTGAGCAACAGTCAATCCTATTTCGGGAACGTCATCCAACTCTTCTGTCGACGCATTCGCCAGGTTTTCCAAAGAACCAAAATGCTTCGCGAGAATACCCGCTGTTCGTTCGCCAACGTGCCTGATACCGAGTGCATAGACCAGATTTGCCAGATCGCGCGACTTGCTGGCCTCAATCTGGTCCAACAAGTTCGTCGCCGACTTCTTGGCCATCCGCGGCAGACTGACTATCTGATCGAGTGTCAACGAATAAAGATCGCCCACATCTTTCACGAGCTTTGCTTCAACCAGTTGGACCACGAGCACTTCACCCAGTCCTTCAATACGCATCGCTCGTCGCGAAGCAAAGTGGATCAATCTACCCATCAACTGCGCGGCGCAATCCGCGGCCACACAACGCGCCACCACTTCACCTTCCGGTCTGGAGATTTCTCCACCACAAACCGGGCAATGAGTCGGTGGTTTAAAACGCTTTTCTTTACCCGTGCGTTTCTCCTTAATTACATTCAGCACTTTGGGAATGATCTCGCCACTCTTTTCGATCATGACCCAGTCGCCGATTTTCAAACCCAGACGCTCGATCTCGTCTTCATTGTGGAGCGTAGCGCGCGCGACAGTTGTACCGGCCAGAAACACTGGTTCAAGGTTTGCGACCGGAGTTAACGCTCCAGTGCGTCCAACCTGGACCGTAATCGACAAAACCTGGGTCGAAGCCTGGCGCGCCGGGTATTTATAAGCGATGGCCCAACGCGGGGCTTTTTGGGTCTTGCCAAAATCATCCTGCAGTGCGGTTGAATTTACTTTTACGACGAGGCCGTCAATCTCGTAATTCAAATCGTCGCGGAGCTTCTCCTTGTCATTCGCAAACTCGATCAACTCATCTATCGTTTTGCAAACCTCGCGGTTTGGGTTCACTCGAAAACCGGCTGCGGCTAACCAGTCCAATGATTCCCAGTGCGTCGCAAATGGCTTACGACCATTAACGAGCAAATCGTAAACGAACATATCGAGTTTTCGTTTAGCAACTAATTTCGAGTCTAACTGTCGAATGGCGCCAGCAGCAGCGTTGCGTGGATTAGCGAACCGGGGTTCACCTAGTTCCTCGCGTTCGGCATTAGTTTTTTGGAATACATCGAGCGGAATGAACACTTCGCCTCGTACTTCAATTTCCCCTTCCAACTTTTTCGCGCCAGGTTTCAAACGCAAAGGAACACTGCGAATCGTGCGCGCGTTTTGCGTAACTTCCTCGCCGATTCGGCCATCACCACGAGTAACTCCGCGCATCAACACGTTGTCCACATACTGCAGCGATAACGACAGTCCATCGATCTTCAACTCCGCCACATAATCAATCGTCCGCCCATCGGCGAGCTTGCGACAACGTTCATCAAACGCGCGCAGCTCATCGATGTTGTAACTGTTATCAAGCGATAACATCGGCAGCCGGTGGACCACTTCCGCAAAACCTTCGGCCGGACGACCGCCTACTCGTTGAGTTGGACTATCAGGACTTATTAACTCGGGACTCGCTTCTTCAAGCGCCCGCAGTTTCTCGAGTAGCTCGTCATATTCCTTGTCGGAAATCTCAGGCGAATCAAGAACGTAATAGAGCTCCTCGTGACGATGGATCTCGTTTCTTAGTTTCTCAATTGCTTTTGCGGATGACTTGGCGGCTGCCAATTCTAATCGTTCCTTTCCAGAGTTTTCAGTTTCGGAAGCGGAGCAGTTGATCTCGTGTCCTCACCACTCGAGGTCAGCGAAGGACGGGTCTTTGTCTCGGCCAGGTTGTAAAGCACCCGGCCAATCATCTTGATACTTAGCAGAAAATCTTCGATGCGAATATTTTCGTCTGGACCATGAGGATTCGATCCGGAATAGCCCGTGCCAAACGAAGCAACCGGAGTGGGTGGTAGACCAACTCCGCAGACGGCGCCAACTGGACCACTCGAAGGATCCATTGGATAAACAGTAGGAGCCATGCCGTAAATTTCTTTCGATGCGCTTATAACCGACTGGGCGACGGGCGAATTTGCGGACGACTTAGCTAACGGCGCGGTCCCGAGTTCAATAATTTCGATGTCTTTGAAACCGCGCACGTCGAGATGCGCGCGCAGCAGGTCGGTAACAATTTTTCCCGTCAGATCAGGCACGAGTCGAAAATCGAGACGGGCCATCGCCGTGCTTGGCAAAACAGTCTTGGCGCCGGCTTCAGTGTGTCCTGTTTGAATTCCACAAATGGTGCAGGTCGCTCCAAAGATGTGTTCCTTGACGAGCGTATGCCCTTTCATCGAACGGACCCAACCACCGATGCGAAATTCGCGCTTCAATCCGGCTTCGTCTAGTTCAATGCTCTTGAGCACTTCGGAATCTTCGTCACTGATCGGGGCGATGTATGACGAAAATCCATCGATGGTAATTACGCCTTTTGGAGAAGTAATTGTGGCGAGTGCCTGGACCAGTCGCCAGGCTGGATTCGGAACGATTGCGCCCCACTTCGAATGCAGATCGGAACGGGCGCCGAATGCACGTAATTCAAGAAAAGTAATTCCTTTAAAACCCAGACTAACTACCGGAGTTTCTTTGGTGTCGCGGTAGCCTTCGTCCCATAAACAACCATCTGCCTGCAAAAGATTGGCATGCTCGCTCGTAAAGCGATACAAACTCGGACTACCAAGCCCGTCTTCCCCTTCAACCAGGAAACGAAGTGACACCGGCAACTTGCCGAAAGATTTTTGGTAGGCTTCGACCGCAGACAAACGCGCAAGCAGATCGGCTTTACTATTTGCGGCGCCGCGAGCGTAGAGCTTCCCACCCTCTATCGTGCCCGCAAATGGACCATAGGTCCATTCGTTCAGATGGCCCACTGGTTGAACATCGTAATGACCGTAGACCACAAAGCTTTTTGGTCCACTACCACATTCACCATAAATAATCGGATAGCCGCTCCCCATTCGAAAAGATCGCGTTCCGATACCGATGCGCTGCATCGACTGTTCAACCGCCTCGGCGATCGCACGCATTCCCGTTCCGCGCGCAGCTACCGAGGGCATCCTGCACAGAGCTTGTAAGCGCTCGGTGAAGGTCCGCGCGTGACGATCGACGTAGCGATCAAACTTGGCGAAGACCATTGAACCTAAACTTCATCCTTCCGAAATAACAGATAACTTGATTGTTCGTTACCTCGTTCAAAGCCTGCACAGACCAGTCCTTCACTGAACGCATCTTTAAACGCAGAACGCACGCGTGCCTGTTCCGTTCGTGCTGTAGCAACATCCTCACGGACTAATTTGGCCCACTCGGCAGGAATCGCAATCGCCAGAGATGGTTTGACGTTTAGCAACGGGGCCTCACCTTTTGCCAACGACTCAACCCGGGCCGATTTCAAATACCAATTCCCAAACAAGCGATCGCTTTGCAGTCCCGGCAAATCTTCGGTTGCCTGGTTTGGATCGGCGTTGTAGTCAGTCCCATAAAAATTGTCCACAAAAGTATCAACAACAACGCCGAGTCTATTCAAATTGAAGTGGGCGTTGCGCGCTTGCATCGGGTCCCACGTCCACTTGATATAGTTGCGACCCTGGGCCAACGCCTTGTCACGTTGCGCCCACTTTAAGCGCGCGCCGACGCCCTTATTTTGGTAGTCCTTGGCCACCGCCATCATGTGTGAATAGCCAAAGATCTCGTTGTCAGCGTGAACTGCGGCGAGATGATGCACAAAGCCCACCATCTGCTCACCGGCAAATGCTCCCAGGGTCCAGCCACCTGCCTCGCGCGAAACGATCAAATGACGACGTGGCGATATTTCAATGTCCGGAAGACCAAACGCTTCTCTTTGCAGATCGACGCACCTATCAAACTCCTCTACGGTGCTGCATTCCTTAACGACGATTTCATCCATTCACTGAAGTTATCCCTTCGCAGGTCGCGCCGGTAATTGAATGACTGCTTCCAGACCTACATCATCTCGATTCATTAACTCGATCGTGCCCCCCATCAGATCGATCAACTTGCGGCCGATGATGATTCCCAACTCATTGATATTTGGTTCACGCGCCGGAGTTGTTTCCTCGGGATCGAAAACGTGGGCGGGTTCAGCAATCGGAGGACCCGCATCCGCTACTTTTATCTTCAACAGATTTGGACCAGACATCGTGACCGAAATCTTTATAGTTTCACCTGAAGGGGTGCGACTAACGGCCCACGCTATGAAATTGAAAAGGACCTGGCGAAACTTCCCTTGATCAGTGACGATCGTGCCTATTTCCGGCGCCAGTTCGTACTCAACATGTACTTGTTGCTTTTGGGCCATGCGCGCAACTGCCGCACACGACTCACGCAACGACTCGCGCAGTGAAAACTCCTGCAGAAAAACTTCAGTTTCGCCAGCTTCAATACGTGACAGGTCGACGAGCTGATTCAGGCTGGCCTGCAATTGAAAACCTGAATCCTGAACTTTCTGGCAATAACGCCGCTGCGTCTCGGTCAGTTGCTCATGGTCCAGGAGAATCTCGCTAAAACCGAGAATCGACGTTAGCGGCGTCCTCAGTTCATGCGACATCCGCGCCAAAAACAACGATCGGTAATGGGAGACACGGCGCAACTCGCGGTTCGCTTCTTCAAGCTCCGCCGTTCGTTTGGTTAACTCCTCGACTAGAACCTCGACCTGCACATGTTTATAGCCTTTGCCATCAGGCTGGTCGAAGTTTTCATCTCGTTCCTCAAATACTCCTTCACCCATAAAGATCTCACCGTCTGGAAAGTCTCTTTTTCGTGGGGGACTCGTGATGTTTATTTAGAGTCAATATAGAATTCGCTGCCACTGCTGTCAAAAGGATTGTCGATCAGCGATTGGCCATTTTAATCTCAGTTTCCGTTAGCGTGCCTGAATTAAAATTACAGGACAAATCCTGTGCGCGCTACCGTTGCCAATCCTGCTGCGCTATCATTCAAACCAGCGTCAGGCATTCTCCAGTTTTCAGGAACTTTGGGGGTGACCTGACCAAACCGAGCTGATGAACGGACAACTAAGTGAACACCCAGCAGTAGAACTCATTCGCGAAGTCTCCCACAAGAACCTCTCGGGAAAGCTCCAACTTCAACACGATAAGGTCATAGTCGTTGTTTACTTTTTATCCGGCAATTTGATCTATGCAGCGTGTAACCTCAAATCCTTTCGTCTAACTGAGTATTTACTAAAGGCGGGATTGATAACGCCGGAAGTTCTTTTCTATCTGGGCAAGAACATCAAAGACATCGATCTCGCTCATACCCTGGTGAAAGAAAAGCGACTTACCGAGTCACAAGCAGAACAAATTCAAGTCAGACAGGTAAGCGATGTGCTCCTGACGGCTTTAATTTTGACCGAGGGCAGTTGGGAGTTTCACTCACGCTCGCGCCTGGAAGGCGAAGTCGACCTGAAACTTGACATTCCGAACCTGCTGTTCGAAACAGCCAGGCGTCTCCCCGAATCCTTAACCACTTCGCGTTTCCGTAATCCGAACGAAACCTTCTCGCCTGTTGCAACTCCACCGAACATCGGCGGCTTAAGCGGAAGTGAAGTTTTGATCCTCTCGCGAATCGATCGACCAACCAAACTCGCTGAAGTGTTGACGGTCAGCGGCTTGCCGGAACCCGAGACTTTACAAGTGCTCTACTCGCTGGCAATCGTCGATGCGATCGCAAGGGAAAACTGGCAACCCGCCTTCCGCGAAGGGGTCGTCGAAAAGGTCAAGGAAAAGAAAGCACCGCCGCCTAAGATTGAACCTCCTCCGCCGGTAGAGACGGTAGATCCGATTGAAGAATTCTTAACTCGACTTTCCCACGCGGAAACACACTACGAAGTTCTTGATCTGGATCAGAAATCGAACATGTCGGAGTTGAAGAAGGCCTATTACGACATCGCGCGCAAATATCATCCGGATCGTTATCGAAGTGCAGATAATTCTTTACTGCTCCGGGTTGAATCAGCTTTCGCGCGCGTGACTCAGGCTTATGATACTTTGCGCGACGCGGGCCAACGCGCGACTTACGATTCGAAACTCGATTCACAAAGACGCGCGGCGCGGCTTGCCCAGGCAGCTCCAAAAGCTTCGTCTCGTAAAGCGAATGCCCAGGAATCGGAAGCCGGCAGCGCAGGTTATGACGATCCGGTTGAACTTGCAGAAGCTAATTTCAAAGAAGGTTTTGCGGCTCTGGAACTTGGTCAGCGCAATGTCGCTTTAGGAATGTTGGGAGCAGCGGCAAAGGTAGTTCCAAATGAAGCACGTTATCGCGCTTATTATGGTCGAGCGTTGGCTATTCACGAAAGCACCCGGCGTCTCGCTGAAGCGGAACTACAAGCCGCGGTAAAACTCGAGCCTAAGAATGCCGAATATCGGGTAATGCTGGCCGAACTCTATCGCGATCTGGGATTTAGCGTACGCGCGAAGAGCGAAGCGGAGCGGGCCGTTGCCGCAGACACCAATAACCGAAGAGCACGCGATCTGTTGAAGTCGCTTGGTTAGCATTTGCCGCAAATTCTCACGTGTGTTGAAATGCACGCAGATCAATGAACAAACCTATGACCGCTAATCAAGGTAACGAGCTGATCGACAAGTCTGCCGCTGAAGCTTTTACTCAACTTGCCCAAACCGCAGACCGTTTCGAACGCTACGATAATCCGCACGCTACTCGAATCGCGACCATCGCCGACGAAATCGCGAAGTTTTTTCACCTTGCGCGCCACGATCGCGGATCGCTGCGCGTCGCTTCGTTACTACACGATCTGGGCGAGGTCGCAATGGAACGCGATTACATTCAGCGGGCCGGATCGTTAACCGATGACGACTTGTTGGATCTGGCCAGGCATCCCGTTATTGGCGAGCGGGAAGCTTCGCGTGCCGGCGCCGATCGTGCCGCCCAGTTGTTGATTCGTTGGCATCATGAGTGGTGGAACGGCCAGGGTTATCCGGACGCGCTGAGACGTGAAGAGATTCCGCTCGCGGCAAGAATTCTGCGCGTGGCTGATTCTTATGTAGCGTTGACTGATGCTCGTCCATACCGTCCGGCATTTTCAGTTGCCGATGCCCGGCGTGAGATCGCGGACCATGCCGGGATTGAATTTGATCCGGCTGTCGTTCGGGTCTTTTTATCACTACAACATCTGGTCGAGCTGGAGTCGTTCGCAAAAGAACCTGCTCAGGAAGTTACTGAAGTTCCACGAGAAGACGAGAAGTGGGACATGTTTTCCTCGTTTATGAGGTAGCTGAAACTATGCACTTTGCAAATGGTTGGCTGAGTTTTGAGTTAGGCGTATTACGACGTCTCAAGTTTTCTTCAGTGGCTTTTCCCTTCACGGGTGAACCGGAGATGGCCCAGCAATTGAAACGCTGGAAAGTTCGCCTGTCTGTGAACGATCCGATGATCTGGTCACACACTAAGGCCACTGCCTTGATCGAGAATTACAACGAAACTCTCAACGATGAAGATCTCAGCACGTTGCTTGATGATGCTTACATTCCCCGCGAAAAACTCGACAACCCGACGTTATTGAAATGGTTCAACGAAGCCGATGCATGGTGGTTTGATAACATTCGCTTTAACGCAGAACACCTGGAACCATTCAAACGCTCATTAGCACTCACCGCCGGCATGATGGTCGGCGACTACGTGCTCTCATTTAATGAACAAACACGTTCACTGCGTGAGCCACTCGGACTGTCCAAAACGTTTCGTTTGATGTTGGATTGCCTGCCGCCGGTCCATGACAATACGCTGCGAAACAAAAGCACCAATCAGGATGTGCGCGAATTTGTAGCTGAACGACATCACACAGATCTGTTGTTTCTGCGTCTACCGCTGCCGATCACGCAGACATCGAGTGCGCGCGATCCGTTGATTAGTTGGCGGGAAGAATGGCTGCGGGGTTCAGATGATTTTTGGGCCGAGCTGGAAACAGAACGAGGCGCAAAACTCGGTTCGCGTGTTCAGAGTAAACAGCAATATTTAGGGTTTGTAGAAGATCTCCTCCGCACCGCGTCGCACATTCCAACCTGGGCCATCGCCCACACTGAGAACGGCTTCATCTCGACTGACGAATTAGTTGACCGCGTTAGCCATGTGCGAAGAGTCGAAGCGATCTACACGAAAGACTTTTCAGATCTGCTGGGTGTAAAGGCGTCGGTAGTCGTCGCAACGAGCTAAAGCTTTAGGGTCATCATTCGCTAATTCCCCGCCACGGCAGTGTGGGGAATTCATTCCGCAGCTTGCGAAACAAACTTGTAGCCAATTCCTCTAACCGTAAGTAAATGTTTCGGCCGCGATGGTTCGTCTTCGATGTACTTCCTGAGTCGCACGATGAAATTGTCAATCGCGCGTGTGTCTGTGTCTTCTCTCAATCCCCAAACTTCTTCAAGGATCGAATTGCGCGACACGATCCTGCCATCATGATCGATCAGGTAACGAAGCAACTCGGCTTCCATCAGCGTGAGTTGTACAGACTGTGTACCCGAGTGAAGTTCGAGTGTTTCAAAATCGATTCTCTTCCCGGCAAACTCAAAAACTCCACTACTAATCAGCTCGCTTCCTGCTTCGGAATGTAGTTGTTTGCGGTCCTGCTGAAACCATTCTTTGCGCCGCAGCAAAGCATTAATGCGCGCAATCAAAACCGAGAGCTCAAACGGCTTTGGTAGATAGTCATCAGCGCCCGCCTCAAAACCACGCAAAACGTCCTCGGCTTGTCCGCGCGCCGTCAACATTAAAATCGGAACATACTCTCCCGCTGCGCGCAGCCTGGCAGCCAGCGTGAAACCATCCATCCCTGGCAACATTACATCGAGTACGAGCACATCGTAACCACGTGGTTGTTCCTGGAATCTGTTGAAGGCAGTTTCGGCGTCACCTACCGTGTCGACGACATAGCCTTCAGCCTCCAGGTTGTAACGGAGTCCGTCTGCTAAGTGCTGTTCGTCTTCAACGATTAAAACGCTACTCATTTTAAAAAACTCGGGGTAGTTGAACAGTGAACGTGCTGCCATGGCCCAAACCATTACTTTCGGCGAAAACTCGCCCGCCATGTTTTGACACTACTGACTCCACAATGAACAACCCCAACCCGGTCCCTTTCGCACGCGCCATAAATTTTCCTGGCACTCGATAGAAACGTTTGAATATTCGTTTTAACTGCGCACTGGGAATGCCGATGCCCTTATCACTGACCCGGACGGCAATACGTTTATCATCGACCGCTGAAACTGAAACCGAGACTTGTACTTCCTCGTCAGAATATTTCACGGCATTGTCCAACAGATTTGAAAATGCGGAACGTAGTTCATCAACGTCACCAGAAACTTTCGCATCACGTGCTTCCGGCGATTCGAAGTACGTCAAGTGACCGTCAGCCAGCCCATAACGAATCCGCGTTAGCTCGAGAGATTCGCGCACAACGTCTGTCACGTTGATAACGGAGTTGGCAATGCGGCGTCGCTTGAGACCAGTTCGACCAGCACGAAGGACCTGTTCGACTGTTTTTAACAGACGATCACTATCAGCGAGCATGATGTCGTAAAACTCGGCCCGTTGTTTTTCGTCAACGTCGCGCGTTTTCAGTGTTTCCAGATAAAGACGGATCGAAGCAAGGGGAGTTTTGAGTTCGTGAGTAACGGCATTAATAAAGGCATCGTGTTGTTCGTTGCGCCGAATCTCTCGGATGAGGAAAGTGGTGTTGAGAACGAGACCAAAAATAATGGCGAGAAAAAAGATGATACCGAAAACTAAGAGCGCAACTTCGCGCCAATTGAGCAGTATCCAGCCAACGTTAAGGGCCACAGCCAATGCGACCAGACAAGCTCCTAACGTTATGAAGAAGGCGATCGATTTTCGGCGTCGACCTCTAACTCGCATCGCTGAATATTAAACTCAGAAGGCAGAAAGCAGAAGCAGTAGGCAAAAGGGCAGGAGCAGAAGGCAGGACGTTGGTGCTAAAGGTTCTGCTTTCAGCCTACTGCTTTCTGCTCCTGCCTACTGCTCCTGCTTTCTGCTTTCTGCCTACTGGTTCAGTGCTACGCTGCTTTGCGTAATGCGTATTCGCCGCTGGCTTCAATTTGTTTCTGCGTTACCAGCTTGATTTGTTTCGCCAGTCCCAGCCATTTGAATACACTAATCAGATACCAGTTCGTGTCGATCTCGTACCACTTCAATCCATGACGTGCGGCACGGGGAAACGCGTGGTGATTGTTGTGCCAGCCTTCCCCAAATGTCAGCAAAGCGACCCACCAGCTATTCGTTGAATCGTCGTTAGTTTCAAAGCGACGGCTTCCCCAAAAGTGAGTTGCAGAATTTACTAACCACGTGCCGTGCAGGCCGAATGTAACTCGAAAGAAGACTCCCCATAACAAGCCTTGCACTCCTGTCGTTGCGAACAACGCAATACCGAGGAATATTAAAGGCACAAAATAGAGGCGGTTCATCCAGATGTGGACGGGATCCTTCATGAGATCAGGCGCGTAACGACGATTGATGTCGTCAGAATGTTGTTGGGACGTACCGCGAAGTATCCAACCCATGTGGGACCACCAGCGACCGTCACGTGGCGAATGTGGATCACCAGGTCTGTCCGTGAACCCATGATGAATGCGGTGCGTCACAACCCAATTAATTGCGCCGCCCTGGAGCGCGAACAGCCCGCAAAACGTGAGGGCATATTCGATAATTTTTGGTGTCTGAAAACCCCGATGTGTTAGTAGGCGATGAAAGCCGACCCCAATGCCGAAACTGCCGGCGACCCAATTAAGCAGGATTGAGATAGCCAGCCACTTCCAACTGAAAACAAAAAGCGCCGCGATAGCGCCGGCGTGAAAGATCACCATGAAGATGGCTGTATTCCAATTTATGTCTGAATTAAGTTTCGCCTTGATTTTATTCTGCATTACAACTCCGTTTTGATTCTTACGCATTCGCATAAAAGAATCTAACAAAGCTTAGGCCTTATTGGTGTAATGGAAGTGTAATAGTTGTCAGCACGACGTGATTGAGGGCTCCTGGCGCCGACTTTAGGGTGGTGCAGCTTTAAGGAGGATGGGAGATACCATTGACTCTACGTCAGTGGTGCTCAATTTCACGCTAATCATCGCACCCTCGCGGGGGTGCAGATACCACTGACTTTACGTCAGTGGTGCTTCATTTTCAGGCTATCAAGCGCACCCACGCGGGGGTGCAGATACCACTGACTTTACGTCAGTGGTGCTTCAATTTCAGGCTATCAATCGCGCCCACGCGGGATTGGAGATACCACTGACTTTACGTCAGTGGTGCTTCAGTTTCAGGCTAATAATCGCACCCACGCGGGATTGGAGATACCACTGACTTTACGTCAGTGGTGCTTCAGTTTCAGGCTAATCAAGCGCACCCATGCGGGTGCAGATACCACTGACTTTACGTCAGTGGTGCTTCAATTTC
>DATDMC010000023.1:0-5681 GCA_036518995.1 Pyrinomonadaceae bacterium | reverse complement strand
TAACAATCCAGTCGACTGGCCGGCGCGCGTGCAGCGTAATGGAAAAGTCAGCGGAGTTTTTACTGACTATCATTATTACGGCACCGGCGATACGGGTGGTTCGCCACGTGAAGATTCGGTGCGCATGGTTGAAGCGATGATTTCGCGCAATCCGTCGTTCTTTCCTACGCAGCCAAATACTCCGGCGCCGGCGAGCGTCGGCGATGGACCACTCAAAGTTATCTCCTCAACGGCCGAGGAAATGTTTCTAAACATTCGGGCCGAGCAGCTTGCTCGTTTGCCGCATTACCAGGGCGATTTACTGTTGACCGATCATTCCGCCGGCTCGATCACTTCGCAAACTTATCAAAAGCGTTGGAACCGCAAGAATGAGTTGCTCGCCGATGCTGCGGAGAAAGCTTCGATCGGCGCGGCGTGGCTGGGTGCGCGTGAATATCCACAACAACGTTTGAATAACGCGTGGACACTCGTGATGGGTGGACAATTTCACGACGTCCTGCCCGGCACCGCAACACCAAAGGCTTTTCAGTTTTCATGGAACGACGACGTGATCGCGATGAACCAGTTTGCGGGCGTGCTTACGAGTGCGACTGAAGGAATCGCGACCGGACTAAACACGCAAACAAAAGGAACGGCAATCGTTGTCTACAATCCATTGAATATCGCGCGTGAAGATGTAGTGGAGGCGACGGTAAGTTTCCCCACGGGTGTTCCCAAAGCGTTGCGGGTAGTTGGACCTGATGGCGTAGAAGTTTCTTCGCAGGTTGTGAGTCGAGACGAGAAGGAAGCGCGTCTGTTGTTTCTCGCCAAAGCCCCGTCGGTTGGTTATGTCGTTTACGATGTATTGCCGGAAGAGAATCCGGTCCCGTCTTCGAGTCTTAAATTCACGAGTTCATCACTCGAAAACGAGCGTTATAAAGTTCAACTGAATAACGATGGCGACGTGTCGAGTATTTTTGATAAGAAACTCAACAAGGAATTGTTGTCGAGTCCGGTTCGCCTGGCGATCAAGTCAGACACGCCCGCGCAATGGCCTGCCTGGAACATCGATTGGTCGGAACAACAAAAGCCGCCGCGTTCTTACGTGGGTGGTCCTGCGAAGATCGAAGTTGTAGAAGCTGGTCCAGTGCGCATTGCTTTGCGGGTCACGCGCGAAACAGAAGGCTCGAAGTTTGTGCAGACCGTGCGTTTGTCGGCCGGTGACGCGGGCAATCGAGTTGAGTTTGGCAATGTGATCGATTGGAAGACCAGCAACGGAAATCTCAAAGCGACGTTTCCGTTAACGGCAGCGAATCCGAACGCAACTTACAATTGGGACATAGGCACGATCGAGCGCGCGAATAATGACGAGCGAAAGTATGAAGTTCCTTCGCATCAATGGTTCGATTTAACTGATCGCTCAGGATCGTTTGGCGTAACAGTTTTATCGGATTGCAAAAATGCATCAGACAAGCCGGACGATCAGACGTTGCGTTTGACGTTACTACGCACGCCGGGAATTGCGCCGCGCGCTGGTTATGCAGATCAGGCCACACAGGATTGGGGTCATCATGAGTTTGTTTATGGCCTCGCAGCGCATGCGGGCAACTGGCGCACTGAACAAACTGACTGGCAAGCGCAACGTTTGAATCAGCCGTTGATTGCGTTTCAGAGTTCGAAACATGCGGGTGGTCTGGGCAAAACGTTTTCGATACTGAAAGTAAACAACAACCGGGTCCGCGTGTTGGCGCTCAAGAAAGCTGAAGATAGTGACGAGATAGTCGTGCGTATTGTCGAACTTGATGGAAAGCCCGCGGCGAATGTGCGGTTGGCGTTTGCTGGTCCAGTGGTGGCCGCGCGCGAAGTGAATGGGCAGGAGCAACCATTAGGACGCGCGACGATAAATGGTGGACAGTTGGTGACGAGTCTGGGTCGCTATCAACCGCGTACGTTTGCGGTGAAGCTCGCGGCGCCTTCCGTCAAATTGCAAGCACCGCAATCGGAGCCGTTGTCGCTTAATTACGACTTGGCAGCGACAACGATTGATGGAGAAAAGTCGAGCATTGGGTTTGATCGCAAGGGTGCGGCACTTCCGGCGGAGATGTTGCCGCAGGAGTTTTCCTATGCCGGAGTCAGGTTTCGATTAGGTACTAATGGACAACTGAATGCGTTAATCGCGAAGGGACAAACGATCGAACTGCAGCCGGGCACGAAGCGAATTTATGTTCTGGCGGCAGCAATTAAAGACGATCAAAAAGTGACGTTTAAGTTAGGTGAAGAGTCGGAAGAGTTGTTGGTCCAATCGTGGGGTGGCTTTGTTGGACAGTGGGACAATCGCGAATGGAAGCAGATCGAAGTCCAGGTCCCGCCGCGTCAACCGCCACCGGGAACGCCGGCGGACATCGTGGCGCAGTTGCAACGCCCGCGTACGCGAATCGATCCGTATGGAGAGATGGTTGGAATTACGCCGGGCTTTATCAAGCGCGCGCCGATAGCATGGTTTGCGTCACATCATCACAATCCGGATGGTACGAATGAAGCGTACGCGTACTCGTATTTGTTTGCGTATGTGCTGGATGTGCCGGCTAATGCGACGACCTTGAAACTGCCGCATAACGAGAATATTCGTATCATGGCGATTACCGGATCAAATGAAACTGGTGAAGTGAAGCCCGCTCAGCCCTTGTACGATACGCTGGCAAGATAAACTCTGCGTCTCTGCGTCCTCGGCGTCTCTGTGTTGAAATGCCGGTCCATCTATTCGAACTCTAATTTCAACACAGAGACGCAGAGTACGCAGAGACGCCGAGAGTTAGTTTAGACCCATGCTTTCGCTAACGAACATCCACAAACGCTTTGGGCAAACGATCGCGCTTGATGGCGTCAACCTCGATCTACGCAAAGGCGAAGTCCACGCTTTAATCGGCGAAAACGGGGCAGGCAAGAGCACTTTGATGAACGTCATCGCCGGCTCGCTGCGACCTGATGAAGGCAGCATGACGCTCGATGGCAAACCTTACGTGCCATCAAATCCACTCGACGCGCGGTTGAACGGCATCGCGTTGATCCACCAGGAACTGTCGCTGTGTTCTCATCTTACAGTTGCCGAAAATATTTTGCTGGGCATCGAACCGTCGCAACTTGGCTGGCTTGATCGTGACAAGTTGATCCAGCGGACCAACGATGTACTTAAAACTTTTCCGCACGCTGACATTCGTCCCGATAAGCGCGTCAGCGATCTCTCCGTTGCCGCGCGACAGATTGTCGAGATCTCCCGCGCCATTGCCGCGCGCGCGCAAATTATTCTGATGGACGAGCCGACAAGCAGTTTGCAACGCGACGATGTGACACAGCTCTTCACTCTAATTCGCAAACTCAGTTCGGAAGGCATTTCGGTTGTTTACATCAGTCACTTTCTTGAAGAAGTCCGGCAGATTTCCGATCGCTTCACTGTGCTTCGTGATGGTCGCAGCGTCGCAACCGGCGAGATCGCCAATACAAGTGACGATGAATTGATCGCAAAAATGGTCGGTCGCTCGCAACAGACCTTATTTCCACCACGCAGCAGTTCCGTAGGCGAAACGATTTTGTCGGTGCGAAATCTTGCTGCCCCGCCGCTATTGAAAGACGCCGGCTTTGATCTGCGTCGTGGTGAAATTCTTGGTATTGCCGGCTTAATGGGTTCTGGCAGGACTCCGTTGTTGCGCGCGATTTTTGGTCTCGATCGTCCGGCGCGTGGAACCGTTACGGTTAACAAAAAACTGTTGGCGAACGGGCGAAACACGCCGGCCATGCGTTTAGTTGAAGGTCTCGGATATCTCAGTGAAGATCGCAAAGGTGATGGTCTAACATTGAACCAGTCAGTTGCCGACAACACCACGATTACGAAGTTTAGTTCGTGTTCTACGTTTGGCTGGTTGGACCTCGGCAAACAGCGTCGTCAGGCTGAAACATTGGTCAGGACGTTGAACATCAAAACTCAAAATGTACGACAGGCAGTTGGTTCGTTGTCGGGTGGCAACCAGCAAAAAGTGATTGTGGCCCGCTTGCTTCATCAGGATGCTGAGATTCTATTGTTGGATGAACCGACGCGCGGAATCGACATTGGCAGCAAGGCGCAGGTCTACGAAACGATTGCGCGTTGCGCGGAACAAGGTAAAGCGGTATTGATGGTGAGTTCGTATTTGCCGGAGCTCTTTGGGATGTGCGATCGCCTGGCGGTGATGAGTCGCGGCCGGCTTTCCGAAGCCAAATCGATCGATCAATGGACCCCCGAGTCAGTCTTACAGGCTGCAATTGGCGGTGACGTCGAAAACTAGTGGCGATGAAGTCAGTACCGTAACGCGGTAGCGTCGGGTCAACCCAAATGTGCGGGCTTAAGTGTGTTGCGCTACCCGACGCTACCGCGTTACGGTACTGACTTCATCGCCACTAGAGTTGTGTACTTAAACATTGTGAAAAAGTTTCGCGCGCCCGGTCGCGTTAACCTGATCGGAGAACACACTGACTATAACGACGGCTTTGTGATGCCCGTCGCGATCAACTTCTCGACGTTCGTCGATTACTATCCCTCAACCGATCGCACGCTCCGTTTCCATTCCGACAATTTCAACGAAGAAGTCAGTTTTGATCTCGACAATCCCTTAAAAGAAGCACGCGGACACTGGAGCGATTACCCGATCGGCGTGGCCCTGATGCTAATGCGCGCCGGCTTTCAATTAGAGGCGGCGCGACTGGTCATCAGTAGCGACGTGCCAATCGGTTCAGGGTTGAGTTCATCTGCTGCAATCGAGGTCGCGACTGCCTTAGCACTCACTTCGAATTCAACGAGTGTTCCCGACCGTACAGAACTCGCAAAACTATGTCGCAAAGCCGAGAACGAGTTTGTTGGCGCCCGGGTGGGCATCATGGATCAATTTGTTTCACTTTGCGGAGCCCAGGACAGTGCTTTACTACTCGATTGTCGTTCACTCGAGTTCAAGCTGCTGCCACTCGCAACAGATGCACAGTTAGTTATTTGCAACACAATGGTGAAGCATGCGTTGGCGTCAGGCGCGTACAATGAGCGTCGCGCGCAGTGCGAAGAAGGTGTGCGTCGACTTTCGACCGTGCTTCCTGGCATCGAGGCATTGCGAGATCTGACTTCGACTGAGCTCGAACAACATAAAGATGTGTTGCCGGAAGTTGTCTATCGTCGTTGTCGTCACATCGTTACTGAAAACGAGCGCGTGTTGGGGGCGGGCGAAGCATTAGTAGGCGGCGACACGCGAAAGTTTGGCGAACTCATGAACGCATCGCACGAGAGTTTGCGAAACGATTTTGAAGTGAGTTGTGAAGAGCTCGATTTGATGGTTGGCTTCGCGCGCGAAGTTGATGGCGTGTTGGGCGCGAGAATGACGGGTGGCGGATTTGGCGGTTGTACAGTTAATCTCGTCGCGCCCGGACAGGTTGAAGAGTTTGAGGCATTTGTTGCTGGTCGTTATGAAGAAGCGACGAAGTTAAAGCCGGAGATTTATGTTTGCAGCGCAGTGAACGGCGCCGAAGAAATGAAGTAATCACTTGAGGAGCCGCTATGCGACGGGGGCGGCCGGGACGGACGCGCTCCGACAGAAGAGCGCCCCCCTTATGAATTTGCAGATCCTATTTGCGGCAATAACAGAATGCAATTAACAAGCGGAACCTCTTCTGTCGGAGCGCGTCCG
>DATDMC010000022.1:0-10360 GCA_036518995.1 Pyrinomonadaceae bacterium | reverse complement strand
CTTCAATTCCCTTTAGCAGAAGCTGAAACTCCACGGACATAAAGTCCGTGGTATCTCCATCTCTTCCATTCCCTTTATTAGCCAGAAGCTGAAACTCCACGGACATAAAGTCCGTGGTATCTCGATCTCCTTCCATTCCCTTTAGCCAGAAATTGAAACTCCACGGACATAAAGTCCGTGGTATCTCTATCTCTTCCATTCCCTATTAGCCAAAATTTGAAACTCCACGGACGTAAAGTCCGTGGTATCTCTATCTCTTCCATTCCCTATTAGCCAAAATTTGAAACTTCACGGACGTAAAGTCCGTGGTATCTCCTCTCTTTCCATTCCCTTTATTAGCCAGAAGCTGAAACTCCACGGACGTAAAGTCCGTGGTATCTCCCACTCATCGCCACTTCTGTAAATCTTGTTCATCATGTCAAACCCTGATCGTTTCTAATTCTTCTTGTCCTGTTCAAATGCGAAGTGCTATAAGCGCTTAACCCTCAACAACATTGGAAACAGGCAATTATGTACACGGACAAAGTCGTAATCATTACGGGTGGAACTCAAGGCATCGGCAAGGGATGTGTGGAAACGTTTGTCCGCGCTGGAGCGAAAGTTGTTTTTTGTGCGCCAAAACCTGGTACCGGCGACGAACTCGCTGCCGAACTGACGGCGTGCGGCCCGGGTGAGGCGACCTACATCGCCTGCGACGTCTCGAAGACTTTTGAATTGAAGAACCTGATTGAATCGACGATAAAGAACTATGGCCAGCTTGATTGTTTGATCAATAACGCGGGCTGGCATCCGCCACATAAACCTATCGACGCTTTTTCAGTCCAGGATTTCCGCGATCTACTCGATCTCAATCTCGTCAGTATCTTTGCCGCGGCTAAATTTGCTTTGCCCTATTTACGCCAGACACAAGGCAACATCATTAACATCGCGAGCCTCGTCGGCACGATGGGCCAACATCACGCAACGACTTATGTCGCGACTAAAGGCGCAGTGACGGCGCTCACGAAAGCCCTCGCGATTGATGAAGCGGAACATGGTGTACGCGTGAACTCAGTATCACCGGGCAATGTCTTCACGCCCCTTTGGCAGGAAGCGATTGACGCGGCTACCAACCCCGCGCAATGTCGTGACGATGGTGAAAACGCGCAGCCATTAGGTCGCATGGGAACGACTGAAGAAGTCGGGAAGCTTTGTTTGTTCATTGCCTCTGAAGCAACATTTACAACCGGCGTGGACCACATTATTTCCGGCGGCGCGGAACTCGGATATGGACGCAAAAGGATTTAAGATTTCAGATTTAAGATTGCAGATTAAGCTCCGCGTAATCGTTGAATGCCCCAATCAGGCGGAGCACAATCTGAAATCTGCAATCTGCAATCTTCTTAAATCTTATCTTTCGCGACGCGCAAAAACGCTTTCGCGGCGTGTGACAACGAAGCGCCTTTGCGATAGATCAACTGCAGCCGTCGTTCAAGCTTCATTTCTTTCACTGTCAGCGCTACAATCTGTTTTCGTTCAATCTCAATTTGCGCGGTGAGACGCGGCACGAGCGCCACTCCCATTTCCTGTTCCACCAGCCGCTTAATCGACTCGAGCGTCGGCATCTCCATCGAGATGTTCAGCGGAGTCTTATATTTCTCAAACGTCTTCACCACTCGCTCGCGATACGGCGACGGCACATTATGAGCGATGAATGATTCCGCCCCGAGTTCACGTACCGACACGATCTTTTGGTCAGCCAACGGATGATTCGGCGCCACAATCAACGCGAGTTCATCCATCGCTACGGGAATTGAAGCAATCGCAACGTCGGCAGGTTTGAACGAAACAACTCCGATCTCCACTCCACGTCCCAACACCTCGTTGGCAATCCGGCTCGCCAAACTTCGCTTCACTTCTACCTTGATGTGCGGATGGCGCACCCGAAACACCGACAACACCGGCAACAAATACATGACCGTGTATTCGTTCGCACTAAGGGCCAACTTTCCAGTCTGCAGGTCCTTCAGCTCTTTTATTGCTCGATGGGCGCCATGACGCAGATTGAGGATCTGCTCGGCGAAGTCAAACAACACCCGGCCCGCGGCAGTCAACGTTCCATCTTTTGACGACCGGTCAAACAACGGCTCCCCGAGTTCGTTCTCCAGACGCCTAATTGCCTGACTGACAGCAGGTTGGGTCCGGTGCAGCGACTGGGCCGCGCGCGAAAAACTCTGCTCTTTCGCCACCGCCAGAAGCACTTCAAGCTGGTTTACGTCCATCAACAACTCCAGACCGAATGTTATTAGACCGTAAGGAGTTGTTATGTTATCACGACTGCTTATCTTTCTATAAAGATTATAACTTTGACTTCCATGTCCCGGTCTTTTAGCATCCTCTCGCTTGCCCATATTGGAGGGATCCCCATGTCTAAAGAGAGAATCACAGTTTTCGACACCACGTTGCGCGACGGCGAACAGTCACCGGGCTGCTCGATGGACCTCAACGAAAAAGTTCGGATGGCTGTGAAGCTTCAGGAACTTGGCGTCGACATTATTGAGGCCGGTTTTCCAATTGCCTCCGAAGGCGATTTCGCAGCCGTGCAGGCGGTGTCGGCCCGATGCCGCGACATCACGGTCGCCGCGCTCTGTCGCACTGCGGAACAAGATGTGGCCCGTGCCGCCGAAGCTTTGGCCGGCGCCGATCGCCCACGCATTCATACATTTGTCGCGACCTCGGACATTCATCTCGAGCATAAGTTGAAGAAGAGTCGCGCAGACGTCATTGCGATGACGCGCTCGGCGATTCAACAAGCGCGAACTTACGTCGATGAAGTTGAGTTTTCGGCTGAAGACGCGACGCGTAGTGACGTCGATTACTTGTGCGAAGTTTTGGAAACTGCAGTCGAGGCTGGCGCTTCGATTCTTAACATTCCGGACACCGTCGGCTATACAACACCGGGCGAGTTCACTTCATTGATCACGACGATTCGTGAACGCGTGGTGAGAGATCGCGACGTGGTGATTAGCGTTCACTGTCACAACGACCTCGGATTGGCAGTGGCGAATAGTCTCGCAGCGATCGCCGCCGGAGCCCGTCAGGTTGAATGCACGATCAATGGCATCGGCGAACGCGCCGGCAACGCGTCGTTGGAAGAAATCGTGATGGCGATGCATGTGCGCGCCGATCGGCTGCCGTACGAAACGAAGGTCGACACCACGCAACTTTATCCGGCGAGCCAGATGCTTTCGAGTATTGTCGGTTTCGGTGTGCAGCCTAACAAAGCGATCGTGGGCCGAAACGCGTTCGCACACGAAGCTGGTATTCATCAACACGGTGTGATCAACAATCCACTTTGCTACGAGATTATGACGCCGGAATCGGTTGGGGTGTCGGCCAACGAGCTCGTGCTTGGTAAACATTCCGGACGCCATGCTTTATCGCTTCGCTTTGTCGAACTCGGCTATCAAGTCTCGCCCGCGGAGCTCGATGCAGCTTACGCAAATTTTACCGACTTGGCGGATCGTAAAAAGAAAGTCTACGACCAGGATTTGATTTCATTGCTGGCCGCCTCGACGCGAGTGCGTGAAAAGTCGGCGGCAGCGTAAAAACCGAGCTTGGTATTTAGAGCCTTGTGCTTTGATTACCGTTTGGTCGTTGTACTCCTTAGGTCTTCGTTGGCAGTAAGAAAAGTCAGTACCGTAACGCAGTAGCGTCGGGTCAGCTTGATTTTTTGTCGCCAAAGTCTATGGCGTGACCCGACGCTACCGCGTTACGGTACTGACTTCATCGTCACAAAGCTCATTTGTTCAGCTCTACGAGGTAAGTATGAAACTGAAAGTAACTGTTCTTCCCGGAGACGGCATTGGACCAGAAGTTACCGCGCAGGCTGTGCGCGTGTTGGAAACAATTGCCTCAATCTCAGGTTACTCCTTCGAGTTCTCAGAACATCTTATTGGCGGCGCCGCAATTCGCGCGCACGGCTCACCATTACCGCGGCCAACACTTGACGCGTGTCTGAACAGCGATGCGGTGCTACTCGGCGCCGTCGGCTCGCCTGAATACGATCGACTTCCGCCGCACCAACGCCCGGAAGCGGGCTTACTTTTATTAAGAAGAGCGCTCGGTGGCTATGCGAACCTCCGTCCAGCGATCTCATATTCAGCGATTGCCGGCTGTTCACCCTTGCGCGCCGAAGTGAGCAGAGGCGCCGATGTCTTAATCGTGCGCGAGTTGCTTGGTGGTCTATATTTTGGTGAGCCGCGTGGCTTCAGTGGGACAAACGGTTCATCAGCCGCGACGAACACGATGAACTATTCGGTAGAAGAAATTGAACGTGTCGCACGGGTCGCGTTTGACACTGCCAGGAAACGGCGCAGCAAAGTCACGTCAGTGGACAAGGCCAACGTGTTGGAGACGTCTCAACTGTGGCGTAAGACAGTTACCAGTGTCGGTGCAGAATATCCGGACGTGTTGCTTGAACACTTGTATGTAGACGCTTGCGCGATGCATTTGATCACCAATCCGCGGCGCTTCGATGTTGTATTAACCGAAAACCTGTTTGGCGATATTCTTTCCGACGAAGCAGCCGTGATCACTGGATCGCTCGGCATGTTAGGGTCGGGAACAATCGGTGGTGAAGTTGGATTTTATGAACCGGTGCATGGATCGGCGCCGGACATCGCGGGCCAGGGCATCGCGAACCCGTTCGGCGCGATCGCCTCGGCGGCAATGATGTTGCGCCACTCTGCGCGTTTGGAACAGGAGGCGTGTGACATCGAGCTCGCGATTGAACACGTGCTCGAAGCCGGGTATCGTACTCCCGACATTGCGCACAATACCGGGGGCTATGTCGCGAATACCAAGGAGATTGGCGAACTGGTGTCGGAAGCGGTGACTGAGGTTATCGATATGCGACACGCGTATCACGCGGTATAGGGGGCGCGGAAGTCTCGAGTCTCGAGTTCCGAGTTCCGAGTTCCGAGTTCCGAGTTTCTAGTTTTGAGTTTCGGGTTTCGAGTCTTGAGTTTTGAATCTTGAGTGTTGAGTTTTGTGTCTGATATCGCGGTACCGTGTGTCAAGATAGTCAGTACCACCTCGCGGTAGCGGGTGGGTTACGTGACCACTTAAGTGCGCTCCAATGGAATTAATCTGAAATCTACAATCTGCAATCACAACAACCCACCCGCTACCGCGAGGTGGTACTGACTATCTCGACACGCGGGACCGCAACATCAGACTCGAACCCCAAGACTCAAAACTCGGAATTCAAAACTCGGAACTCGAAACTCAAAACTCGGAACCTGAAACTCGAAACTCGAACCAGCTCCCATGTCTACTCTTTTTGAAAAACTCTGGCGCGCACACGTCGTCAGAGAAGCACAAAACGAACCAACACTTCTTTATATCGACCTACATCTCATTCACGAGGTCACTTCGCCACAAGCTTTCGAGGGTTTGCGACAAGCAGGACGAAATGTCAGACGTCCTGATCTGACTATCGGCACCGTCGATCACAATGTGCCGACCACCGATCGCAGTCTACCGATCACAGACGCCATCGCCGCCAAACAGATCGAAACTCTACGAAAGAACTGTGCTGAGTTTGGTGTTCAACTCTTCGACATCGATTCACCTGAACAAGGAATCGTCCACGTCATTGGTCCAGAGTTGGGCTTGACTAAGCCAGGCATGACGATCGTTTGCGGCGACAGTCACACGAGCACGCACGGCGCTTTCGGCGCCTTGGCGTTTGGAATCGGGACCAGTGAAGTCGAACATGTGATGGCGACGCAGTGCTTGCCACAAAGCAAAGCGCGCACGATGAAAGTGCATACGATCGGTGAGTTGCCTGAAGGTGTAACGGCGAAAGATCTGGCGTTAGGGATCATCGGCAAGATCGGCACTGACGGCGCAGCGGGTTATGTGATCGAATACACGGGGCAAGCAGTGCGTTCGTTGTCGATGGAAGGCCGCATGACGCTCTGCAACATGAGCATCGAAGCGGGCGCGCGGGCCGGCATGGTTGCGCCTGATGAAACAACTTTTGCATACATCAAGGGTCGACGCTTCGCGCCGCAAGGCGAACAGTGGGATGCGGCGGTTGAGTATTGGCGCACGCTGCACAGCGACGATGATGCGCAGTTTGACAAGGTCATTGAGATCGACGCAGCAACACTTGAACCGTTTGTTACCTGGGGCACGAACCCGGGCATGGTCGTTTCGATTTCAAGTGTTGTTCCTGATCCGGCAGACGCGACTAGTCTCGCGGATCGACAAGCGGCGGAACGCGCACTCGAATACATGGCCCTGCAACCGCGCACAAGTATTGAAGAGATCACGATTGATCGCGCGTTCATCGGGTCGTGTACCAACGCTCGGATTGAAGACTTGCGCGCCGCCGCTCGGGTGGTGAAGGGTTATCGAATTAGTTCGTCTGTGTCCGCGCTGGTTGTTCCTGGTTCTTACGACGTGAAGAAAGAAGCAGAACAGGAAGGACTCGATCGCATTTTTAGTGAGGCCGGTTTCGAGTGGCGTGAACCGGGATGTTCGATGTGTCTGGGAATGAATCCGGATATTTTGCAACCCGGCGAGCGGTGCGCGTCGACGAGTAATCGAAACTTCGAAGGTCGACAAGGACGTGGCGGGAGAACGCATCTTGTTAGTCCGATGATGGCGGCCGCAGCGGCGATTAAGGGACATTTCACAGATGTAAGAAAGTGGGAATTTAGATAGGTTCTCTGCGCCTCTGTGCTCCCTCTGTGTCTCTGTGTTGAAGCCCTGTGATCCATTTATAGCCAGCCTGATTTTCAACACAGAGACGCAGAGAAGGCACTGAGACACAGAGAGAATATTGAGTCATGCAGAAATTTATCAAACACACCGGTATTGTTGCTCCACTGAATCGACCAAATGTCGACACGGACCAGATCATTCCGAAGCAGTTTCTCAAACGCATCGAACGCACGGGCTTTGGTGAGTTTTTATTTTACGACTGGCGTTATTTGCCGGATGGAAGTCTGAATCCAAAGTTCATCCTGAATGAATCGCGTTATCAAGGTGCGTCGGTTCTGGTAGCGGCAAAGAATTTTGGTTGTGGCTCATCGCGTGAGCATGCGCCGTGGGCATTGGCGGAGTATGGATTCAAAGTGATCGTCGCGCCTTCATTTGCTGACATCTTTTTCAATAACTGTTTTAAGAATGGCATGTTGCCAATCGTGTTGGCTGAATCATTCGTGATCGAGATCCTGCAACGCACTCAGGAAAATGAAGGCTACAGGTTAACGGCGGATCTCGAGCGTCAAATAGTCTCCGATGATATTGGATTGTCGACGCCGTTTAAGGTGTCGGAGTTTCAGCGTTATTGCCTGATGGAAGGGCTGGATGATATTGGATTGACGCTGCAACATGAGGATGCGATTAGTAAGTACGAAGCGAAGAGAATGACGTTTTAGACGTTGGCGAGCGACCCATTCATGCGTCGCTACGCGACGCGAATGTTTTTTGCCTATCTTCCAGCCATTGAAATGGCTGGCTAAACTCAACCATCGCTACGCGATGATGAGATAAGCATTGCTACGCGACGATGAGGTAACCATCGCTACGCGATGATGAGGTAAGCATTGCTGCGCGATGATGATGTAAGCATCACAAAGCACTACCTCTCGATCACATCAATCTCCGAATAAAACGTATTCCCCCAGTCGTCATTCAACTCCGTCACATAGCAATCAAACAGCAGATAGCGATACTTCCCCAGACTCCCGCTTGAGTCACTAACACTCGCTGCATACTGCCCGCCGTCTTCGCCTTGTTTCGGAATCGTGCTGACTGTCGCGATGAACTTCCACCCACACGTGGCCGGATCGACACCTCGCTTAGGCGCAATGTTAAACCCGGGTTCCGATCCATTTGCCGCATAGAGTTTGTAGAGTTGTGGGGCACGCGTATTCGAGTGCCACGAATAACTAATCACCCGGGCGACGTCGATCGACTTGCCGAAATCCATTCGGAAGCGTCCACCCATCGAACCAGCGCTAAAGAATAGATTCGTGCCCGGATCATCTTCGTTATCAGGCACAACACCATCCGTCAACGCGCTTAGCTCCGCACTACCGCCATCAATCACTCCGTCGATCATCGTGAGCGTGGCGTGCGAAGCAGCATCGTCTTTACTTGGCGTGGGAAAACGTTTGAACCTGAATTCCGGAGTGGCTTGCTCGTTTGAGTTGTGTTCAAAGTCGATCTTGATATCGGAAATTGGCAGGACCAGCAGACCTAACAAACAAAGGAGATGCATTTTCATTTTTACTTTGTGCTTTTGCGCCTTAATGGTTAACGATGGCTGGGCAATATTTAACCACCAAGACACAAAGGCACAAAAGAATCAGACCGTGGAAAATTCAAACACCGTCACGTGTTCATACTTCTGCCCGACTCGCAGCACAGTCGTCGGAAAATTTTCATGATTTGGTGTATCGGGAAAGTGCTGCGTCTCGAGACATAGACCAGCATACTTCTCATAAACAACGCCGCCCTTCCCTTTCAAACTGCCATCGAGAAAGTTACCCGAATAAAACTGTAGGCCCGGTTCCGTCGTGTGCACTCGCAGTCTACGTCCACTCTTTGGCTCAAAAAGTTCGGCTGCTAACTTCATCTTTGACCCATCGAGCACAAAGTTGTGATCATAGCCACCAGTGAAACCGAGTTGGTCGTAGGGTGTGTTGATGTCGGCGCCAATCGCTTTCGCCGCAGTGAAATCCATCGGTGTATCGCGTACCTCGCGAATCTCACCAGTCGGAATGAGGTCCTTTGTAACTGGCGTGAAGCTGCCGGCATTTATCTGCAACTGATGTCCCAGAATGTCGCCGCCTCCAGCGAGATTGAAATAAGAGTGGTTCGTAAGATTGACGATGGTGTCTTTGTCCGTCGTCGCTAAATACTCGATTCGCAATTCATTGTTCGGCGTCAGCGCATAGTTGACCTTAGCCAACAGATCGCCGGGATAATTCTCTTCACCATCTTTACTTAAATAACTCAGTTGCAAAACCACTTCGGCGCCACTCTCTTCGGCGTGCGCGGACCAGACTCGCTTGTCAAAACCATGAGGTCCACCGTGCAAGTGGTTCGCGCCGTTGTTCTGCGCGAGTTGATAGGTTTCGCCATTGAGCGTAAAACGACCAAGCGCGATCCGATTGCCATGCCTGCCGATGAGGCAACCAAAGTAACGCGGATTTTTCACGTATTCGTCGAGCGTGTCGTAACCCAGAACGACGTCGGCGAAGTTACCATTTCGATCGGGCGCTTTGATTGACGTGATCGCGCCACCATAGTTAGTTATCGAAACTTCGAAGCCCTGGTCGTTGGCAAGCGTGTAGAGGTTTACGGGCGTTCCCTCAGACGTTGTTCCGAATGGTTTGCTTGAAATGTGGGCCACAGTTTTTTATCGATTATTCAATTCACCGAAGACTCGATGCGCTTCTTCCAACGTTTCTTTTGAGCCCACATCGAACCACAACCCGGGGACTTTCCAGGTGTAGAACGGCACGCGTTGATACATCCATTGGACCAGCCGGCCTGGTTGATCCGGATTATTACCTTCCGCGATGTATTGACGAATGAGTGGTAGCGACGACTTCGGATAATAATACAGCGCGATGCCGGTCAACGTGCTCTTCGGCTCAGCAGGCTTCTCCTCGAAGAAAGTAATGCGACCGTCCTGATCAACTTCAATCGAGTTGTATTTCTTGATCTCGTTTAGATCGCCCACATCATACACGGCCAGCACTGGCGCATTTTTCTCACGACAAAACTCGCCAAACTCACGAAGATCATTGCTGAAAAGATTGTCGCCGCCAACCACGATGATGTCGTCGTCGATATTGTGTTTGTTGAGCACGAGATTCGTGTCACCAATTGCGCCGAGACGGTTGGCTTCGTCAGTGGTCCCATCGTTAACGACTTCAAAGTGAAACCGATCCGAGTGTTGAGTAGTATCGGCCCACTGTTGAAAGTGTTCGGCGAACTTTGCGTTAGTGACGATGTAAGCAGTGTCGAGATCGGGAATTGTTACCAGGTTATCGGTGACGTGCTCGAGCATGGGTTTCCCGGCGACGGGCAACAATGGTTTGGGTTGATTCAGGGTCAGCGGATAAAGACGAGTGGCGTAACCGGCTGCGAGTATGATTAGTTTCATAAGTGTTCTGGAATTTGGGCTTTGTACTTAGTGCTTTGTGCTTCGTTTGCTCTTGGTGCTAGCTTGGGGTCAGGTATTGTCAAAATTACAGTGAACCGTTTTAACGGTTTCACTCTGTTTCACATAATCAAGGAGCCGCTATGCGACGGGGCGGCCGGGACGGACGCGCTCCGACAGAAGAGGTTC
>DATDMC010000021.1:0-29951 GCA_036518995.1 Pyrinomonadaceae bacterium | reverse complement strand
CCGGAGTAACTTTAATCATCGCCATTGAACCGGCCGGTATGGAAACGTCCTGAAAACGACTCGACTTTGACGTACCCTGCGCAGTTCCCTGGGTGAACTCCACCGCGATCGGCGCGGCCGGGCTGGGAAATGTAACGGTGTAAGTTTGGCTCGCATCCAGAACCAACATCAGGGACTTCTCGCCAAGCAGATGAAAGGTGACGCCGTCCACTGTGTTCCCTAATTGGGCCGGATCCAAAGGCGAAGCGGAATGACCGGCTGAATCGGTTACCGTCAACGAAGCACTGCCAAAGATTTTCAGATAGTTGCCAACGGAAGTACTCTCAATCTTTTCGGAGCCACCGGTTGAAGTGGGCGCCGAAGACGTCGCAGTTAGGCTCAGATCAGTGAGCACTTGTTGAATGACGTCCGGATTACCACATTGATTTACATGGTCAAAGAGAGTTCCGAAATATCTCTTAATCTGCACCTGCGCGCCCGAGGCGTTCAGATCAACTGGTCCATTCTGCCGCGCGCCGCTCAGCAGCGGCACTGTACCGTCGCCGTCACCCATGGTTAGATCGATGACTTGATATGTAGCGCACGAATCCGGGCAACTGGTCACACTTCTTACGGCGACGTTCTGAATCGTATTTGGAAATCCCTGTACGCCGACAATGTGGTAGTACTTGATCATTGGATCCGGGACATTATTCTTCCAATCATCCTGGGCCAAAGTGTGGAACTGTTGAGCGACAGTACCTGGACCAGGCGAACCGATTGGTACTCCGGGTAGCTTGTCGAGCATGTGGACCAATTGCGTGAAGTCTTGATAAGTCTCGGAAGGAGTATCGGCATTGGGAATTCCGTTGCCATCCAAATCATATCCGGTCTCGGTAAACGGACGACCTCCTAAAGGAGTAAAGTAGGCCCCGCTTGGTAACAAGCCGGCAGCACCGGGCAAGGTTGGCACTAGAGACTTAAGCGTGTTCGCGAAAAAGAGATCCGCTGGTCCTCCGCCATCCAAAAATTCTCCCGATAGATAGGTATTAATTGCCTTGGCCGCGCCCACAAAAGGGACACCGATCGTAATCAATTTATTTACGATTGGTGGCTTACCGTTATTGGCGTTATCGATGATGAATCGGCGCGCCATCAACCCCCCGGTGCTGTGCGCGACTATATTGATTTTACTGTCAGGCCAAAATTTCTGGACACATTGCACATAAGAGGCGAGCTTCCGCGCGTTTTCGTCGATGCCGAATCGCCAGTCATAAGGAAAGACAAAAAGATTCGGGTTCTGCGAGGGATCTTGAGACCTCAAACTCAGGTTGCAGCCTTCGGCCGTGCGCCACTCGGTATTCGCAGGCGGCACCAGATATTCGCGAAAACCTCCTTGAGTCGTTAACTGCGTGAGCATCGTTCCGTAAACATCTCCCGCCAGGTTGTCAAAACGAATCGCATCTGTCGCCACAATGCTGGTAGGTCCCGGAAGTCCTAACTTCAACCGCTGCAGTCTGCCTATACCAAAAGTCAGAGCGTTCAATGTTGCCTGCGTTGAATTTGGACCATTGCCTTGCGGCCAAAGTTGTTCCTGGTTACCACTATCGACAAGGTAACTGCCAGCTATACCCGGAATGAAAACTAACGGCACGGGGCTCGGACTGGGAGTCGGAGTCGGACTCGGTGTTGGAGTTGGAGTTGGGGTAGGGGTCGGAGTGGGCGTCGGTCCGCCAACCTGTGTCGCAACGAACTCAATAGAAGAATTGACCAGTTGGGGCAGTTGTATTTGCGCAGGTGTGAACGTATAAGTCGGAGAATTCGCCGGCAGATCCAATCGGTTCGCCGCTGTGTAAGTGGAAATAGAGAACTGTCGCCCTATTCGATTCCTGAGAGTCGCATGACCGCCGCTGTCGGTAATTTCATACCAGGACGGCGAGCCTCCCTCACCTCCATCGACAACGACGTTGGGTACGCCATTTCCGTTCGGATCTTTAACGGTGACCTGGACTTCGTATGACGGCTTTATACACTGCGATTGCATAAAGGGAGCGAACCCAATGTTGTAGCACCCATAGCCTGCCTTTTCGGTTGTTAAGTATGGTCCCGCTCCCCACCAGATATGATCGAAATGGAATCTGCCGTCTGGTCCACTCACGGCAACGTTATCCCCAAATTTTACGATCGCTCCGCTCAGTGGTTCTCCGCCGGTCGACGTGTCTAGAACAATTCCATCTGCGTTTTCGATAATCCGCTCAGCACCAACGTTGAAGACAGTGTCGCCGTTTACAGTTATCCGGTTCTGGCCTGTGAGCAATGGACGATAACCGAGAGCGGCGCTGGATTCAGGACCGAATGGACCGGAATGAAATTGAAAGCCAAAACGATCTACCGCGTAGGTCGCGCCATTGTCGGCCTGAAGCACATAATGCCCGGTTGCGTCTGTTCGAGCTGTGCGTTGAGCATTGGAATTGACATCTATAAATTTGACTTCAAGATTAGCGATGGGCCCGTCTTGATCGCCGGTCACCACGCCGATTATTCGACCGGTCGTCTGTGCTTTGGAAAGCTGCGTAGCTAACACGACCGCCGCTACGATCACGGTAAGGCTGGCGACTAGGAACAGAATTTTCTTGATCCGCTGATTTGGCGATAGTGACGCTGCTGGCGCAAAGGCGACCATACGAGTTTTGAACGAGGTCCACATAGAATCTCCTTACCATCCGCTAATTAAGAAACGAACTTTTATGACGGCTTCACCCACTCTTTCAGAACTTAAGTTGGGCGTACAAATCTTTTGGAGGAAGTGTGAGAAACGCTCGATTCAAGTGAATGCGAGCGGCAGGAACAAATCAGAGTGACGGAAAACCGTGATCATATACTTCAGACAAGAACACTGGTCATCCACACCGTTCTTAACTGTAGTGGGATGTCCGCGAAAAACATTTCATCAAGATCTTCGCGTTCGGATCCTGGGCAGGTTGATCTTGTTGAAGGAAGCTAGTTGCTCAGTGCTGGGTTCGTCGTGGGCTTGGGAACTGAAATTTCATGGCAGGATGCGAAACCTTCTGTCGGAGCGCGCCCGTCCACGGGCGCCCCCGCAACTCACAAGGACTTCGGGGTATAAAGAGTCGGCGGCCACTTTCGAATTAGCACACAATCTATTCGAATGGGGCGGCCGAGACGGACGCGCTCCGACAAGAGCGCCCCTCTGAAGTTCATAGATCCAAGTTGCGGCGAAACCTTCTGTCGGAGCGCGCCCGTCCACGGGCGCCCCCGCAACTCACAAGGATTTCAGGTGTACAGGAGTCGGCAGTCACTTCGGAATTATGTTTCGTGAGTGTCTAGTCACCAGCGGTTGATGGAACGATATAACCTTCTACTTTGTCTGGAACCGGTGTCGCCAAATACTCCGTAGTCGCCGGGACGCGTCCGGTCGAGCGATAGACGATCACTACAAACAGCAGCATGCCAGTCACAACTACAAGCCACCCAGCAACAAGCACCGGCATGAAGACGCTGCGATCGCCGAGCCTCACACACACGATGCCAAGCGGGAACAGAAAGGCGCCGACAATACTAATGAACGCCTGAACCGACGCAAGCCTATTCGCTGCGGCTTCCGGTACCGTGCGGTAGTACAACGCGGACAAGAACATCACGATGAAGCCGAGCAAAATAAAATGGGCATGCGCCGGGGCCAGAATGAAATTCTGCGTGATACCCATGGCCATACCGCCAAGCATGCCAAACAAGCCTATCGAAACGCTGATGCGAAATAACCACTTGATCATGATCTTGATCCAAACTGATGAGCCAGACGCCGGCTACACCGACATCTGGCCCATCAAATTAAACTACATTATTTCCTGTGCCCATCCGAACTTCACACCATAGTTATCGACCGCTACGGCTGTGGCTATTTTTTTTCTTAGCCGTCCGGTGTTGATTTTTTAACGAGCCTTTCGTTTGCGCTGGAACAGAAGGAATTTCTGTCGCTGTCGCGGTTTGCAAAGGTCCAAAGGCGGCAACGTCAAAAGCAAGATCGTAGTGTCCGCCGACCATGGCTTCAACTTTCGCCAATTTCCCGTTTCCTGGCGAGGCTATAAGATAATCTCCGCCACTTCCGGTCGTGCCGACAAACTGCGTGTATTCGACACCTCTCATCGGCACACCAGGGGTGAACTTAATCCCCGTCGTTCCGCCACCGTAGTATTCAGAGTCCCAACTCATCGAAAACTGGGCTGGCCCATTTGGACTAGAGACATTTTCGAGACGCATTGGTTTAAAAAGACCGCCGGCAAAGGCCACGGCAGGCAAAGACGTGAAATATCCCGACCCCACAATCGTTTGCCACATGTCTGAAAGTGCTTGCCCTCTTCTAAAGCTCAACCCTGTCGCATTCTGCAGAATTCGCGGCGCGTCATCGGTGCTATCAGAGACCTTAGTGAACTCATGAATTTCGGCGCCTCTTTCCGCAGAGGGGATATAGCCGTCATGAGGACAGATCAGGTAGGAAATTTTCGGTGCGCCGGCAACCGGCTCCAGCCCTATGGTGCTGCTGTTGCCATTGCGGATAGCGATGATCAATCCTTCACCAGCCACCGTGTCAATTATCCAAAAATAGTCGACATTCGCTTCACTGTTCCTGTCGTATCTGGAATCGGTTGGATCCCCAATCACTTGCCCTCGCCACATCCCATGCATTGTTCTCGCAACCCGGTCCACTGGAAATTCCCGCGCGTTGGCGGTAGGAATAATTGAAGCCGGATCCAGCCGGGCGTTTTTTGTCGTAGTAGCTGGGGCCGAACATTGCGCTACAGTCGGGTTAACGATCGTGTCGATCTGCTTCGTAGTTAGGGTCCGCCCCTGACCATACGACGGGGTTAGGTTCAGGGCGAACGTGCTGCAGACAAGCGCGCCGCAGACCATAAGCTTAATGGGCAAGCTGTAAATTTTCATTGTTCCCTCCAAATCTACGTGTTACGTGTAAGTGTCGCCAGGGGCGTTACTATCCGCGAAATCATCGACCAATTCTTCTCCCGAATTGCTGAGTTGTTGCGGTGGTCCAAGTAAGGACCATGTGTGTAAAGGATTCGACGTACGTTCTATTTCACTGCGAAGCAGTTACGTCTCAAAGCCCAGAGTTGCTTCAACTCTGGGAACTTGCCAAGGTCGGAATTTCAACCGCAACGCGGTTGCCGTGAGGTGTACTGAACGACTATTGGACCACAGCGACTTTCCTAAGCACACAGAGTTAGAGGCCAACGAAAGCGTTTCACTCGAGAACGCGTTCGTTGGCCTCCGTATTACCTTTGTTGCTGCTGGCCGAGCTGAACTCAATTAGAGCGACGACCGTGATTGTTCTTTCGTTTTACAGCTCGATGTTGATTTCGTACTCGAGGAGCACTTACTGCGGCTGCTCCCTGCAGCGGTCCTAAGCTGACGGAATCAAAAGCAAGGTCGTAGTTGCCGCCGCTACGCGCTTCAACTTTGGCCAACTTGCCGTTTCCAGGCGAGGCCACGAGAAAGTCTCCTGCAGATGCATTCGTTCCGACAAACTGAGTGTACTCGACGCCTTTCATCGGCACACCGGGCGTAAACTGTATCCAGGTCGTTCCGCCTCCGTAATACTCTGACTCCCAACTCATCGAAAGCTGGGCTGGTCCAACCGGACTTGCGACACGTTCGAAACGAAGTGGTTTAAAAAGACCACCTGCAAATGCCACAGCCGGCAAAGATTTGAAATATCCCGACGCGACAAGTATTTTCCACTGCGTTGAAAGCAGCGCACCTTTCTTAAATGCTACCCCAGTCGCCTTCGCCAGAATTTTTTCCGCGCCCTCGATGCTATCGGAAACCTTGGTGAACTGGTGAATCTCCGATCCCTTCTCGACGGTAGGGATATACCCTTCGTGAGCACAGATCAGATAAGTGAGTTTCGGGGCATTCGCCAATGGCGCCATGCCAGCCGTACTGTTGTTGCCATTGCGGAGAGCGATAATCAGCCCCTCGCTATGTTGGGTGTCGATAATCCAGAAGTAGTCGACGTTACCTTCTTTACTCTTTTCGTATTTACTATCGAGCGGACTTCCGATGACTTCACCTCGCCACATCCCATGCAGCGTTTTCATAACCCTGGTCTGGGGAAATTCTCGCGCATTGGCTGTAGGGACAATTGAATTCGGATCCAATCGAGCATTCTTTACCTGATTAGCCGGCGCCGAACACTGCGACAGAGTCGGTTTGACGATGGCATCCAATTGCGGACTACTAAGGGTTCGCCCCTGGCCGTACGAAAGACTTTGGCTTAGGCCGAATGCGCTGCAACCAAGTACGCCGCAGACAACAAGCTTAATGAGCTTTTTCATTGTTCTCTCCAAACTATCTGTAAGGTGCCCTAAGGCATTAAAGTGGCGAGGGCTTAAAGTGTCGTCAGGTGAGCATTATCGCGAAATCATCCGGCAATTCTTCTCCCAGCTTGCTGAATTGCCAAAGTGAGTTGATACAAATCCAAAATTTCTTCTCTGTGTCTCAGCGTACGCTGCGGCTTGGCCCTCTGTTGTGAGGAAGGGCTCTGCCTTTCCGGAAAGTGTGCACCAGAACTTGGGCTACGCCCTCGACCCGTATTTTTTCACCCGCTATTTGTTAATGATGCGCCTAAAAGAGGGCACAGCCCAGAACCTAAGGCTCATGTAACGGAAAGGCTGAGCCATTCCTCACAACAGACGGCCAAGCCGCAGCGTAATTGAGTTTTGCAAGAACCTCTAAATTTGCAAGAACCTCTAAGCAGAGCGGACAGCGAGAGAACTCGAACTGCGAAACGATCAGTGGTTACGCGATGGTGTGCAACCGGGCTTCGTTTGTCCGGCTGTGTCCTGGCCGCCAGCAGCAATCTGTTTGACTGTGTGCCCGTAACGAAACTCCACATTGCCTTTTGTTACTGAGACAGAGGTTACACCACAATTATTTTCCACCGTGAGATCAGTGGCTTCAGTTCGCTCTTTTGGTCGCGTTGAAGTCACACCCGTTTCAATATTAAAAGTTATACCGTCCGTGGAAAGTTTGAGGAGACCCTCCCTAAGCAATATGGAAATGCTGGCCGGCGTATGAGTAGTGGCCTTTTCGTCGTATCTCAACAGTATCGTGGTTGAGGCCTGCGCTTCGATGCGACCGAGTTTCCCAAGACTGACAACGGCGCTCGATCCCTTTGCGGTCTTAATCTCACTACCCGTTGCAATGAGGTCGCCCGTCGCAGCGGGTTTGCCATTTACCGTGACTGTTCCGGTCACAGTCAGCATGCCGGCTTGTTCCTGAGCTGCGGATGCAGTTAGCGCGATTCCGGCCAGCAACGCCAGGGTCACACCAAACATCAGGACCCGAATCTGTTTTCTACTGGTTGTCATGATCTCTCCTCCGTGAGTTTGAAAGTAAAAGGTCGTAACGAGGCGATAATGATTTCATGAAGTCGGCGCCAGAATAACCTAACCTGTCAACCCCACGATTGGTCGATGCAAATATCCGATAGTCGTCGCCTCGTATCGAAGAAAGCTTAAACACGAAGACACGCAGATTTAATTCATCGATCTTTTATTGACTCTTCGTGTCTCGTTTATTTGTACCTTCGTGTTTAAGCGTTTTCTGGTAAAGTGCCCGGCGCGATCAGACTGCTCGATCTTCAACTCTTATCAACTCTCCAGATCGTTTATGCGCAAACGTAAAAGTCATCGCCGATCATTCCTCGCCGCCAGTTCACTCTTTTTGTTGTTGTTCGCATTGACGGGTTTTAGCCAACAAACACCGAACCCACGGGAGCAGCGGACGGGCCGCTCTTACGAAACTCGTAATCCCTCGACAAAGCCGCCCCGTCCCGTTCCACAATATCCGTCTCCAGTCACATTCACCGACATCACGGCCCAAAGCCGGATCGATTTCAAACACGCTGCATCACCTACATCACAGAAGTACCTACTCGAAGCAATGGGTGGCGGCGTAGCACTCTTTGATTACGACAACGATGGGCGACTCGATATCTACTTCACAAATGGCGCGGCTTTAACCGATCCGATGCCCGGCGGCGCTGAGCCAGACAAACATGACCCGCGCTTCTGGAATCGACTCTATCATCAAAATCCCGATGGCGCCTTTACCGATGTTACCGAAGCGGCAGGCGTTAAAGGCAACGGTTATAGCTTCGGTGTCGCCGCGGGCGATTACGATAACGATGGTTACGTCGATCTCTATGTCACGGCTTACGGCGGCAACATTTTGTACCGCAACCAGGGCGACGGAACCTTTGCGGACGTGACCAGTAAATTGGGACTAAAAGCTTCGGGGTGGTCCACCAGCGCTGGTTGGTTCGACTACGATCGAGATGGGAGACTCGATCTCATGGTGTTGCGCTACATGGATTGGGACTTCCAAATTGGGAATATCTTCTGTGGCCAGCCCGCTAACCTGTATCAACTTCTTCGCTCGGATCGTAGCTATCGCGCATTTTGTCATCCCGACAATTTCAAGCCAGCCACTAATCTTCTTTTTCACCAGAAAACAGACGGCACATTCGAGGACGTGAGCAGTCGTTCAAAGATCGCAGACGCTCCTGGCAAAGGGCTTGGCCTGGCGTTTGCCGACTTTGATGGCGACGGCTTTACGGATGTCTTTGTCGCCAATGATGCCGTGCGCCAGACACTCTTTCATAACAACGGTGACGGCGTCTTCGCAGACATCGCGCTTATCTCGGGCACGGGTTACGACGAACAAGGCAACACTTTTGGCGGCATGGGTGTCGACGCGGCTGACTACGACAACGACGGCTGGCCGGACGTATTTATTTCAGTGCTCTCGAATGAGACCTATCCGCTTTATCACAACAATGCAAATCTCTCTTTTACGTACGTGACGAAGACCTCCGGCATCGGTCAAATCTCACAGCCCTACAGCGGCTGGGGCACGCGCTTCGTTGATGTCGACAACGACGGTCTACGCGACATCTTCGTGGCCCAGGGGCACGTACTCGACACGATCGAAAACACCGGCAGCTATTTTAAGTATCGCCAGCCGGCGCTGCTGATGCGGAACACGGGCAGACGTTTCGTTAATGTGTCAGCCGCGGCTGGTCCAACCTTTAGCATTCCACTCAGCGGACGCGGCGCAGCGTTCGGCGACCTTGATAACGACGGGGATATTGACATCGTCCTCAGTCAGGTTGATGGACCACCCGTGATCCTGCGCAACAACGGGACAAAGAACCACTGGCTCGGCCTCAGCCTGGTCGGCACACGAACCAATCGTCAGGGACTTGGTGCTCGCATCATCGTTACCGAAGCAAACGGGCGAAAACAGACATTCGATGTGTCGACGGCAAGTAGTTATCTCTCCTCCAACGATCCGCGCGTGCTGGTCGGTCTTGGCAGGACGCCTAATGTGATCTCCGTTGAAGTCCGTTGGCCCGATGGTAAGAAGCAACTCATCAACAAGCCTGAAATCGATCGCTACCTCACGATCAAAGAATACTGAAGTCTTTCTCTGCGTCTCGGCGTCTCTGCGTACTCGGCGTCTCTTTGTTGAAATTGACGAAGACTTAAACGAATCTAAATTTTCAACACAGAGGCGCAGAGGAACGCAGAGACGCAGAGAAAACCTGACCCACTAACCACTAAACCTCCCTAAGTTCAGCAATACGGGAGAAGAATCGTCCTCTGCTTCCACGATAACCTTCCTCACCCATAATGCGCGAAATAGGTGGCTTTGCTGCGCTTTTTTTCACCGGCAGGGAAAACTACAAACATGCTAACGGCAAAGACCGAGATGAAAACCGAGCTATACCTGAATGGCTATAGCTTCGAGGAATATCTAGCCCACCTTCTTCACGGTCATCCCGAGTTAAATGATCTTCTTAGTTACGAGCGATGTCGCGACGCCGAGCAGCATATCGCGAAGATGAACCTGGTTTCGTGGGAGTTCGAGGATGTAAAAGCGGGTGGCCGCGGCTTGTCCTACAATTTTGCCCAGAAGAGTGCAGATAACCGAAAAGTGGGCATGACCACCCTCCTCAAGTGCTTCTCTCCATCGCTTGAAATCCCGGCTGAAGATTTCAGAATTCTGGATGTACTCGGAGGGGATGGGACTTTTGCCAGATTTTGTAAAACGTTAAAGCATCAGACCCCGACGATTTATACAGCCGACATCTCGAAATTCATGATCGATGCGTGTTACGCGCAGTCGTTACCATGCGTACGCCAATCGGCAACCAGAAGTCTGTTTCGCGACAGTGTCCTCGATGGCGTTCTCATTGCTTATGGCAGTCATCATCTCGATAGCAACGCAAGACAAATGGCGGTTCGCGAAGCGCACCGAACGCTAAGACCTGGCGGTCGTCTTGTATTACACGATTTTGAGATCGGTGGAAGATGCGCCAGGTGGTTCGACAGCATTGTGCATCCTTACTCGCGGACTGGACACCCACACGCGCATTTTTCCCGTCTCGAAATGTTCAATCTCTTTACGAGTGCAGGATTCGGCGACGTTCGGGTCTTTGAAATGCCAGATCCGTTTACGTTACACGGAGACACACCGGAAGAAGCGAAGCACAACGCAATCATGCACATGTACGACATGTACGATCTGGTTAAGGTCGGGGATTCCGTGTCCGATGTCGTGTTTAGCCTCGAGCGACACATAACGGAAACGCTTGGTCCAATAACGATTCGGGAAGAAGACGACCGTTATGTAGCAGAAATTCCGCGGCATGCGCTGGTAGCTGTGGGCAGCAAATCGACCTACAGCAGCTAATGAACTTAGGAGCGCAGGCGTCCTCACCTGCGCGTTGATAAACAATGGCGTTGAGGTTCTAACTCATCCGGCAGGCGAGGAAGCCTGCGCTCCTAATAAATACTGGAGAACTTATGAACACTATCGAAGATTCCTTAAGAGACATCCTGATCGAAGATCTCTTTGTAGAATTTGAGAAGGAGAAGATTCTTCCAACCTATTCATTTCGGCAGGACCTCGGCGTCGATTCGCTGGGTTTTGTCGAATTGCGGGAACAAGTGGAAAAGCGATTCGGTATCGTTATTTCTGATGACGACTTTACGCCAGAAAACTTTGCGACGTTATCTTCTCTCACCGACCTGATTAATCGACATTCCAGTGTAGCCGCTGTGTAGTAACCGAAATATCGATGACGAAGCGCGATCCATAAATGGAATAAGGAGATGAGCGCAACCGCAAGGATGATTATCGAGAGCGCCGCTGATCTTGAGCGGCGCATTTCTGACTTCAGCGATACTTCGCCAAAGTACGATCAGTTATCCGAAGGATATGCTCGCCTCGCGTTGCAGCCGGGCTCCGCAGTCCTCATTTTTGCGCCCAATAGTGCCGAATTTCTCTTTCATTGGATCGCGGCCCTCGCGAATGGTTACGTTCCCTGTGCGGTTGCTCCATCGACGAAGACGTCGCTCGTAAGCTCACTTCAAAAATCCTTAAACATCTCTGCAATCGTAGGACCTCATCTGGATCCAGCCCGCTATCAGGCGAAACACTTCGCCACGATAGGCTCTTTTAATGCTGTCGTTTTCGATCGCATTCCGCCCGCGTACGAACCGTTCGATGTTCTGATACTCACGACCGGAACATCCGGATCGCAAACGGCATGCGTTCACACTGTCGAGTCGCTCGCCTGCAACGCGAGCATGACAAACAAGACGCTCAACATAACTTCGGTCGATAAACAACTCGTCGTATTGCCGCTCTATCACACTTACGGACTTGTCACTCAGAGTATTGGATCGATCATTAGCGGCTGTGAACTTAAGATCGATGGACCACCCTTCAACGCCAATCGCTTTGCTGAACTTATTTACAAAGAGCAGATATCGATCTGCGGCATCACACCCACGATTGCACGCGACCTTCTTAAGAGAGGAACTGTTTTACCTTCGCTGCGATCTATGAGCATTGGTGGCGATCGATTTTCTGCGGAAGACGTGACGAGTTTGCTGGGCAAGTCGTTTATTAACGAGCTCTACATTACTTACGGTCAAACAGAAGCCGGACCGCGGGTTTCAGTTCTGCCCGCACACACTGCTCCGGTTTCGTCCTATGACTCTGTCGGTCGGTCTTTCAGCGATGTCTCAACCAGAATTGACACACCGGATGCCGGTGGCGTGGGCCAACTATTGGTTAAGACACCATCCGTTTGCCGGCGAAAGGTTGGAGAAAATATTCAACGCCAACCGTTCACTTCCGATGGCTTCTTAGAAACCGGAGATCTTTTTACCAAAGATGCTGACGGCTATCTTCGGTATGTCGCGCGCAAGGCGGACATATTAATTGTTAAGGGCGAGAAACTGAATACCAGAAACATAGACCTGGTCGCCGTGTTGCATCCGGATGTTGAGTTTGCGCGCACAACGGCGGGCGATATGAATTCAGTGATAACGCGTCTGTGGGCGAGAGACGACAAGATGCTTGATCTGGAAGAAATCAAAAACTTTATGAGCTCGTCTCTACGCTTACACGAAGTCCCGGACAAAATTATTCAAGAGACAAATGCTGTGTTTCATAAGTAGTAAAAATCATGAAAAGCATATTTCTATTTCCTTATGGTGGCGGTAGTGCAGCGAGCTATCGGGCCTACGCGAATCGTTTTCCGAGCGATGCCGGCCGGATTGTTCCCGTGGAAATACCCGGCCGCGGCAAAAGATCTCAAGAGGAATATGCCAGGTCCATTCAGGAATGTGCAGCGCTTGCCCTCATGGAGGTAGACACGGAAAGTGGACCATACATTTTACATGGCCATTGCATGGGAGCACTTCTCGCTTTTGAAGCAATCAAATTGATCGAGGCAAGTGGAAAGCCACTCCCAATCTTTATGGTCGTCTCAGGACGTAATGCACCACGTCACATAAACGACTGGTTGCGCCGCGTGCCGGAGACGGATGATCGCAGCCTGTTCAAGGAGCTGCAGGAATTCGGTGGCATACCAAGAGGTTTAAGTTTTGCCATGGCCCAAAATTTCCTCACTGTGCTCCGCAATGATCAGGCGATGATTCGTGATTACGAGCCTGGTGAAACAAAAATAAATGTGCCCATACTTGCTTTAGCGGCCAGAGACGACGGAATGACAAATGCCGCCGGAGTGGCAGACTGGCAGGACTACACGACAAAATTTCTGTCAACTGAATGGTTGGATGGACAACATTATTCTTTCCTTGCTCAGCCGGATCGTGTAGCCGGGTATTTAGCGGAGTTTGGTGAATTGATTCAGCACTCGGCACTAGTGGTACTGTAGTGGCGATAAAGTCAGTACCGTAACGCGGTACTGACCTTATCGCCACTGGAAGAAGCTGATATGAAACCATTAGCTGTTGCTGCCTGGTCGATGGTAACTCCGTTCGGCGAAGATGATGACACGATCAATTCCCTGCTCGAACAACGCTCCGCCTTCTCTTCCCAGCCCTTGCCCTGGAAACTACGAAACGATCTAGCTGCGGTCATGCCGGCACGACCAGGTCATGCGACAAGTGACCACCAATGGCAGCGATACCTGGCGACCTATGTCACCCGCAAGGTATTAGACACGCTCTCGATAGATATACAGAAAATACGAGACCGTTGTGCGTTTGTATTCGCCACCAGTTTTGGTCATCTGATCGATGATGGTGGCGGCGATACGATGTCGACATGGGCCACCGATGTTGTTCGAAGCGTCGGGTGTGATCTTGATCCAATAGTAGTCGGATCGGGGTGTTCAGCGGGTGCCGACGCGCTCGGCGTCGCTGCTGCTTTACTTGATTGCGGAACGGTAGACACCGCAATCGTTGTAGCAGTCGATATCGTGACCGGGGCGAAGCGACTCGCGCATTCAACGTTGGGGACAATGGCGGCCAGCGATCACAAACCTTTTGATATTAATCGCAGCGGTATATTGCTCGGCGAAGCCGCGGCCGCAATAGTGCTGAAGCGAAGTGAAGATTGCGCCGAACACAAAGGAGAGTTGGTTGGAATAGGAGCTTCGAATGATGCGTTTGGATTGACCGCGCCCGATCCATCAGGACTGTCAGTCCGCCTTGCCATGGACCGTGCTCTTCTCTCGGCCGATCTGACTTACAACGACCTGGCTGTTTATCTCGCGCATGGCACCGCGACGCAACTTAACGACGACCTCGAAGCTAACGTCGTTGAGGAAGTTTTTGCCGACAACGAAATGCTCACTATCGTCGGAACTAAGGGAGCGCTGGGCCACTCGCTGGGCGCTTGTGGCCTGGTTGAGTTTATTCTTCTGTTGCAAATGTTGGAGAGACAGTTCGCGCCAGCTACAGTCGGGTTGACTGATCCGATTGGCAGCATCGCAAAACGATTCCCCGGAGCTAAAGGCCGTCCGCTCAATGGTCCTTATGGCGTAAGCGTGACGCTTGGTTTCGGAGGATTCAACACCGCCTTAATCGGACGAGCAGGTTGAAGAAATTTTGCAAAATTCAAAAACAAACTACAGTTAGTGCAGTTGGGAAGGGCGGTTTACCCCCGCCAGTCCAGGTTAAAATCCCTCGATGATAATTTAATTCACAGTCAGCGGGGGTGAACCACCCTTCCCAACTGCGCTGGCTGAAGTTGTAACAATCAGCCGAGGTAACTTTTGCAGAAGGGTCTGGAAGACAGGCGCGCAGTATGGTAGTGAAGTCAGCCGTTTATAGCGACATCAAAGCGCGAAATAGACCGTCCTTCTACGCGCCCCCGCTTGCCTGGGCGGTGGCGAATTTCACGCAATCGCTGATCGAAGATGAAGGCGAAATAGTGCCGCATCATACCGGGCTGATCGTCGCGAGCGATGAATGTAGTTTAAGTACGATTCGAGAGATCTCGCGCACTGCTGAGCATGGATCGATTTCACCGCTACGATTTGCCGGAGCAAGCCCGAGTATCGTAGCTGGACTGGCAGCCCTCGAACAAGGAATTCGTGGGCCAACTTTATGTCTGACAATGTCGCCCCGTCATGCTTCGAGCGCTATTTTGGCGCTGATCAAATATTGGATTAAGCACAACGACATCGTCTCGGTAATCGCGATTGCCCATTTTAACCAGGGCGAAGGTCGTCATTTGTTTAAAGGACTGATCGCCAGGTCATACGGCGACGAGTTAATAGAACGTGTCTCGCAACTTACGGAAGAAATAGGATGACGACAATGCCAATGTGCGGACGAGAAATGATTGTCGAACTCCTGAACTCATACTATGGAAGTACTAGTCTTCTGAATTACTCCGAATCAGAGGACGAGATTCAGTTTCAACTGCCGGCTCCAATCACTGACAGGCAGACTGCAAGTTTTCGATCCCAAGCGACGGTCCTCAACGAACTCGCAATTAGCCATCGATTGTCTCTTCTATTGGGTCGCACTAAATTCGGACTGCCCGAAGATTTTTCCTTTGCCATAACGTCTCTGGAGAGTTTTGTTCAGAGCATTGACGCGGTCGACGGGTACGATCTTTCGTTGCACTTTGAAGTCCTGGCGAAACGTCGTGATGTCATTACGGGTCTTAAATCAAATCTCGTCACAAAATATGGTGTCGAATCTCGTACCACGACAACTTCATTCAATGTGCTTCCACCGGCGCTGACAAACTTCGTCCGGCGGCAAAGAGGATTTATGGACTTTTCGGAGGTGAAAATTGGTGGAGATAAATCTCATCTCGAGAACGTTGCCGATAATCAATTTAGATATTATCCATCCGAAGAGGACAGACTTTCAGACGGTAAGCGAGTTGACCATGTGCCGGCACTGACTTTGATCGATATCGCGCTATGGATCGACAATAAAGGGGCAGCCTACTCAAGAGTCTCAGCAGAATTCCTGAACTACACCGACCCTCGACTAACCTTGGAGATCGAACGTAAAGATCAGAACGCCGTTGAGTTTCTGCAAAACGGTAAATCCGTGGCCGTCGTTCATTTGTAATTCATCATCAATTAATAGATTTTTTGCCGCCTGTTGTGAAGCGGTTGGCTCTCAACTTCGGGTTGTGAAGCGGTTGGTTCTAAACCTCGGCTGCGCCGCCTGTTGTGAGGCATGGCTTCGCCTTGCCGTAACCAGACTTAAAAAAGTTCAGGGCTGTGCCCTTTTGCTTTTATCTACAGCCGCAGAAAGAGGGCGCAGCCCTAATCTTGGTGCGGCGCTTACGGCAAGGCGGAGCCATGCCTCACAACTGGCGGCGCAGCCCTATCTTGGTGCGACGCGCTTACGGCAAGGCGGAGCCTGCCTCACAACTGGTGGCGCAGCCCTAATCTTGGTGTGACGTGCTTACGGCAAGGCGGAGCCATGCCTCACAACTGGCGGCGCAGCCCTAATCTTTGGTGCGGCGCTTACGGCAAGGCGGAGCCATGCCTCACAACTGGTGGCGCAGCCCTAATCTTGGTGCGACGCGCTTACGGCAAGGCGGAGCCATGCCTCACAACTGGTGGCGCAGCCGAGGGTGAAATCCAGCCACTTCAGAAAACAGCGTCTTCCCGAACCTCACCAATCGTGTCCCAAACTGAGCAAGCAGGGAGAAGTGGCAGACGCCGCAAACCTGCTATGAATGCGACAAATGTCTGATCCAAAAATCACTACCGAACCTCAATCGGCAACGTCAATTTTGCGTAGACTTCGGAGTCTGACCGCGATGCGAAAAATTCGCCTTACTTCCGCCGGCGTTTTCTTGCGCGCTTACCGGTTTCCACTCGTGTTCGCGCTTGTCTGTGCGCTGGTTGCGCTTCTTCCACTCGTCGCACCGGTCGCGTTTCTCCCTGTCTCTCCAGCCGCCGCTCAGGTTCCACAAGTCCAAACTGACCCACGGGTTGGGTACAATGCTGCCCTGATTGTGCCTGACCGTATTGAGGAGGTTCCGAATCTCACGCCCGAACTCGACAAGTTCCCGGAGTTGGACAATTTCGCCTGGCGCGCTTTCGTCTCACTCAATTGGCCGTCGCTAACGGATCCGGAACATCGTGGTGTGCCTGATCGCACTAAGACAATTGGCGATCCGGGCCCTCGGGTCTGGGAGACATTCAAAGCGCGATATGAACTGTTCCAGGTTGGTCCGGACGGCAACCCGATCCCGGCTCCGCCGTGGGGAACTTATGACGCCGTGACGCCTTGCGGAGGGGACAGCAGCGGCCCGAACAAAACGCTCGCGACCTTCGATCCGTTCATGGATTTTAACCAATCCGCCATATCGGGAGCGCCTGCCAGTCCGCTGGTAGCGCAGAATCACACTTATACCCGCTACGAAACGCGCCTCAACGAACCAGAGTATTCGGCGATTGCAGTCAACGGTTGGAGCGAGGGCAAGAACATGCCCAACGTGGAAAATCCGGTGAGATTGCCCGCCGGATCGGTCGCAGTTAAGGCCGCCTGGCGACCACTAACCGCTGCGGATACACCGGCCATGCGGGCGCGCTATTACGTGGTTGAGAACGCCAATATCGTCGACGTTGCGAAAACAATCGCGGCGCGACATGTCGTCTGTTCAAAAAGCGACGTCGCGTTAGTCGGGCTGCATATCGTGATCAGAACGCCACGTCGACCGCAAGGGCTGTGGGCAACTTTCGAGCAAGTCGACAATGTTCCAGCCGCCGGTCCATACGAGCCGGACGCCAAGACTGCCGGCGTACCATATTCCTATTTCAACGTGGCGAAGCCCGACCTCGGTCTCTGGCCACAACTAGGTTCAGCCGGCACACTTCCAGTCAGTCTCGATCATCCACCCAAGCTTAACCCCGAACCGAATCAGGTGGTGCGCCGGAAGCCAATCCATCTCTCGACCCTGGCGATGAGTCGTTATTATTGGTCGCTGAAGGGAGTCAAAGGAACTGTCTGGGCGAATTACATGTTGGTGGCTGTCCAATGGCCGAGCCATGCCATGCCAGTCGACCCGTATAACGATGGGGTCTTTTTTCCGGAAGCACGCAAGGAAAACCTGGCCAACACGACAATGGAAACCTACTTCCAGGATCAACCTTCGAGCTGTATGTCCTGCCATCAGGGTTTCAACCAGCGCGGGCGCGACTTCCTCGGCATACTCGGAAGTTTTCGCTGAGTCTCTCATCACCACTGTTCACTCCGCGGGGAGAACATAGCTTTGCGTCAAGGATGATTTTTCCGGTGCGATCAGAGCCGTGACTGGTGTAATATCTGGCACCCCTTAAAAAGCAAGCATCGGGTTCCTCGCGTAAATTCTATGTGAATCCAGGGTGAGAGATTGGATATCTCGCCCCAACAAATGACATTCGTTTGGCGAACTGGTCCAGTCGAATCGACTGTTATTTTGATCCGCAAATTTGTGAAGGAGTGCAAATGAACTATTTACGTCTCGTGCTGGCGGCGTTTGGTGGATTAGTCGCCTCTTTTGCCGTTGGTTTCTTAATAATTTGGCTAGTGCCAGCTCTGATGAATGAAGCCCACAAATACCCGACTGTGTTTCGACCCCGGGAAGAAATGAACAGTGTTATGCCAATTGGAATCGTCGCAAATTTTATAGCGGTTCTGATTATCTCGATTATCTTCGCATTGATAGATAACGGCACATCGGGTGTTTGGGGCGGAGCGCGTTTAGGCATTCTAATTGGCATCTTCGCGGTATGTAATGTGGGGAACAATTACATGAACCTGAACATCGGACCGAGACTCGCTGTGGGACAGGGTCTGGCTTACCTGGTCCAATGGCTTGTCACCGGCATCGTCATCGGCCTTATTTACAAACCCGCTATACGGTAGCGCTTCTCGTTTCTAACTCTGCTGTTCGAGGTTCGCAAGGTGCGTGAAGTCGGTGGCGCAACCGCATTATGGTACTGACCTCATTGCCACAAAAAGTTGCGCATGATGGAAGGCGCAGCATTCCTCACAACAGAGGGCTAAGCCGAAGCGAGACGGTCGTGGGCGGCAGAACACTTAAGCGAAATCCAGCAGGAGCAGAGTCGAAAGCGCTGATCCTGCTGCTGACATTTTTTCCGCAGTGCCTCCTCTCCATGCTGAGCATGACGCCGCCCGTCATGGCCAGCCATATTGCTTTCTCTCTCGGCCTGTCACCCCAAATTGCCGGTGTCTATGTCGGGTTAGTCTACACAGGCGCGATCCTAAGCAGTTCCTTCTCCGCATCGCTGATCACGCGGCTTGGTCCATTGCGCACGAGTTGTATCTGCGTGGTGACTGGCGGTATTGGACTTGCTCTCCTTGCTATTCCACATCTTCCCGTCTCATTGTTGGCGACCGCCATCATTGGACTGAGCTATGGTCCACTGACACCCGCTAGTTCACACGTACTTGCGCGCTATCGCAGCGGCTCGGGTATGGCCTTCCTGGTTTCGGTGCGCCAGACCAGCGTGCCGATGGGCGGTGTACTCGCCGGTTTTATCGCGCCGCCATTGCTTCTCGGGCTGGGTTGGAACGCCGCCTGTGTAGCCATCGGCGCGGTAACCGCCGCAGTCGGTGCAGTCACCTGGCTTGCGTTGCCTTTGGTTCGCAACGAGCTACCAGATCAACCGCACGGAAATAGCAGAAGTCTTTTAGAGCCGGTTCGCTTCATCTTTCGTAGTCCCGGTCTCGCCTCGCTCGCGACGAGTTCGATCGTCTACGCCGCTATGCAACTGGTTCTTAGTTCATTTCTTGTTGTCTATCTAACGAAAGTAGTCAAACTGGATCTGGTGCTCGCCGGCGCGCTCTTGAGTACCAGCCAACTCGCCGGTGTGGCGGGTAGACTGGGCTGGGGTTTCATCGCGGATCGCGTGTCGTCGCCACGTCTACTGCTGCTTGGCATTGCCCTGCTAATGGCTATCGCCGCCGGGTTGATGAGTCTGTTTACTGTGGCCTGGCCAGTAGGCGCAATCGCTGCTGTTGTGATTTTGCTGGGCGCCACTGCGAGCGGCTGGAATGGTGTGTTCCTGGCGGAAATCATCCGTGACGTCAGACCCGCTGAGGTCGGTCTTGCGACAGCGGGAAGCATGATATTCGCCTATTCGGGCACCGTGTTTGGACCATCACTATTCGGTGGGCTGGCGAGCGTCTTCGGCTTCCCAAAAGCATATCTAGTGATGGCCGCTGCAGTACTGCTAGGAGGCATCATTGGAGTGTTCGGACGCACGGGCCGGTCCGATAATTCACCAGTTTGAGGGTCCGATCCGACATCGCTTTCAGTTGCTTCTCACCTTAACTTCACCGGTGGTTTACTCCATTTCAATACAACTGCGAGCAGAAAGCGGTAGCGAAAATTTCGCTATAGCTCTATTAAAATTTCGCTATAGCGCAAGCGACAGCAATCGTATAAGATGCCTCTGTTCGCAGTTAATTCAAACAATGGGTCGGCCGTAAAAGGCCCGTGTAAGTCATTACCATGCAAGAGTTACATCCACTCAGCCTACGAGACTTAACGATTCTACGCACACCTCCCTTTCATTACTTTGCCCTGATTAAGAAGGTAACCTGACGCTTTCTCATGTCTGCTTAAACAAACGGACAAAGCTGGACCACAACTAAGAGGCAACCAGCGACTGTCCAACGGTTGAAGTCTCTCTATCCGCCGCTATCTAGTCAGCGACGGTTCGGAGAATGATCTCGATCGCCGAATGTGCATCTGAAGCAACCGCGAAGGAACTCAGGCAGAGAATAATTCAGCTCAAAACATTCAGGGTCATGGGAGCTCTTAGCCCATCCTCGCGACCCATTCTTTACCTGTCTTTGAGTCGTAAATCTGCGGAGCCATCTCCTGGTGTCTTCTGAACCTGGTTTCCAGTGGGAGAGGTGAATCCATGTTTAGCTTGCGTATTCACTTATTTGGAAAATTTAGTGTGGAATACAGTGATGGCTTTGGGGGACTGGGTAGCCCTAAAGTTCAGGAACTACTTAGCTACCTGTTAATTCATCGAAATCGGCCTCGTCCGCGGGAAGCACTGGCTTCCCTCCTTTGGGGAGACACGTCCACTGACAAGTCGAGGAAATACCTGCGTCAGGCGTTGTGGCATCTGCAGACCGCGTTAAAGTCTCACAATCCTACCGAAGCAGATCACCTGCTACTCGTCGAGGACCATTGGGTCCAACTCAACACAAGATCTGAGATCTGGCTTGACGTCGCCGTGCTTGAGGATGCTTTCGTGGCCCTAAAAGACAAGCCAGGATGGCGAATGAACGCTAAGGAAAAGGATGTGGCCCAGGCGGCGGCCGAGGTTTACCAGGGCGAATTACTGGAAGGTTCATATCAGGACTGGTGTCTATTTGAGCGGGAACGTCTTCAGAATATGCACCTCGCAATGTTGTTTAAGCTGATGAGCTATTGCGAAGCGAACAATGAATACGAAGCCGGCCAATTGTATGGCTTCCGGATTCTTAACTACGACCGCGCAAGTGAACGCACTCATCGACGATTGATGCGCTTGCAGTATCTTTCCGGAGACCGGACCGCGGCCCTGCGCCAGTATGACCGATGCGTGGTGGCCCTGGACCAGGATCTCGGAGTCAAACCCGACAAACGCACGGTTGATCTCTATCAGCAAATTCGTTCAGGTGAGGTTGAGGGAGTCAGCACTATGGCTATCGCGCCGTGGGCGCCGGCCAAACCGTCAACTTTTGTGCTGACAGAAATAGCCGACCATTTGGATGAACTGCAACGAAACCTGTCTCACGTGCTGCAGCAGGCGTGTCAGGACATTAAAGATATTGAACACGCATTAAAAAATCGCGGTTAAAGAATAGGACCGCAGGCGTCCTCGCCTGCTCGCTGAGATAAAGAGAGCTTAAGAGTCTCTTGCAACTCGCTACAATTGCGGCTTGGCCGCCTGTTGTGAGGAATGGCTCTGCCTTTCCGTTACGAGTGTGTCTCAATTTGGGCTGCGCCCTCTGGGTTTTATACCTGAACCCTAATATTGAACCGAAAGAGGGCGCAGCCCAAATCTCAAGTGGCTGCTTATGGAAAGGCAGAGCCATTCCTCACAACAGGCGGCTAAGCCGACTCTAAGATCCACTGTTTTACAAGCCTAAATTAATGGTTTGGAGAAGGCTAATGGATTAAGACGCTTTGATCTCGAGCGGGTGATCGCATATCAGTCATGGATTTTCGCATGGAAGAGTCGAGTTGCCATTGCGAAGTCTTCGCGGCAGCTTTTCGGCGGTAGCGGGCGGTGATGAGAAATCCGCGGGCCTCACTTTGAAAGTCACATAGCGGATACAACTGTTTGCAGATACCGTCATATACAACCATCGACAGAATCGTCATCATAAACTTCGTCGAGCCGCGGATCTTAAAACGTCGCTGCGTCTCCATTAGTTGATAAACGAAATCCGCAACCTCAAACTCGTGACACTTAAGCGCCGAATGTTTGGCGATCAATTGGACCATCGCCGCTTCGAAGGCTGCGCGATCCAGGTTCTTCGCGCGATATGAGGCATTGTCATAAATAATCCGCGCGCATTCCCTGCCCTCGTTGTTAATCAATCCAAAAAAGAAATCGACGAAGTCTCGTTGGTTGGTGTCATCAAGGACTGCGACGAGCCCCGTGTCGAGCATGACAAGCTCGCCCCATGCGCGGACGTAAACATTTCCCGGATGCATATCGGCATGGACGAAGCCATCCACAAAAATCATCTTGTACAGCGCTCGTAGACCGGCAAGCGCCGCCGTCTTACGTTCCGCCTCTGAGAGGCTGTTGCAATCAGTTCTCTGTAGCTGGTCCATGTATTCCATCGTCAAAACGTTTTCCGTACAGAGATCTTCGACGAGTGCCGGCAACCGGATGTGCTCGGTGCGGGCGAACTCTTCGCGGAAGCGCCGGTTGTTTGCAGCCTCCAAACGGAAGTCGAGTTGCTGCTGGATCGGACCGACAAACTCGTCTACCAATTCAGGTAATGGAACGGCCTTCATCCCCGGCAAGCTCGACAATGTTTTGGCAGCAAAACGAAGAATACGCATGTCGTCATTAACTACGCGCGAGACTCCGGGCCGGCGAACTTTGACGGCCACCTCGCGACCGTCCTTGAGCCGCGCGCGATGCACTTGCGCGATGCTTGCCGCAGCGATCGGCTCTAACTCGAAAGACTCGAAGAGCTCAAGCAACGGACGTCCGAAGGCTGTTTCAATTATTTTTAGCGTTAGCTTGCCGTTGAATGGTGCGATCTGATTTTGTAAGCGTCGTAGCGGAGCCCCCACGCCGGCGGGAAGCAAGTCAGGCCGGGCACTCAGTATTTGTCCGGTCTTGATAAAAGCCGGGCCAAGCGCCTCAAAGAATCTCGCCAAAGTCTCGCCAAGTAGTTGCGGGTATTGATCTCTTTGGCGCCGCAAGCAGAGATATGCAACGCGTACACAGAAACCCGATCCGTAGCGGACCACCAGTAACAAGATCTGAAAAGAACGGAGAATCGCAGACCAGGAGTCGCCGGCTACTCGATCGCCGGAAGTCGAAGTTGAAACTCTTTTCAGTGGAAGTGCGACCATCTTTTCGTTTCGCCACCCGGGCGAATCTGACTACATTTTTCAACGACGGTGCAGATCGACGGGACTCCTTCCCGATTTGTCGATCAAACGATCCTGGACGCAAGCTTGCATCTCCGTCACTACTGGTCCAGCTTCGGCGGTGGACTTCAGCGACGAAGCTTCTACCGATCTATTAGCGACATTCTCGGCAATCCAATACTCGACCTGATGGTCCATGAGTGTGTACAACACCCGCGACTCGTCACGCGAGTATTCTGGCCAACGCGCGCCCTCTCCCGCCTCAGTCAGTGTTTTTACGTTTCCGTCTCGCGAGCGTTCCGCGAGAAATTCCTTGTCCTGTTCGTCGACAATGCTCCAGATGAGTGCGCCGCTGTGACCCGAACGAGGATAATTCTTCTGGTTGTAATCAGGACCGGCCAACGTTTCGTATTCGCCGCCAGTGATTGCTCGACGGAAGAACCCCCACGTCCAACCGCCGCCACGCGTCGACATAAAGATCGCGCTCTTGCCGTCCGCGCTCCATGAAGGCGCTTCATCAAACCATGGACCATCAGTGACAGCGCCGATCTTGTGCGTGTTCACATCGACGACATAGATGCGCGCCTCAAACGGGTTTGTGTCTGACTGAAAAAGCAACCTGGTGCTGTCCGGCGACCAATCGATTGGACCATCCATCCCATGCAACGACGCCATTCCTTCGGTGAGCACTTGACGTCCGGATCCGTCGACATTAATTACGCTCACTTCCCAGCGAAGATTTGGCTTGCCCGCATAGGCGATGCGTTTGCCATCGGGTGACCAGCGCGGATAGCAGGCTTCGCCGGATCCAGTTGGTAGGAGGCGGCGTTCGCCGGTTGCAATATCGAGGATCTTCAAAACCTTGCGATCTTCGGTCTGCGAGCAATAAACAACATGCTCGGCTGTCGGATCGAATGAAGCCTGTAACGGAGCTTCCGATTTGTCTACTAACGTTCTAACTTTTCCGGTCTTCTTGTCCAGCTCATTAAGAGCGGTTCCGCGTTCCACCATGCGATGGAAGAAGAGCTTGTCTCCTGCTGCATTCCAGGTGGGCCAACGATCATCATCCGGGGTATTGGTCAACTGTTGAGGTTGGCCGCCGGCCGCCGGCAAAAGCCAGATGCGTGAAGGCCCTTCCTCGGCCCTCGAGAAAGCAATCGTTTGGTTGTCAGGCGAAGTATTTGGCTTGTAGTCCCAGGGCCAATCATTGGTTAGCAGAGTGACTTCTCCATCCGCCACTCGCATTCGAAAAATATCTCCAGTACCCGAATCGTAGCGATGGCAGATGAGAGTTTGACCACCCGGTTCATAAGCGCAGGCGCCGGCAGTGCCTGATTCACGGCTGATCCTTCGCGGCGTTCCACCTGTTGCAGAAATCTCCCAAAAATCTCGATGGCCCCATGGTCCACCCGTGTAGACGATATGCTTACCGTCTGGTGACCAGCCGGGATATTCATCATCCTCTGGCGAAAAAGTAAGTTGCTTTTGAGCGCCAGTCCGGAGGTCGATGGTCCAAATATCTTTTTGCCCGGTGCGTGTGGAACAAAATACGAGTGTAGAGCTATCGGGAGACCACTTCGCCTCAAAATCATCGCCCGGATCCTGAGTGACCTGAGTCCACAGAGTTGTTCGCAAGTCGTAGATCCAGACGTCCCAGTTACCGGCGCGTCTCGAGCTGGTAACAAAGCGTTGGCCGTCCGGCGATAATGTCCCATCGCCACCGCCGGCGTGGTCCACTGCGACCCGATATAAGCGGAAAGGAGCGTTGTTCTTGCTGCGTCCCTTAGACCGCGCCAGGAACACACCACCGCTTATCAGGAGCAAACAGGCGCCTATGATGAGAAGCTTTTTCATCTTTGTCTCATCCGATTTTACTGCGTAGCCAACAAGGCCCGCCCGCCCCGACTGAACGAGGACGCCACGGTAAACGCGAAGTAAATAAATCCTGCGATCAGTAAAATCAGAGGTGTCGCAACAAAGCCCTGCAAGAGGACCGCAGCAACCATTGCCAGAACCACGGCCAGGTTCTCACCCTGCTTAATAAGTGAGAACACGCGACCCAGAAACCGTTCTTCGACAATCTGCTGCAGGATTGAATAGAACGGCACAACGATGATCGAGAGAACAACGCCCCAAACAAAAATCACCAGCATTGAAATTCCAACTCGGGATACAACGCTATAAAGCATCATGCTGGACGCTTCGGCGAGGAAGGCGGCAAAAAGCGTGACGCCCGTGCCAAAACGATCGACTAAGCGCGGGGCGATCAACCCACCGATCGCGGCGCCCAAACCAAAGAGACCAGTCTGCCAACCGAGCAGTTGTTCAGAGACACCGAGTTGATCTCGAATAAAGAACGGCGCCAAAGGGATCCAAAGACTGGTGCAACTCAGCGCAACAAAAAGCAAAACGGCAAGTTGCAGCGCCAACGGATGCCGCAACAGGTATGCGCCGCCTTCCTTAATTTCATTTACCGCTCCGGCGGCTGACAACTCGATCTGTTTACGTTCAACCAGCCTGATGGTCACTTGCGTTATCAGTAGCGCGCTCAATAGAAACGACGCGGCGTCGAATAGCAAGGTCGCCGTCAATCCAAACCGTCTCAATAAGAGGACTCCCAGAACTGGTCCAGCTATTAAGGTCAGGTTGGCGGCACTCTGATCGAGACCGTTGGCCCGGGTAAGATCTTCCTGTTTGACTATCAGCGGAATCGCCGCAGACTTGGCGGGTTCAAAAAAGACGGTTGCGATCGAGTGCAACGCGGTCATCAAGTAGATAACGAGCAGGGTAGGATGGACCAGAATCACGAGCATGAAAATCATGCGTGAAAGGTCCGAGATGACCATCACCACCCGCTTGTTCAAGCCATCGACAACGGCTCCCGCCAGCGGCGCCACTACCGCTCCCGGTAAAGTGTCAACTACGATCAGTAGCGCGAGATTGATAATCTCCCCGCGAGTGTCAAAGACATAGAGAATCAGTCCTAACCGGCTGACCTGTGAACCTACCGTCGAGAGCAAACTCGACACCCAGAGATTTCGGAAAGAACCATTTCTGAGTATCTGCAGCACGGCATCCCCCGGGTAAAGCAACTGATCTTTTAAACGTAAACCTTCAGTCCAATAACGCCGTTAGCGCCCAGACCTTTTCGGTCTCGACGCTAACGGCGCTTCATGCTTCGATCATTGGCGTTTTTTCTTTACGCCCACTTCCGCCAGTCGCTAACGTGCCGACCTGGTTCATCCGGTACGTTGTCAAGGTTGGAGTCAACCTCGCCCTTGGTGGTTGCGTAGGCCGGCAGGTGGTTGAGGTCGATGACTCCGTCACCATCCCAATCCACGAGCTTGCCCTTGAAGCGACCATTGACGAAACCATTTGTCTTTGGTCCAACAACCGGGTGATGCAAGGTTGAGAGAATTGAATTGCCCGGGAAGAAGAATTCGCCGCCGCTATTCTCAATTCTTTCCAGATTGACGTAAGACCATCCACGGAACAGACCGCGCACATATTCGATTGCGCTACGACCCCTGACGTTGATGTCCGGATTCAAGAACCACTGTCCTTCGCGAGCGAACGGCACAGTGACGTCTTCGACAACACCTTCGGAAGTATCGTTCGCCTTACCGGAAAGGAAGATCGGACGCTTCGTTTGTGTTTCGAAATAGAAGTTACCCTGCAACGGATTGACCGCTTCGGTGAAACCATTGAAGAGGAACGACTCGTGGTGTTTCGTACCGTCGGGGTTCAAGCCCTCCAACGTCTTGGCTACCACAATATCGGTCTCGCGGGTTTCCATGTTGTTGCAGGCCAATGCCTGGCCAAACACTTTCGCCAACATCTGTGGACTCAGCAGCAAGTGTCCCCACATATCGTTGGTGCGGCCGAGTTTGATATAGATATTGCAGGTGATATGAAGGTAGATCGTCTCGTCGAAAGTTCTTCCTTCGTGGTGTTTGAACTCTCGTGGTCGGCGGAAGTCTTTTTCGCTCCAGCCCATTTCCCACGCGAAGACACGGGCCCATTCCTGAACGCGCAGATCGCGATCATTAATTAACGCAAGACCGATCTCGCGACACTCCGGACTTCGCAGCCACTCGAGGGCCCACAGCAAATTGACGCGGAGATCGCTATCCGTATCTTCAAAGAGCGCTCTCTTGATCACGGGCAGGGCTTCTGCACCGTTGCGGGCGATATACTGGTAAAGGGCGTGCTCACGAAACGCCGGGTCCGTGAGGTTACGACCATCATGAATCAACTGCTCGTCGCTCCGTTTTTCAAGGTTCACCGACACACGAGCAATCATGTCTTCGAAGCGGGCGGTTGGATCACCGAAAAGGAGATCCTCCTCAGCCTTAAACCGGAGCTCCTCACCGTTTACGGTTGCCGTTCTAACTGTCATGTAATTCTCCTTTCAGGGTTTCACTTCCCATTATGGGCAGCTGTTAACGCCGCTCTCGTGTAGTCAGCACGTGAGTTCACTCTTTGTGCTTTTGTTAATGTTGTCGAACGGCCACCGTTCGATGGTCTTCCAACTTCAGTGAGCAGCGTAGGGTTTATAAATGAATCCTTTAACTCCGACTTCTCCGACCTTGCGCAATTCAGAAGTCTTAGTGAGGTAAGAGGATGTTATGGAGTCACGGGTTTAAGGGACACATGGGCGCGAGTAATCTTCCATTGGTCCGCTTCCCTCTTGAAGATTAGTGTTTCAGCCGTTTCCAGGGTGACTGGCTGGTTGTGACTCGAACCTTTGAAAAGCCCGCGATATTTGCCCCAGGCCATCTGTCCGTCACTGGAAACACGAATTTCGAGGTCCTTGAGTTCGATCTCGGCAAACTGCATGTCGTCGTCTTTCAAGACCTTGACATAAGTCGGCTTGTCGAACGAAGAAGCCCCGTCCGTATAAAGCTCAAAATCTGTCGACATCAATGCAGCCGCGCCGTCCCAGTCATGTTTCTTCGCCGTACTAAAGAATTGATCTACCACCTGCTTTACCTTAGCAATCTCGGCAGGCTGGTCCACAGTTGTAGTGGTTGGCGAAGGAGCTCCGACCATTCCGAAGAGACAAAGTAGAACCAATTGTACGAAGACTGGGGCGCTTAACATGATCTCCTCCTCCACAGGACGGCAGGCGTCCACGCCTGCTGACCTCGACTACCTGGTTTCTCGCGGTGTCCTTTTCATAAAAAGAGCAGGCGGGACGCCTGCGCTCCTGAAGCGGGCTAGATTAGTTAACTAAGGCCATCAAGTTCTTCTTCCAGATTGTCAAAAATCGACCTCTTGACAAGACACAACACCCGCCCTATAGATTGCTTTCATTACCGGAGATCACTCGATGACTGAATCCGAATTCATGGCAGTTGTTTGCGAGGTGCGGAATATTGACGATCCTTCGTTCCTCGATATTCCGTTAGAAAAAGCGCCGTTTGATTCACTCGACCTGCTCGAACTCCGGGCTTCGCTCGAAACACGTCTCAACCTGCCGCTCACCGACGAGAGATTCAATTCAGCCTCAACGCTGCGCGACCTTTATCTACTGGTCAATCGATGACTGAAACAGTCATTCACCTGCCACAAACGGACGCGACCGGCCTTTCGGAAAACTGGTTGTTCAAGCATTGCGGAGAGAGGCACTGGGACCACTTGTGCGCGGCAATGGGCGTAAGCGGCGTCAATTCCCAGGACATGCGCGACGATGCAGGCAACCGGCTATACCCAACTTTCCTCGCGATTCGAGGAAGGTATGAAACGCCGCTTTGCCAGGTTGAGATGGACCAGCATTTTCAAACCGAGGTCAAAATAAGCCATTTTGGCCGGGCTTTCTTTCACAGCGAGATCGCTTTCAAAAATGAAGAGGCGCGCTTCGATCTGGAGATGCTCACTACGTTTGTCGCGCGCAATAAGACCGGGCTCAATGATCTACATCAGTCGCTTCCCGCAGCGAAGCTCGTATATAACTCGGCCGCACTGAGTTCGGCGCCGCCCTTACTCAAAGCCAGCCAGGCGCTGCGTCATGAGAAAAGAACGGACTATGACTTTGTCGGGTATCAATTTTCAAACTCTGAAAACGATCTCGATTTGCAGATCTCTTTCGAACCATCGCCTTACATCGATTTTAACGGAGCGGGTTTGCTCTACTTCGCAGCGTATCCAACGATCGCGGATACGCTTGAACGACAGTTGGTTATCAGACATGAATTGATGGAAGGGACGGGCGATTGGGCGGTGCGAACTTCAACGGTCGCGCGCGACGTGTTTTATTACCGCAATCTGAATCTCGGTGAGCGATTGACAGCTACGATCAAACGTTTCGACCGCGTGGGCGAAAACTTCATCCTTCACACGGCGCTGACGGCTGAAAGCGATGGCGCCGCTTTAGCCGACATATTCACAGCCAAACGAGTCATTACGGCCAACGTGTTGTAACGCTGAAAGCGTTACGTCTCAAAGCCCAGGGTTGAGCTTTGGCAACCCTGGGTCACAGGTGTTAGCAGTTCAACTCC
>DATDMC010000020.1:0-33089 GCA_036518995.1 Pyrinomonadaceae bacterium | reverse complement strand
CTCAGAGCCCAGGGTTGCCGCTTTGGGCTACCCTGGGGACGAGGAACCACAAATACAACCGCAACGCGGTTGCGACCCGGGCACGCGACCACGACATTTGTTATAGGAATGGTCAGGTATTTGTGATCGCATTCAGCCTTCTCCGCCGGTATCTCCGCGGGCGCAACCGCGTTGCGGTTGAAACTATTTCGCTGAAGGCTTCCCAGGGTTGCCCAAAGCGGCAACCCTGGGCTCTGAGACGTAGCCCCTTCGGGGCAAAGACGTAGCCCCCTTCGGGGGCAGAGTCGTGGCCCTTCGGGGCAGTTACTTTGCTGAATTTATTTGACGACGCTTGAATTTATTTAACGACGTTCCAGAGTTTGAGCAGGGTGGGAATGAGCACCAACGTGGTTACCGCGCAGGTCAGCAGGCACAGGCAGATCATCACTCCCAACTGCACGTTGGGAGCAATTTCAGACAGCATCAACACGGCGAAGCCGGCTGTGATCGAAGCGGCACTGACGCAGATCGCGGGCCCCGTGATCTCGAGCGTACTCCGCACAGCTTGGGTCACGGACATTCCCTCACGAAGACCTTCCTGATACGTCGTCGTCATATGAATAGAAAAATCCAGGCCGATGCCGAGCGCGATGCCCGCGAACATTGAGTTTGCAATTCCCAGCGGTGTGCCCGCCAGCGCCAGCGCGGCGAGCACCAGGAGCAGGCTGAAGCCGACAGGCAGGACCGCGATAATTCCCATCCGCAGCGACCGGAGCAACAGTGTGATGAGAATCAGATCGGTCAGTAGCGCCAGTGCTATAGACGACACTTGTCCCTGGACCAGCAGACGCACTGTCAGGTAGCTGATCCACCCATCGCCAAAGGGCACAATTTTCTGGCCGAGTCCCTGCTTCGACATCTCGCTCTCGGCGGCCCGCATTACGTTGTCGATGCGACTGTAGTCAGCGTCACGGATGAAGACCGTTATGCGGGCCAAACGATTCTGCTCGTCAACCCTCTCGCGGATGGGCATTTGCGACGAGTGGGAGAGCACTTTTAATGCTCCCTCTACATCCTCCTGTCTGAGAGGAACACGTCCGGTCTGCAGCGCTGCCCGGTAGGCGCTGTAATTTAAGCCAGCGACCAGCGACGAGTTGGTTCTCACCATGTCGTTGAAGAGACAATTGACGGCACCGACATGGGGAACCCTCGCCAGCACCCATTCCAGTGAGCCGAGTGCTGACATACCTTCCCTGCTGTTGAACCACGATGCGTGGGTCGCATCAACCATCAACTCGAGCGAGGTTGTTCCCGCCATCTTCTGGTTGAAGAACCTGTCGCCTCGCACGATGTCACTGTCAGTTGGCAGGTTTCGAATCCAACTATCATCGACACGCAGTCGCGTGGTCGCGAGCGCAGCGCCTGCCGCGACTATAAGAGCGCAAATCGCCACGCTCCGCGGAGTCGCCCAGCCGGTCAGCAAGCCTAGCGCTGTTTTTGCCGGGCGTCCGCCGATGGCTTTCGTAGGGTCATCTTTCCAGCGAATCTGCGGTTTCAGGAGCGCGAGCAGTGCCGGCACGAGTGAGAACGTGAACAACGTGGAGAAGACGATAGCCGCAGCGCCGAACATGCCGAAGACACGCAGCGGGTTAAGACTCACGGCCGCCATCGACAGCAGTCCAACCACGGTTGAAACGGAGGTGAGGCAAAGGGGTCGAGCAGCGCCGCTGAACGCGGCCACAATTGTCTCTTCGGTTGTCAAACCTTCGGCACGCAACGCCTCGCTGAAGTAATGCCCAAGAGCGTATACGTCATCAGACACGCCGACGCAGATTAGGACCACGGGCAATACCAACGTGGTAACGAAAACAGGCTGACCGGTCAGGCCCATTAAACCCGCCATCCATATGAGGCTCACACCAATTTCCGTGAGCGACAAAAGCGCTGGCACGGGATGTCGAAATGACAGAAACAGCATCACGCCCAGGACGAAGATGACAGCAGGAATCAACCGAGCGAGATCGCGAGCTGTGGCCTCGCCCAGGACAGCCTGGGCCAGGGCCGATCCACCAAGATAGATCGAGTCTTTGCCAGCGGATTCGCTCGCTATCAAAGCGCGCGTCTCTTCAAGGAGACGGTATCGGTCGGCCCCTTGCTCCACCTTCGCGATGATGGCGGCGCCCTTCCCGTCAGGTGAGACAAGCGTACCAGTGTTATAACCCCGTCTGACCAACTCCCGGCGCAGTTCTTGAATGGTTTCCGTGTCTAATGTGTTATCTGACCGGAACAGCGGATCCGTGTCGACCTTGCCATCAACGAAAGTTACGCGCGGCACGGTGGACAGACTGACGACGGAGCCTGGAACAACTCCCTCGACCCGAGAAAGACCGTCGCTCAAGCGGGCGATGCGTTGAAGCGTCTCAGGCGTATATACACCCGAGACCTCATTAGCGACCCCTATTAACACCAGGTCGCGCAGTTCGAAACGCAAGGCCGCCTGGTCGCCTTCAGCAAACTGCGGTAGGTTGGAAGGAATTAATGACCGGCCGTCTAGTCGCAGTCGAATCCTGGGGGTGAAAATAAGAGCGACGACAGTGACAACACACGCCAGCATGATGACAAGGCGGGGATGTCTGACGGAAAATTTCAGCAGGTGAATTATTAAGAACACAGAGCTAACCCAGAGGTTGGTGACGGCCCCCTCACACGCATAAGATTTCCACTGTAGACCAGCTACCTGTAACGCAAATACGCCTCTTTTTCTAGTTCAATCTTGCTAAAGTCCAGGTGAAGCGGCAACTGAATTTAGCCCGGTCCTTCAGGACCGGGATGCATGTGACCGATGAGGTATGCGTCGCGAAGCGACGCGATCGGTTGTGTTGACGCTTCCAGCCATTGAAATGGCTGGCTAAATTCAACTGTCGCTTCGCGACGAAGCATGACTTCGCAACCACACCTTGAACATTCCAACAATGTGCGTATAATCCCCGGCATCGGAACTACGCAGGTGTTTCCTCAAGGTTGTTTACTGGTTGGGCAGTAGCCACTTTCAGATCACCGTTTACCCACCTATCGGCTGAGCAACAGCGCGACGTTAAGAAATTAAATAAGCAAGTTAGTCGTTTACATCGATCCGAAGCTGACGTAGTCAATTTCGTCAACTCGGTCTTTCATAAATTTTATGACGAATTTATCCCCCAAAATCGTCATCGTGGATTACCGCACTGGAAACACAAACTCGATCAAGCGAGCTCTTGATCGGGCCGGTTACCTCTCCATCATTTCCTCGAAAGTTAAAGATGTTGCCGAGGCAGATAAGCTGATACTGCCCGGAGTGGGCCACTTCGCGAAGGCGATGGCGAACCTGGGCGACATGCGCGACGCACTCAACGAGGCGGTGCTGATCAAACGCAAAGCCGTTCTCGGAATTTGCCTCGGAATGGAACTGATGGCAGCCATGAGCCAGGAAGGCAACATGCCGGGGTTGCGCTGGCTTGAAGCGGAGGCCATTCGATTCAGGGTCTCAACAGCGACGCGACACAAGGTTCCCCACATGGGTTGGAACCGGGTGCAGATCAAAAAGACAAGCGCCTTGATGAAAGGTGTCGACGACTTGTCAGAATTCTATTTCGCCCATTCGTATCACCTCCAAATTAACGATCGTTCTGATCTCCTGACTGAAACTGAGTACGGTATTCCGTTCCCTTCCGCGGTGGAGCGGGACAATATTTTTGGCGTGCAGTTTCATCCTGAAAAGAGCCATCGCATCGGCGTGCAAGTCTTGAAGAACTTTATTGAAATGTGATGTTTCGCCCACGAATAATTCCAGTGCTCCTGTTGAAAGATCTCGCGGTGGTTAAGTCTGTCCGATTCAGGAACCATAAATACATCGGCGATCCGATCAACGCGGTAAAGATATTCAATGAGCTCGAAGCCGACGAACTCGTGTTTCTGGACATCATGGCATCAAGCCGTGGCCGATTGATCTCCCTCGATTTTGTAAAGAGTGTCGGTGAAGAAGCACAGATGCCTTTTTGCGTGGGCGGAGGAATTACAACGCTAAGAGACATAGAAACCATACTCGCGGCTGGAGCGGAAAAGGTAGTACTGAATACCTGTGCCGGTCGCGATCCTGACTTCGTCAAAATTGCGTCCGCCGAGTTTGGTTCATCAACCATCGTAGTCTGCATTGACGTCAAGCGGAATCTCTTCCGCGCTGACCGGACGTGGATTGTCGGCGGAAGCCGCGCCACCTCTTTCTCTCCGTTGGATTTCGCCAAACTCATGGAAGATAAAGGCGCCGGCGAACTGATAGTCCAGTCGATCGAAAATGACGGCAAGATGGAAGGTTATGACATTGATCTGATCAAATCGATCTCGCAGGCGGTGAGTATCCCGGTCGTCGCGTTGGGTGGTGCTGGACGAAACGAAGATCTGGTCGCTGGTTACCAGCATGGATTCGCCAACGGCCTTGCCGCCGGTAGCCTGTTTGTGTACCACGACAGACAACGAGGTGTGCTGATTAATTATCCGGAGAAAAGAGACGTGTATTTTGGTTAGTCCATCTTCTTCACACGTCCAAAGTCGAGCCTGGGGGTTAGTGGTGGATTCTGTAAGAGTCAGAGCTTATCAGGAGTGTAGTCGGTGCGTTATGGATACGACCGATCCGCAGATAACCTTCGATGCGGACGGTCGTTGTTGTCATTGCACGGAATACCTGGAGAAGCGAGCGAAGCACAGTTATCACGGCCAGGAGAGCGAAGACGCTCTAAATCGTCTCCTGGAAAACATCGCGCGCGCGGGCCGGGGCAAGAAGTATGACTGCGTTATCGGCGTCAGCGGCGGCGTCGATAGCAGCTATCTCGCCTACATTATAAAAGAGCGCGGACTCAGACCCCTGGCCGTCCACATGGACAACGGGTGGAACTCCGAGAAAGCCGTCGTCAATATAAAGAACATTGCTCGCAAACTCGGTATTGACTACGAAAGTTACGTACTCGATTGGGAAGAGTTCAAAAACGTTCAGCTCGCATTTTTGAAAGCATCAGTTCCGGAAGCTGAAACGCCGACCGACGTCGCAATACCTGCAGCGTTGCATTCGGTCGCCGCTAAACATGGGATCAAGTACATACTCAGTGGCGGAAATTTAGCGACCGAAGGCATACTGCCGAAGTCGTGGCACTACGATGTGCGCGATCTCAAATACTTCAATTACATTAATCAGACGTTCGGCACGCGACGGCTAAAAACCTTCCCGACATTCGGTTACAAGACGGAAATATTTTATAAAGTCGTCCAAGGAATCTGGATGGCCTATCCATTGAATTACGTGCGGTTCGTAAAGAATGACGCGATAGAGTTGTTAAGAGAAAAGTTCGATTGGAAACCGTATGGTGGCAAACATCACGAATCCACCTATACGAAGTTTATTCAGGGCTTCTATCTTTACGAGAAATTCAAAATCGATTACCGCAGAGCTACCCTCTCTACTCAAATATGTGCCGGCGAGATCGATCGAGACCAGGCCGTCGAACAGTTGAAATATCGACCATACAAGGCGGAAGAGATCGAGGAAGACAAGCAATACATAGCCAAGAAGCTTGGTATTCAAAAAGAGGAGTTACAGCAAATACTGCGTCTACCAGCAAAGTGGTACTGGGAATATCCCAACGATGAGCGAAGGCTTGGTTTTGTGTACGACACCTATCGAACCCTTTTTAAGAGGGAAAAATTAGATCGCTTTTAAGTTCCTCAACCCAGGCAAACTGGACCATACTCAATGACATGCCAAAGTCAGTCTCGGTCGTAATTCCCACTTATAACTATGGACGGTTCATCGAGCAGGCGATACGCAGCGTTCTTGATCAGACGTGTTCGCCATCGGAGATCATTGTTGTAGATGATGGTTCGACCGATGAAACTATGACTGTTGTAGGCAGGTTTGGTGCGCGCGTGAGGTATATCCGGCAGAACAACGCGGGTGTGTGTGCAGCACGAAATCGCGGAGTTGCTGAATCTACGAGTGAACTAATCGCCTTTCTTGATGCAGACGATACCTGGGAACCGACAAATCTCGAGAAGCACCTCGCGAGATTCGAGAGTGATGACGAGCCCGGCATGGTCCATAGTGGACTGCGCGAGTTCGATGACGAGACCGGCGAAACGATTCAATTGCATATAGACGGTGGCGAAGACGGCGTAGCTGAAAGTCTACTCCTGTGGGAAGGGCCGGTGATTGTTAGACCTGGAGGTTCGGTTACGGTCAGTCGTAAAGCATTCAATCACGTTGGCGGATTCGACACGCGCATCGTGGTCGGCGAAGACTGGGACTTTTGTTACCGGGTCGCTCGCTCGTTCAAGGTGGGATTTGTTGCCGAACCGCTGGTTAATTATCGTAATCACACCGCTGGCGCTCATCATAATGTGCAAAACATGGAACGCGGGATGTTGTTGTTCTACGAAAAAGCTTTCGCCACCGACGATCGCGAAATTTTAAAACTGCGGCGCCGAGCGTACGGGGACTTTCATAAGGTCATGTCGGGGTCTTATTTTCACTCGCGACAGTTAGGTAAGTTTTTGTCACATGCAGCAAGTAGTATCTGGATGCGACCGGCTAACCTGGGGTATTTCCTGCAGTTTCCTTTGCGGAAATTTGTTTCCAGCCGCAGCCGTTGAGCAAGTCTTTCCCATCACAACAACTTCGCTCGTTAAAACCGAATCATTACTTCATCACGCTCACCACACCGGCCTTTACGTCCTGGACCTCGTTATGTGTGGGTCAGTTCGAAAGGACGCCTTGCGAAAACAGGTCTCGTGATCTAAGGTCGCGGTTCGGACATACGCGGACCTCGCCTTAAGTCTCAACGCACTCGAATTGCGTTGAGATTCACTTTCGACTAGTTGATTACGAATTGGAGTTCATAAAAATGGCAAGAGTATTTATCACCGGCTCGGCAGATGGCCTGGGACTATTAGCAGCAAACGCATTGATTGCTCAGGGTCACCAGGTTGTACTTCACGCACGCAATGAAAAGCGCGGACAGGAAGCTTTGGATAAGGCGCAGGGCGCAGAAGGTGTCGTGACCGGCGACCTTAGTAATATTGACCAGACAAAAGAGTTGGCGTCAAAAGTGAATGACCTGGGTAAGTTCGACGCCGTCATTCACAACGCAGGAATTTATAACGCGCCCGCAGAGCAAATCGCCACCGTAAATGTATTGGCGCCTTACGCCCTCACCTGTCTCATAGAACGACCAGAACGGTTAATTTATCTGACTTCGGGAATGCATCTGCAAGGAAGCGCCAAACTAGAAAATTTAAAAACTGGTTTTAAAGGCATCACTTACTCCGACTCGAAGTTGCAGGTGCTGATGCTGTGCAAGGCGATAGCACGAAGGTGGCCCATGGTCTACTCCAATGCTGTCGATCCGGGTTGGGTCCCGACAAAAATGGGAGGCCCGGGCGCAACCGGCAATCTGCAAAAAGGATATGAGACACAGGTCTGGCTCGCTATCAGCAGTGATCCGAAGGCGCTGGTCAGTGGCCGTTATTTTCATCACCAGGCAGAAACTCGTCCTCATGCCGATGCTGATGACATCACACTCCAGGAACGGCTTTTAGAGTTGTGCAGCGAGATAACTGGTGTTCCCGTCCCCGAAGTATAGGCTAACTACGGCCACTCATTTGGTGGCTGTTATTTTGACCCATGACGAACCCAGAACTAACAACTGAAGAGGCACTCCGACTCGAAGAAAGTCGCACCCTTACAGAAGCGGCCAATCAGTTGTGGCTTGAAACTCGATTTGCCGAAACTGCTCCTTTGTACGAGCAAGCTGCCACGATCGTCGCAGCGGTTCTCGGTAAAAAGTCTACAGAATATGCCTATGCGTTAACGAACCTCGGCAACCTGAGTTATGTCCGCGAGCAGTACCAGCAGGCGCAAGAGTTCTACGAACGAGCCGCAGAAATAATTGAGCAAAACTGTGGCCCAACGCATGATGATCTGGTGGACACACTCAACCGGCTGGGAGACACGCTCTTTCAAAACCAGCAATACGATGACGCGGAAACCCCATATCAACGCGCGTTATCAATTCTAGAACAGAAGGGCGAGGCAGGATTGGCGCAACTGGCCGAAGTTTGCATGAAGTTGGCCCACCTTTATTACTTCGTTGGGCGATACGATGATGCTGAGCCGTTTTACTTAAGAGCATTGCACACTTTTGAACAGGTTCTGGGTCCGGATCATTTGGAAGTTGCTCGAAGTGCCGGTCAGTTGGCTCGCATGTATTACCTGAAATCGGAGTTCGGTAAAGACGCCGAACCTCTATACCTGCGCGCGCTCACGATTTCGGAAAATGAACTGGGACCGGACCATCCGGAAACTGCGGAACGCATGTATCGTCTCGCCGACTTCTATCGCCACTCACAGCGAGCCGATGAAGCTGAACCTCTTTATCAGAAAGCGATGTCCGCCTTAGATGCACATCCCGAGCTTGGCGAGCTGGAAACGATGTGGATGCGCAGTGGCTATCTCGAATTCCTGCGCGAAACGGATCGAGAGGAGACGGCAACGGAACTGGAGCAACAACGGGGAGCGTGGAACGTCTTTGATGACATGTGCCGAAACGAAGTTCGGATGCGCGAGCAGACCCACGGACCTGATTCACCCGAACTCGCAACGAGTCTGGAGAACCTGGGCCATTCATGCATGTTTCTGAACAACTACGAGGAGGCCGAACAGTATTATCTTCGCGCTTTATCAATTCGAGAAGCTGCACTCGGACCGGACGACCCGACGATTCCTGCAAGTCTGAATGGATTGGCAAGGATTCATCGCATCCGAAATGAATATGACGTTGCGGAGAAGATGGTGCAAAGATCGGCTGCTATTTATCGATCGTCATTGGGAGAGAACTCCGTAGAGTATGGCCAAACTCAAGAGCATCTTGCTTTGATTGCGAGCGAACAAAAAGAGTTTCCGCGAGCCGAGGAGTTGTTTAAGCAGGCGGTGAATATCTATAAGGACGTCGCCGGCGCCGAGTCACGTGAACACGCTGAAGGGCTTTTTCACCTTGCTCACTTTTATGCCAGTGCCGACCTATGGGAAACGGCTGACGCTGTTCTAATCAAGTTGATGGCTATTATTGATAAAGACATCGACGTTGCAGATTTAGAAAAGGCCGATTACTTCGAGTTGCACGCTACCGTATTGGAAAAAATCGGACGCGTTGATGAGGCGAAAAGCCAATCGGATCGCGCCAGGGAAATGTGGGCGAAAAACGCGTAAGACCCGTTTGAAGTAGCTGATCTAAGCATCGGCTTTGCCGCCTGTTGTGAGGCATGGCTCTGCCTTGCCGTAGTCAGACTTAAAAAGATCAGGGCTGTGCCCTCATTTTCTTTTTTCTTTAGGTTTGCCCTTCAGGTCACGCAACCCTGAATTTTGAGGGGAAAGCTTACGGCAAGGCAGAGCCATGCCTCACAACAGGCGGCAAAGCCGATGCTCATATCCACCGCGTCAAAACAGGTCTTACGGGTTCTTGGTGAGTCAAGTATATGATGCCATTTAATGGTTTGCAGTAGGTCAGAAAACAGAACACCTCGGCGTAGCAACCTCATTGACACCCATTAGGGTCGCTGCTAGAATCCGCCGCGATTTCAACCGGTCCCTACGATCAAGTGCTTTCAGAAGGTAGCATCCTCGCTCCCGCTTCTTAATTTATCCCCCGATCGTTCGTGTCCGATTTGTTAACGATCATACCTGCATAATTTTGTGTCGGAAGGACGGGCCACCTCATGGCTGACCACAACGACCCCAATTCGGTCAATTCTATCTTCTCTGATATCGACGTCAGTGCCGCAGATCTCTACGACCTGTTTGGTTTTCCCAGCGCTGATACTGACGGTGGTGAAAAAGTAGTCATTGCTCTCACCTTTGCGTCGGTCCCGACAGCCGGTGTATTCGACACGGACATGCTCTACCGGATCATGATTTCTCCGGATCCAAGAGTTGTTGGTCCAACTGCCGATGAGCACACACTGGAGGGACTACTCAGGTACTTTGACGAGATCAAAGAAAGGTTCACAGGCCCAGCCAACGCCGCGGAAATTCGGGTTACCGTCGACCAGAACCAGCGCGCGATCGTGAAGTTCATCGACTTCCCCGGCGCCAGCTTCTCAACCGTACTCGAAACCAACAAAGTAACCACTATCGAAACTCCCGACGGACACGCAATCAAGGCCTATATCGGTGGGCGTGATGACGCGTTTTTCAACGACCTAACCGGCTTCTTCCGCTCAATCAATTACGCTCCGCAGTTTTACCACGTGCCCCACACGATGACGGGCTCACGCGAACTCGCGATCCCGAAGACGCTCCTCGAACTTGAAGGCAATCATCTTTTCAACTTCGATCCCGCAGATCCTGAGTGGGGCTATCACGGAAACAAACGCGAACTGCCACCGGGTCCTCATACCTGGAACGGCGACAAGTTTTACAAGGACGAGAATGGCAACTTCCGCTTCGTGTACAGCGGCCGAGATTGCCAGGCCGGGATCAATATCAACGCAGTTATTCTTGAAATTCCACTCGCCTTCCTGACCAACTCGCCCGACCACGATCGAATCATCAATACGTGGGGCGAGAGTTGGGTATTGAAAGCCGCCAACAAAATCGAAACGATTCCCGATCATCCGTTCTGGTTGGAACATCCATTTGCATTCATCAACGAACTGAAGCACGACGAAGAGTTAAAGAAATACAAACTCGTCGACACCGACGGACAACCGTTCGCTGACGCTGCTTTAAGTGAACGTGAAGACAATCGCCAGCTTGGCGCCAACAACTTCTGGCTCGCGCCGCACTTCATCAAACGTCTCGCCCATCTCGGCTGGGGTTTTGGACCATCAATAAGCGCTCTCGGCCTGCAAACGTCCTTCGATCACGACAACTCGCCGGTTTCAGTTCACAAAACTTACTCTCTGGTAAGCACTGCCTTTCCGCGCGTAAAGAAGACTCTCTTTCAGAAACTAAACATGCCCGACGATAGTTGGAACCCCAAAGGATTGAACATTCCACTGCGGCGACCTTTCGAAGTATTTGTGCCAAACGTTTGCGCTATCGACATGGACACGACCGGTACCTGGCCGTTTGGCCGCCGTCCTGAGGACCAGGTCGCGACGCGTTTCCTTTCGCTCTTCCTTGATATGGAAGCGGAGTTGAACGGCAAGAAGTACCACGTCGAGTTACTCAACGATCCCGCGCTGTGGAATGCCGCGCCTATCGAGCCAAAGACTGTGCCCAATCCCATGAAGAACGATAAAGAGTTTTTGCAAGAGTTTCCTTACCTGGCAGAACCCTGGTAGTTCGCTGTTACGACTTGTTTCCAATGGCCAACGAAAAGACCGACTTCGAACTTGAATTGGCGCGAATCGATCAGGGCATTGCCGAGCTGAATGGAATCGGATCCCGTGTTCCTGTCGATAGCGCACAGATTTCGAAGCTTGCGTACTTGCAATATCAGCGCGCTTCGTTGACGGGGAATCTCGACGCACTGGTTGTGGCCGAGAACACGTTGGACCACGCCATTACTCATCTTGGTCCAAGCGGCGATCTTTACTTTCTGAAGGCCAACATTCACTTCAAACTTCATCGCCTCGACGAGGTTGAAAAAGATCTTCAGGCCGGACGCGACTTGTTGCAAAGTCCTCCCGGCAAAGCGTTGCAGGGCGATCTGGATTTTCAGCTCGGGCGCTACGAAAGCGCCCGTGCTGAGTATGAAGCGATCATCGAAGAGGAACGTACCTGGGACGCACTCGCACGACTTGCCTTCTTCCACTTTAAAATGGGTGATGTCGTAAATGCTGATCGCTTTTATGACGAAGCGGCCGATGAATTGACGGCCAAGGAAATGCGCCATTACTGCTGGCTCGAGCTACAGCGAGGTGTCGTTGATCTAAGTCGCGGGGATTACGACGCAGCGCAGGACCATTATGAACGGGCGGAACGCGCCTATTCAGGTCACTGGCTGGTGGCCGAACACATGGCGGAACTTCGTGGCGCGCAGGGGAATTTTGCGGAAGCGGAAAAACTTTATCGAGACGTAGTAGAACGAATTCCCCGCCCCGACTTTCAACAAGTGCTTGGTGAACTCTATCTAACGATGGACCAGCCTGCTCGCGCTACCGAGTGGCTTAATAAAGCAAAGGCAAGTTTTCTCGAGTCGGCCGAACGAGGCGAGGTCCATTACTACCACCATCTCGCCGACTTCTACGCCGACGTCGAGAAGAACGGTCCGGAAGCCGTTCGCTGGGCACGAAAAGATCTCGAGTTACGCAGAAACTTCTCGACTCTCTCAGCACTGGCCTGGGCCCTTCATCGCGCTGGAGAATCCGGCGAGTCTGTCGCACTCATGGATGAAGCACTCGCGTCAGGGGCTAAAGACGCTCGACTCTTCAAAGCCGCAGGGCTGATCTATTCCGCATCCAGTCCAAATGGGAAAGGCGCGGAATATCTCCGGGCCGCCGCCGAACTCAATCCAAAACTACGAAATTTTCACGTGCACCGGTAACCCGAAACGTTATCACCACTTTGCTCATACCTCTTAAAGGAGCGAATCGCTATGCCAGGAAGAAAAAGCAAGATTCTGATCGTCATCATAATTCTGCTCTTAATTCCCGTTGCGTTCATCGCCTATCGACTCCTGTCGCACGATGGACCACGGCCGGGTACGGTCCTCGACGAAGCGAGACAGGTAAATCGAGCTCCGAGTTCTTTTCCTGCCGCGGATGAGGATTACTTTCACAACATGGATGGCGCGATGCCGCTCACACCCGAGGAGGTAAAAGGACGCAATACCTGGGTCGTATGGACTGGAGGTAACGATCGCTTCTGGGACACGATTGGCAAGACCAGTTTTGGCGCGCTCGATTTGCTTAAAACTCTGTCGTCATATCCTAATCCGATCTCTTCAGATCCAAACGACAAACTAAAATATAGTCGCGACAATCGCTGGTATTATCTCGGACTCGTAAACGAGCCCTGCTTCGAAAAGCCAACCGGACCCGATCCCAACCGCTTTGGTCTCTGGCTCGACAAACGAATCGTCTCTCCCGAGTGTCCGCCTGATCCTTTCGAAAATGAAGGCAAGTATCCCGGTGTAGTTATCGGGTCGCGCAGCAAACCTCTGCCCGCCGGAAAACCCAATCAATATTTGCCGAAAGATGGCAAGATGCCGGTTGGTTCATTCTATGGTTATGCCACCGGTATCGTTGGATTGCGACTGTTTCCAAACCCCGCTTTCGATGCCGCGGCCGCCGAGAAGTGGGATCCGGAGCGCTACTACAACGATCCGACTTACTACTACTCGAAAGATCTCGTTCGTCCTTATCGGGTGGGAATGTCGTGCGCGTTTTGTCACGTTGGACCAGATCCGACCCGGCCCCCTGCGGACCCTGAACATCCAAAGTGGGAAAACTTAAATAACAGTGTCGGCGCGCAATACTTTTGGATCGATCGAATTTTCGACTGGAAGGCCGATCCAGCAACGTACGTCCATCAGATGTTCCACACCTCCCGTCCCGGCACACTCGACACGTCACTCGTATCGACTGACAACATCAACAATCCTCGCACGATGAACGCGATTTACAATCTTGGACCACGTCTCGATCAGGCGACGCGTTTTGGGAAGGAAACACTTGGACCAGGTAGTAATAACAATAAGCAATTGAACGACTACGTACCGGCCGGCGATCCACTCACAAAGTTTTTTACGCCACCGAATACAGTGCTTTCGCCAAGAGTACTAAAGGACGGTTCAGATTCGGTGGGAGCCCTGGGCGCGCTAAATAGAGTCTATTTGAATATCGGTCTTTTCAGTGAAGAATGGATGCTCCACTTCAACGCGCTGGTCGGCGGCAAGACTGTCACACCGATCGAGATTTCTGTCGCCCGTAAAAACTCCAGTTACTGGGAGGCGACTGAAGCACAGACGGTTAATCTCGCTCGCTTCTTCCTGAAAGCTGCGACTCCCCATAAATTAAGCGCCGCACCGGACGGCGCAAAGTATTTCAACAATGGAAATCCAAACGACCCGGCGTACGTTGCGCGAGTAAACAATGGCAAAGTTGTCTTTGCCGAAAACTGCGCCCGCTGTCATTCGAGCAAACTCCCGGATCCGGATACTCCGAAGAAAATTTATCAGGCCCAGGGTTGCGCCGGTCCCGATTATCTGAACTGCTGGAATGAATACTGGGAATGGACCAAAACTGACGAGTTCAAATCGAAGATGCGAGCGATCGTAACTGCGCCCGACTTCCTCGATAACAACTTCTTATCCGCCGAGCATCGTGTTCCATTGACGCTGATGCAAACCAACGCCTGTAGTCCGCTCGCTACCAACGCAATTCGCGGCAACATCTGGGACAACTTCTCTTCCGAAACATATAAAGATCTACCCTCGGTCGGATCGGTCAAAGTCATTCAACCGTTGACCGGCGAAGAGCGGACTTACGAAATGCCGGGCGGTGGTCGTGGCTACACTCGACCCGCATCATTAATCAGCCTCTGGTCCACTGCTCCGTTTCTACAGAACAATACTGTCGGCACTTTTTATCCAAGTGGTTCGGTCGACGATCGAATGAAGTCGTTCGAGGATTCGATCGAGCAGATGTTGTTGCTGAAGGAGCGGGCGAAAGATCCTGTTCTTGCGGCGCGTGGAGTCAACGCGGGAGTGATCGATCGCGCTACCCAACGGTGTTCCATTCGCGTGGCTCCGGGTTACGTACCAAAGCTGGTTGAAGGGTTTGGCGATGTCTTGTTCCCCAGCATTTTTTCCGCTGACGGCGGTGTTGAAATTGGTCCAATTCCGCCCGACACACCAATTGGTTTGCTGGCAAATCTGAATTTACGCCCTGAAGGTCTGACATTCTGGCAACGAGTGCAATACGACTGGAAGTTGCTCTCACTCGTCAAAGAGATCAAGCAGAAACTCAAAGAATTGCCACCGAATGCAACCGACGCGGACGCCCAACGCGTATTTGCCCCGCTCGCCGATAGTCTGATCTCCATGAGTAAGTGTCCTGACTACGTTGTAAATAAGGGACACTACTTCGGCACCGGGCAGTTCGGGGACGAGTCGCGACTCAGCGAACAAGACAAACGCGATCTGATCGAGTTCTTGAAGACCTTCTAACCACGGGAAATCAATATGAGCGAAGCACGGTTCGACTACATCGTGATCGGATCAGGCGCCGGAGGTGGCCCACTCGCGGCCAATCTTGCCAGGGCTGGTTTCAAAGTCTTGCTGATGGAAGCGGGCGGGGATCCATGTGCGGACAGCAAGCTCGGTCGCCTGATGTATGAAGTACCGATCTTTCATGGTCTTTCGACTGAGTATGCCGACTGTCAGTGGGATTATTTTGTACGCCACTACGAGAGCGACAAACTACAGTCGCAGGATTCGAAAGTTGTCGAAGTCGATGGCAAGCCGACTGTCTGGTATCCACGCGCCGGCGCGCTTGGTGGCTGTACAGCGCACAACGCGATGATCACAGTCACACCACAGGATTGCGATTGGGACTACATCGCTGAATTGACTGGCGACGCGAGTTGGAAAGCCGAGAACATGCATCAGTATTTCACGCGGCTGGAAAACTGTCGCTACATTGCGCGTCCCGGCTCTTTGCTGCACATACTCAGGGGCATCGGCTGGTCGATAGTGGCCTTGATTAAAGGTCGCAAAGATTGGCGTGACTGGCGACACGGTCACGGCTTCGCAGGCTGGCTCACGACCAGCGAAGCCGATCCGCGTCTCGCATCAAAAGACTGGAAGATCGTCTGGCTACTCGGGCTGGCGCTCAAGCGCGCATTAAAGTCCCGGCTCGGTAATCCGTGGCTGACGATCTTCACGCGACTCGATCCAAACGATCTGCGCGACAGTATTGACTCTGGTGAGGGTCTGGCGTTCACGCCACTCGCAGTTGCCGACGGCAAACGCAATGGACCACGCGAGTTTTTGTTCAAAGTCAAAAAGGAATTTCCCGACAATCTCACCATTCAACTTCACGCGCTCGCCACGAAAATCCTTTTCGAAGGCAAACGAGCAGTTGGAGTCGAGTTCCTGGAAGGAAAACATCTTTACGAAGCAGATCCGGCAGCGCGAAAGCCCGGCTCAAACGCGGAATTCACTACGCGACAGGAATTCTGTGCGCGAGAAGTGATTGTCTGTGCGGGCGCTTTCAATACGCCGCAACTGTTAAAGCTGTCGGGGGTTGGACCACGAGATGAACTCAAGAAATTTGAAATTGAGGTGGTTGTCGATCTTCCCGGTGTCGGTGAAAACTTACAGGATCGCTACGAGGTCGGGGTTGTAACTGAGTTTCCGAAACCTTTCCGCCTATTTGAAGGCGCGACTTTTGTTCCGCCCGAAGAAGGTGGTCCAATTGATCCGTTCTTCACTCAATGGGAAGGCGGCAAAGGCATTTACACAACCAACGGCGCGCTGCTGGGAATACTGAAGCGATCGTCACCTGAGAAACAGGAGCCCGATCTCTACATCTTTGGCCTGCCCGGTTACTTCGTGGGTTATAAACCCGGCTACTCGGCTTTATTCGAACGCGGTCGCAATCACTTCACGTGGGCAGTGCTGAAGGCCTACACCGAAAACAATGCCGGCAGTGTGACCTTGCAATCAAAGGATCCGCGCAAATGGCCGCTAATCAACTTCCGCTACTTCAGCGAAGGGAGTGATAAGCAAGGCGCCGACCTCGACGCTGTTGTTGATGGCGTCAACTTTGTTCGCGAAATGAACCGGTTGATGAAAGCAGTGAAGGAACTCGCTCCCGGTCCCGACTACCAGGACACCGAGAAGCTAAAAGAATTTATTCAGAACGAGGCGTGGGGACACCACGCGTCCTGCACGTGCAAGATCGGAAAAGATGGCGATCAGATGGCCGTGTTGGATAGTCGCTTCCGCGTGCGCGGCACCGAAGGGTTGCGCGTTGTTGACGCTTCGGTCTTTCCCAAGATTCCCGGCTACTTCATCGTCTCCGCCATCTACATGATCAGCGAAAAAGCCGCGGACATGATCGTTGAAGACGCGCGTCGCCAGAACCTGCAATAACAAAACGTTCGCTAATACGAACCTGAAATAAAACCAGCCCTAACCTCACATATAGCAAGAATACCCGCTTCGATTGCTCGATATTTGGAAAGGCAGGTCAACATGGCTAACTCGAATCGCCTCATCCTCAAAATGCTTCCAGCAGCCGCGCTTGGAGCCGCTGACACACGCGCGAATTTGCGTCCACTTTACGACTCGTCCTCACAGTCCGTATTTGGTTTTAATGCAGGACCTACATGGTTTTTGGCTGACATGCCGGAGGGCGCGGAAACACCGTGGGACCTGGCACACTCACAAGTCGCGGGACAACTTGGGGTGGATGAGTCGGCAATACTCTTCGCTGAGCCTGATCTGGAACAAAGTTTTGTCGACACTAACGAAAAGAACCCGGGTGGCGCGCCCTTCGCAGCCGACTCAGACTGCAATTCAATCCCCCAACAAGATGATAGCGGTGGAAAGGTAAAAGGCCCGAACAAGAATGCCTGGCATCTCGACGATGAGTTTACACAATTGCGTAAAGCCCGCAATGAAGTGCAGTTTACCAATCCTCGAACGCGCATCGCCCATATCGATACGGGCTACGATCGCCGGCATGAAGCCCAGCCGGCCAACATTCTCCAACAACTCGAGCGTAGCTTTGTAAATGGCGATGGCGATCCTAACAGCGCTAACGATCCGAATCGTGGTCGGGCATTCCCTGACAACTCAGGACACGGAACCGGCACGAGCGGAATTCTTGCCGGAGGCCATGTTACTCAACTCAATGATCGGATCGGTGGCGCACCCGACGCCGAAATCCTGCCATTGCGTATTTCTACTTCCGTCGTTCTCTTTCGCACCAGCGCATTTGCGCAAGCACTTCGCTACGCAATCGAACAACGTTGCGACGTGATTTCGATCAGTATGGGTGGAGCGCCTTCTCGCGCGTGGAGTGAAGCTGTCAATGAGGCTTATGAGGCCGGCATCTGCATAGTTGCCGCCTCGGGTAACAGCATGGCCGGATTACCGACCCATCATGTCGTATACCCGGCGCGTTATCATCGTACGATCGCGGCCTGCGGAGTGATGGCCAATGGTAAAAATTATTACGGACTCGACTTCCGAGTGCTTGAGGGAAACTGGGGACCAGACAGTTGTATGACTGCGGCGCTCTCATCTTACACGCCGAATATTCCGTGGGCCGTCTTTGGCTGCGATTCCGTGGTGAGACTTAACGGCGAAGGAACGTCGTCAGCAACCCCACAAATTGCCGCCGCCGTCGCCCTCTGGTTTGAGAAAAATAAAACCAGACTGTCTCGCAACTGGCAACGCGTCGAAGCAGTGCGTCATGCGTTGTTCACGTCAGCGAAGGCAAAAGGGATCGATGCCGAGCATCTGGGCCATGGAATTCTCCAGGCCTGGGATGCACTACAGGTGTCGCCTGTTTTGAATCTTCCGAAAACTCCCGCCGACAACGATTCGTTTGCTGTCTTGCGAGTGTTGACCGGCTTTGGCGTCGACGAACCACCCGCGCGTGAAAGTATGTTCGATGTCGAGATCGCGCAACGCTGGCTCTTTAATAAAGATCTACAGGAGGCAGTGCCTGATCCTGATTCCGACACGCCAGTCTCTCCAGAGAACTTGAAAAAGTTTATGGAAGCTCTCATCAACGACGATAAGGCCTCGTTGACGCTAAGAAGACATCTTGCTTCCCGCTACTCATTAGTGTTCGGTACATCTTTTTCAGGCGTGCCAACCATAGTGGTTCCACCTGCGCCGGCTGCTTGTCTTGGTGAGTTCACTCCATCCACTCCGCCGTATCGTCGAATTCGGGCCTACGCCGTTGATCCGAGTCTTTCGACCCAACTGGCTACGGCCGATATGAATGAGATTTCGCTGAAAGTCCGATGGGAACCGTTGGAGAAAGGACCAGCCGGCGAATATCTGAAGGTCGAAGACATTGATGCCTCCGGTAAACAATACGAGCCAGTGGATCTCAACGACCCTCGGCTGCTGGCCCAGGATGGCTGGCGACCGTCTGAAGGCAACGCCGGTTTTCACCAGCAGATGGTCTATGCCGTCGCGATGAAGACGATCGAACATTTCGAACGCGCGCTCGGGCGTCCGGTGTTGTGGCGGCCGCGCATTAACCCTGATGCGCCATTTGACGACAGCCAATTCGTGCAACAACTGACCGTCAAGCCACACGCGCTGCGGCAGGCAAATGCGTTCTATTCTCCACAGGAAGTCGCGCTGCTGTTCGGCTATTTTGAAGCGTCGGCCAACGATCCGGGTGATCATGTGCCGGGCAGTAAAGTGTACGCCTGTCTTTCGCACGACATTGTGGCGCATGAGACAACTCACGCGATTCTCGACGGCATGCATCGTCGCTTCAACGAAGCTACTAATCCGGACGTACTTGCGTTTCACGAAGCGTTCGCTGACGTGATCGCGTTGATGCAGCACTTCACGATTCCAGAAATACTGGAGAACGAAATTGGTCGCACGCGGGGAGATCTGAAGGCAGAGACGATGCTGGGAAGTCTAGCCCTGCAGTTTGGACGCGCAACCGGAAAGCGTGGCGCCCTCCGCGACGCGATCGGTAGTTTCGATGCAAACGGGGTGTGGGTTCCTTTAAAACCAGATCCGGCGGACTATCAAAAAGTAATGCGACCGCACTCTCGCGGAGCAATTCTTGTAGCTGCCATTTTCGACGCTTTTATTGCCATCTATGAACGTCGTATCGAAGATCTGTTGCGTATCTACACCGGCGGCACCGGCATCTTGCCGGACGGAGCAATTCATCCGGATCTAGTGAAACGTCTTGCCGCAGAAGCCTCGAAAGCTGCCGGTCACGTGCTGAACTTGTGCATTCGCGCACTCGACTACATTCCGCCGGTAGACATCACTTTCGGCGAATATCTACGTGGCATCATCACCGCCGACTACGATCTGGTCATAGACGATCGTTACAACTATCGCGTGGCTTTCGTGGAGGCATTTCGCCGTCGCGGAATCTACCCGAGAGATCTCGACACGCTTTCAGTCGACACGTTGCGCTGGCAGGGAGTGAAACAACCAAGCCTGCCTTATAAACAGATCATTCAACAACTCAAGCGCTATGCAGACGCGTGCTTCTACCTTACGGATCGCAAGGAGTTATTCAGGGTGACGCGACAGCAGCGGGAGAAACTGCACTTCAGGCTGGAACGTATTTTCAAAGCGAACCCGGACTTCGCCTTACAACTCGGTCTCAAGTCGGACGCTATATTTGAAGTTCACGCGCTGCGCCGATCAAACCGGGTAGGTCCTGATGGAAATGCAATTCCCCAGGTGGTGGTTGTTCTTACTCAGTCGCGCCCGATTGAGATAAATGGGACGGAACAAACTTTTCGTGGCGGCTCAACGGTGATAGTCGACCTTGCTAAACCGGCAGTGCAGTATGCGATCATCAAGCGGATTGACAGCATTACCCGCGAGCAACGTACGACAGAATTTCTTCAGAACGCGTTAGCAGATCCGGTACAAGCATTACTTCTCAAACCGGACCAACCGGAACGCTTCGCCGCGCTCCACGCACTCGCTGAACTGGGATAATCGCAAGTTAGAAGTTCAGGAAACCGATTGCCAGAAAGTAAAGACCGAGATCATAGAGTCCGAGTGTGTCGAGACTACTTGTCGGAGTGTCCTTGATATATGTACTTAAGCCGATCGACAAGTCAGACATAAACCAAAGTGAACTTCCCAGAAAAACAGCCACGTTGGAGCCGGCGGCAAAGAAGTTTGAAATGATGAGGAGCGAGAAATAACAAACCTCCAGAATACGTCGCTTGGCCGGAATTTTTGAGAGGACCCACCTGATAATAAACAGCGCGATAACGATATTTGTCAGCCATAACGGTCTAAATGGACCTTCCGCCAGTGGTTTGTAGTAACTGGCGACAGCAAATACGATTAGCCCACCCGCAAACGAGACTGCTCCGATTTCGAAACCAAGCGGAAATTTGTCTTCCGGCAGATCGAGAAAGACGTCGCCAATCGCGCACAGCAGGAATCCCGCCGCCACTAAATAAAGTCCGACGTAGAAACAGATTCCACTTAAAAGTAAGGCGGGCGCTGCTTTTATCAGAGCGCGAAGCAATACCGGCAGTGAAAAAGTCTCCTTACTGAATTGCGTGATCACGGCAACTACCAAAAGGACAAAGAAGATCGTGGTCCAGGTGCTTGAGTCTCTTAAGAGATAGTCGAAGGTCACGGCAGTGTTTGCGAGGCCCTTTCCGCGAAGTTGGGGATGAGAATGAGGCCGGACAATAGGACGATTGGTCCATAAAGTCAAGATTATTGGTTGATTTTCTAACGATCCTGCCGCTTGAGATTGCGCAACATATTCGTAAGTTGATGAAGACGATGTAGTCGAATACAGTAGTTCCTATCCAAAGCCATAATTTTAATTAGGAGAACCGCTGGAAATGGAATCGACAACTGCTACTACTGCGCCTGAAGAAACACCTAAAACATACACAGCAAAAGCTTTTGCGGCACCCGGGGCAAATGAAGACCTGGGACCAATCACTATTCAACGTCGAGAACCGCGGCCGCGTGATGTTCAGATTGAAATTCAGTATTGTGGCGTCTGCCACTCGGATCTGCACCAGATCCGCGACGAGTGGAATGACGCGATGCCAACCGTTTATCCCTGCGTTCCGGGCCACGAGATTGTTGGCCGCGTGACGGCAGTGGGAAATGAAGTGGCTAAGTTTAAAGAGGGCGACTTCGCTGCAGTTGGCTGCATGGTCGGATCCTGCGGGGTCTGTCAAAACTGTAAAGACGGTCTCGAAAACTACTGCGTAAACATTCCAATTCTCACTTATAACGCTGAAGACAAAGTACTTGGAGGTGTCACTTACGGCGGCTACTCAAAAAGTATCGTGGTTGACGAAGGCTTTGTTTTGAAAGTTCCTGAGTCGCTCGATCCAGCCGGAACCGCTCCCCTCCTCTGCGCCGGTATCACGTCTTACTCGCCACTCCGTCATTGGAACGTAAAAGCGGGACAGAAAGTAGGCATCGTCGGTTTAGGTGGACTCGGCCACATGGGAGTCAAGTTTGCCGATGCATTCGGCGCTCATGTGGTGCTGTTCACTACTTCACCGCACAAGATCGATGACGGTTTACGACTCGGCGCCGATGAGGTCGTCGTGTCAACAAAGCCGGAGGAGATGGAAAAACACGCGGGTAGTTTCGACTTTATTCTCGACACTGTCTCCGCCAACCACGACGTGAATGCGTTGCTCGCACTACTAAAACGAGACGGAACGCTCGTGATGGTCGGCGCATCTCCAACTCCACTCGCAGTCGCTCCTTTCCATCTGCTCTTCGGACGACATCAACTCGCTGGCTCCGCGATCGGTGGAATTCGTGAGACCCAGGAGATGGTCGACTTCTGCGCCGAACACAACATCACATCGGATGTCGAAGTAATTGCAGTTGGTGAGATAAATAACGCATTTAGCCGACTGGAGAAGAGTGATGTGAAGTATCGATTTGTGATCGACATGGCGACGCTGCAATAAGACGATTGCAGATTTCAGATTGCAGATCTTAGTCAAGCGGTAACTATTCGACGGGGCGGCCGAGACGGACGCGCTCCGACAGAAGATCGTTCGCTGAAGTTCCCAGATTCTAGTGCCGTAATCACGTACGGCTATTAACAAGCGGAACCTCTTCTGTCGGAGCGCGTCCGTCCCGGCCGCCCCCTTCCCCACCAGCCTGCGCTCCAACCAAATCGGCGTTTAACAAACACAAAAATAAGCAGTTGACGTAAAACAAGAAATAAAGCAGAATCTCCCACGTTGCCGAAAACCCTTTCGGCGGCGGGGCCTATCCAGAGGCCTTCAACTCACCTTCCTGTTACTCAGATCCCGATCAGACAGTAACAAAATCCACCAAGGTTTTGCTTTATCACCTTGTAAACAGTGACTTTAATGGTCCTATTCCCCCGAGTTATTTGCCAGTACCCAAGGAAATACACGCAGTTGTTTGGCCCCTACTCTTCTCTACTCTCGAGGATTCGAAACCATGGAGCAATTCCCTTCTGCACCGGGTCATTCCGACCGTCTCGGTGAAATGACCTCCCCGCTCGCCTTTGAACACACTGAACAAGACTTTGGCGGACTCGAAGTACAAACGAGAGTCGCTAAAGCCATCGTTGAATTGCTCACTTCCCGTGTCTCTACCGAACGGGTGGCCGCAGCGCGTGAATTAGGCATCCTCGGGAATCCCGCCGCATCGTCGTATCTTATTGCAGCGCTTAGTGATCCAGATAGCGAAGTCTGTCAGAGCGCGGCTGTGGCACTTGGCGAAATCGGCGATCACGCAGCACTTGGTCCACTCAACGAATTCCTCGCCAACCAGACTGAGAAGTCACTGATTCAGTTGGTGCAAAACTCCATCCACCTGATTGTTGGTCGGGATCAACACAATTCCAGCGCTTTTCCATCCTCCACTCCTGCCGATAACACTACTGTGACCAATAACTTAGATACTCTGGACCTCCCTGACGAAGTGCTCGTCGAAGAGATTGAAGCGTTCACCGTAAAGCACGAGATCGCCCGTCTCGCTGCGGAGGTTGAAGCCCGCGAACAGTCTCATTTCGACAGTGCACGCCTGGCGCAGCTTGAAGTAAGCCGAGTCAAGGCCCACGGCGAAGTAAACCAACACTCCAGTCGAGAAGCACAGATCAAATCGGAACTCGACGAAATTCGTAAGGCCCAGGCGCAACAACGGAAGCGCATTGAAGAGGCCGAAGCAACGCGTGTTTCTCATGAAAACACTCATAAAGAACTCGAAGAGCAGGCCCGCCGCGCAGCAGAAGAGGAAAAACAACGATTCGCGAAGCTTGAGCAGATGAAAGCGGCTGCAGAGTTTGAGTCATTCGAACGCACCAGCGCTGCGAAAAATCTTACAAAAGAACTGGAAGCACTTAAACAAACAGAATCTAGCCAGCGTCAACGACTAAACGAAGTAACTTCATTTGTTTCCAACGCTAAAGATTCGGTCCGAGAGCTGGAAGCAAAAATAAACGAAAATCAGGAAACAAAGCGGAAGCTGGCGGAAGAAATCGAACGACTCCGGCAAACAGAAACACATCAGCGCGAAACGATAGCGACTGACCGTCACGCGATTTCCGTCCGCGAAGCAAACCTTCAGCAGATAATCGCCGAACAAACCATTCACTTCCAGAAATCCCAGACCCTGGTCGCTACCCTCGAGAACAAGCAGGACCAGCTTCAATTAGAGTCGAAACAGAACGCGGAAGCCTACGACCAGCTCAACCGGCGGATCGAAGCCATGATCCGCGCCGAAGCCGATCAACTCACGGCAATGGCGGACGCGTCGGCACGTCTCACCGCCCAGGAACGTTCGCGTGAAATTCTGCGTGGCAAGCTCCGCGAGCAAAGTGAGAAGGAACAGTTACTAAACGCCGAGTTGGAGCAACTGCATAAAACTCAGGCCGATCAGTATGCACGTCTTTCGCAGGCTGAGAACCTGATTCTCAAGATTCAAGCCGAAGCCAAGGAAGCGATCGCACAGGAAGCAAAGCTCCGTGCGGAAGCCGAAAAACTTCGTCTGGCCGAAATCGAAGCGAGAAGGACTGCTGCCGACCAGATGCGCCGCGAGACGGAAGCTGAACTCGAACAGCACGCTCGCGAGCAGGAACAGCACCTGGCTGAGCTGGAAGCGATTCAAATTGCAGCAGCCAAACGAACAAACCAGTTAGCTGAAGTTGAGCGAAAGCTGAACCTGGACATTGCCAGTCTTAAAGAAACTGAAAATGCCCAGGCCCAGGTCCTTTCCGAGGTCAAAGCCCGTCAACACGCCGCCGAAGATCGCGTTCGTGAGTACGAGTTTGAAATTGAACGTTGGACCACCAAAGAGCACGAGCAAGCGGCCCAACTCGAGAGTTTGACCGCGCAAGCCGAAGCCGACGCGCAAAAGCGAGCCGAGTACATTCACGAACTAAGTGCCAGGATTGAACACTTCCGGCAAGTTGAAGCGGAACAGCTTCACGCTATCGCCACGACCGAGTCGCAAATCTCGTCGAACCAGCAACAACAGAGACAGTTTGAAGAAACGATTCGCGAAGGTCTCGAACGCGAACAGTCACTCAGCGTTGAGCTTCACACGCTGAAGACAACCGAGGCCGCAGTCCTCGAAAGAATTACCGTTGCAGAAGAACAACTCCTGCAAATTCAATCCGCAGCGCTTGAGGCTGAAGAACGGGAGGCAGCCCTGCTGCGAGAAGCTGAGCTCACCCGTAAGAAAGAAGCAGAAGCACGAACAGCGGCCGCTGACAAGATCAGGCTGCAAACGGAAGCGGAACTACGTCGTCGCGCACAGGACCAGGAACGACAGTTGGCCGCACTCGAAAACCTTCGCGAAGAGGCAAAACTCGAGGCAGCTAAGCGCGCGGAAGTCGGTGAAGAGTTAAATAAACAGATCGAGTCGCTAAAGAAAGTCGAACTCGAACAGTTGAAAGCGATCGCCGAGGCTGAGGCCCAACTGCAAAGGCTCGACGATGAACGCGGACGCAAAGAGGACCATCTACGTCAACTTGGTTTGGAAGCCGAAAACCGCGCGGCCCAACTGGAAGCAATCAGACAAAAACTGGAGCTGGATGCGGAACATCGAGCTGGAACAGAGAATGAACTAAAGGCAGGCATCGAAATCCTGCGCGGCGCTGAAGAAAAACAACTGCGTCGAATCGAAACGGCGAAGATCCAACTGCGCGAAGCCGAAATGCAGGCACGCCAACAGGTCGAACAGGAAGCAACGCTAAAAGCCCAGACCGAAGCGATTCGCAAGGCTGAAGCAGCGGCCCGGAAGCAAAATGCCGAAGAGATGTTGAAGGCCGCGCAAGCTGAGGTACTGCAACGCGAAGCTGAGGATCAGAAGAACTTTGAAGAGTTGGAAATAGTTCGTCGCAGCGGCGAACTCGCAGCCAGAGAAAGAGCTGAACGAGCGGAAGAGTTAGCGGCGGAGATCGAAGCACTGCGAAGGGCAGAAGCAGAAGACCTGCGCCGGCTTGCCGAGTTTGAAGCACGTCGACTCGATCACGAAGAAGCCTATCGCCAGGTCCAGACTGAGATAAGCGAGAAAGATAAGGAAGAACAACAACGGCTCACTGACTTAGAGACGATCCGTCGTCGCGCCGAAGCCAAGACGATGCAACAGGCTGCAGCCCATCGCAATCTGCTTGACGTGATTGAGGCCCTCGATAAAGAAAAGGTCTCGTTGGACCAGAAGATTGCGGAAGCTCAGGAAGGTATTCGTCAGGCCCACGCCGATGCGGCCCATCAGGTAGAAGAAGCCAAACGAATGAGAGCGGAAGCGATTGCGTTGCAGCAGGAAACTGCAGCAGCTCGCCAGGCGGCCGCGGATTCATTACGCAAAGAGACAGAAGCAAATCTTCAGGCGCAAGCCAAGGCTGAACAAGAACGGGTCGCCGAGTTAGAAGCGATTAGAGCGACTGCCGAACACGATTCCCTGCTCCGCGCAGACCGTGAATCGACGTTGATTGCCGAGATCGAAAAACTTCAGCAGTCTGAAATTGTCGAACAAAAACGATTAGCGGAAGCTCACGTTCGTTTACAGGACCAGCAGCAACAGTTTGCGATTGTTCAGGCGCAAGTTGCTACTGAGACGAAAGTCCAAAAACAACATCTCGCAGCACTCGAAACGTTGCGGGCGAACCACGAAGAAGAACTTAAGGAACAACAGGAAGTTGAAAGCGCACTCAACGTTGATATCGAAGCGGTTCGTTTAGCTGCAGTGAACCAGGCTAAAGCGGTTGCGGAATTGCAGCGCGACCTCGAACAAGTCCGAACGGAAGCGGAGCTCGCCAAAGAAGAAGAAGCGAAACTGTCTGCTGAATTGAGCTCACTGCAACAGAGTGAAGTCGAAGCCCGCAAGAAAGCCGCGACCGAACTCAAGCAGCAGAAAGAACTGCTCAACGAAGAAGTTGAGAAGCTACAACAGCAACTCAACAACCAATCGCAACAACTCGCAAAAGCACGAGAACTAAAAGTTGAACTGGAAGCGAAAGCGGAACTGCTGGCGGTTGAACTCCAGGCGAAAGCGGAGGAAGAACAGCAACAGCTAACGGATCTGGAAACAATGCGTCTCGAAGCTCAGAACGAGATGACCGAGCGCAGTGCCACAGCCGAGAAATTGAAACTGGAGCTCGAAGAACTTAATCAGACAGCGTCTGCACACACAGCACAGATCGAAACCTTACGCGGCGAGATCGAACGGCTGGAACTAAACGCACAGGAGCAAGTCGCCGAAGAAGAGCGACTGAAAGAAGAAATTAATGCTCAGTGCCGGGCCGAGGCAGAAGCTCGTCGCAAAGCAGCGAGTGAAAGACAACAACTGCTCGAAGCGGAGAATCAGCAACGCGAACGCGAAGAGTTATTCAACTTAACTCAACTTCAGGCGGCCCGCGACGAAGCGGAACGACAATCACAAAAACGATCTGAATCAGAACAAAAACTTCAGGCCGAAATTAACGCTTTATCGTCGGCCGAAGTCGAGCAAGTCAGATTACTGGCCGAGGCCGTAGCGACACTGAATGAACAAAAACAGAGTGAAGCCCATCGTTTGGCCGAGCTCGAAACGTTGAGCGTTCAGGCGAAAGCCAAGGCTGAAGAGCTGGCTGAAATTGAGAAAGGTTTCCGCAGTGAACTCGAAGCATTGCAAAACGAAGAGGCAGAACAACGCGAACGAATTGCTGCACTTGAGTCGGAGTTAACAAACTTCAAAGCCGAGTGTGAACAACTGAAGGCTGAGGAAGAGTCGCAACGCCTCGTACTGGAGCGCGAGCAGGTAACCGCGGCAGAAGAAGCCAAAGTTCGTCGCGAAGAAGAACTGAAAGCACGCGCTGAAACTGAAGCTGCGAATTTGGCGAAGCTTGAAGCAATGCAAGCGGCTGCAGAGTTGGAGTCGCAAAACCTTCAGGAACGAGAACTGGAACTCCAAATCGGTCTTGACGAGAGTCGCGCCGCCGCCGAGCAGCAGGCAAACCAGATTGAAGCATTAGGAAAGCTGCTCGTTCAGGCTCAGGCCCAACTCAGCGAACAAGTTGCCACCGAAGCGCGCATGAAATCCGAGTTCGCCCAGTTGCAACAGACTGCTGAGACAGCAGTGCAACAGGCTGCTGACCGGGCGCGCGAAATTGAAAGCGAGATAGAAGTACTGAAGAGTATCGAAGCAGATCAGGTATCACGTTTGATCGAGGCCGAGACGGAGTTGGTTACCCTGCAAGCGAGCATCTCCGACAAAGAGCAGACGGAAAATCGAGTTCAGACTCAGTTGGAGAAGGAACGTGCACGCCTCGCCACGGAAAACGATGAGCGTTTCGAAAAACTTCAAAGTCTGCGCAATCAGTCAGAGTTGGAATCGAGTGAACGTGCTACCCAGATCGAAGAGTTAGAACGACAACTTGAATTGCAGCACGCAGCCAAAGTTACAGAAGTTGCGACTATCGAAAAATTCGAAGCTGAACTGAAAGCGTATGAAGCAGAAGCGCAGCAACGAAAAGAGCAGGAAGCCAAACTGTTGGCAGACATCGAAGCACTTCAGCATGCCAGGTCAACGAGGGCGGCTGAGATTGCGGAATTCGAAAACCAACACACGTCGGCCGATTCAGCAGTCAGTGAACTTCAAAGCGCACTTGAGGACGCGAAGATGGCGGCCCAGGCGAGTTCGCGTTACGAAGAGAAACTGAAAGAAGAAGTCGCGCGGATGCGTGCGGACGAAGCAGCGCAAAGTGAACGAGTTGAGAGTCTGCGTAACGAGTTGACGCAACTTCAAACAGAGACGATTGATTTCAGTGATGAAGAAGCTCGTTTGAAAGAAGCGGCGGAAGCGTTACGAAAGTCGATGAGCACAGACAAGCGTATGGCTTTGGATTACGCGCGTGCGGAAGTTGACGCTGAAACTCTTAAGGCCAGGCAACTCGAAGAGGCCCATCTTCGTGAACTCGAAACGATGCGCGAGCAGGCAGAAGTGGAAGCCCGCGAGCGTGCCAATCGTGAAGAGCAACTCAATAATGAATTGAAGGCGCTGAAGTTGGCCAGGACCAGGCAACTTCGCCGGCTCGAGAAGTTGGAAGCGCGTCTGGCTGAAGAAGCAGCCACCGCTCAGAAGACTGGCGGCAAACGGACCAAAGCGGGCTCGAAGAAGAAGACTGACGGCGATAAGTTCACGGTTCTCGCCGGTGAAGTTGAAGGCGACATTAAAGAGTTGAGCAGTAAGGAAGTTCAACTCAACCGCCAGATCGAAGAGTTGTACCAGGAAGAGATGAAGCAGATCGCTAAAGTTGAGCAGTTGAAAGCTCAGTTGCGCGACCGCAAGGTCTCATGCCAAACAGCGACCGAAAGTGTTGCGAGTTTGGAAGCGGCGCTACTCGAAGCAAACCTCGCGCCTGTGAATGTCGAAGTTGAGGTTCAAGCGGTGGACGTTGACGAATACGAAGTCACTTCAGAACAACCTACGTTGGATGAGTTTGTATTCAACAGCGACTTCGAAATCGAGTTGGAACTGAACGACGCAGTTTCATCCAACCAAACACCAACACAATTAGCTGAAGGCGATTCGTATGTAATCCTCCAGTTTGATCAGACGGAAGTTGAAACAGCGCCGGTCCAAGAAGAGATCGAAACTGTTTCGCCGGTTGAGAGCAAGAACGAAGAAGTCAGTCACAGCGCGATCGATGTTGTGCGCCAGGAAAAGGGCATTGATGTCGTCAGCGAAGAAGGCGGCATCCCGGCAGCAATTCTCGAGCGTTTAAGCAGTGAAGATGCCAACGAGCGCGTGCAGGCACTTGCAGAAGTCACGCAGTTTGCCGGCGATGAAGCGTTTGGCTTGATCAGCAAAGCTTTTGACGATCCCATTGTTGCAGTAAGAAGCACGGCGGCTCGTTCGATGTCGCAATTAGATAAAGACCGCGCAGTCTCGTTCACGCGAGCGCTGCGCGAAACCACTCCGGAAGGTCGTCGTCGAATCGGCGCCGCATTAGCCAGCTCGGGATTGGCAGGAGAAGCGATCAATAAGATGGTTGGTGGCAGTCGCGAAGAGATGTACGACGCCTTCTCGATTCTCTTCCTGATGGCGAAGGCTGGTGAAATTCAACCGTTGCTCAAAGCGATCGAAGAGCATGAGGAAATCAGCGTACGCCTGGCGGTCGTAAGTTTGATCGCCTTCAGCGAACAGGTAGAGGCCATTCCCGCCTTCCGCAAACTCGCCGTCCGCGCCTCGCTGCCGGCGGAAGTTCGATCGGCATTGATGGAAGCGATTCACCAGATGACGATCCAAGCGCGCGATTCGGAGAAGTCCGCCGCGTAGCGTCCAGACCGAACAACATTAATTCAACCTCTAACCGGAAACGCCACTGATCCAGTGGCGTTTCTACTATTTTAAGCAGCAATTATTTAGTGTCACCTCGACGTGACTCAGTGCGATCCGACCAATAACCTGGCCGTCGCTTCTGATGAGCTACCGCCACAACTTCAATCTCAAATTCTCGAATTCGATAGAAAATGGAAAAAGGAAATCGCTGGAGTATGAGCTTGCGTGTACCGTACTCAGCACGTGGGAAGGAGTGGGGCGAATAGCTAATTCTCCAAATGGCATTATCGATTGTACTTGAGAAAGCAGTAGCACTTACCGCACTGCGTCCTAAATACCAATTCCGTGCATCGTGAAGTTCGGCGCGAGCCATTGGATGAAGCTTTACTCTCATTCATGCTTCTCGAACAACTCCGCCCGCACAACTTCCCACGGGATCAGTTCGACTTCACCGGCGTCTATCTCTGCCACGCGCCGATCGATTTCTGCAGACCAGGCTGCCTCGACCTCTGACTCTGACTCGGAAATAGGATCCAATGTCTCGATCAGCAAGCCCGCCAGAGTTGCACGATCACGCTCAGGTAGTTGAATCGCCTCCTGAAGAACGTTCTTTAAGTTTCTTTCCATTGTTTAGAATTGCTCCAGCTCTAATTAAGTTCTCGTCGCCGTCAGTTTATCATCTCGATTAACTGTTTGCAGGCCCTTTTATGTATATACTTCGCTAACGTAATCATCAGAACCCGGCTGGGCGTTCGTCGACAACTTTGAATTCCCGCTCTAACGCAACGCCGACTTGTCCAAGCAAACCATCATCAAACAAGCGACCGAGGATCGTGATGCCGTGCGGGACGCGACGCGGTGGATCAAACTTTGGCAACGGATTCGCCGGATCAGGAGCCCAATCGCTACGTGCTTCGAACACGTTTACAAATCCTGCGCGCATCGTCAGCGACGGGTGTCCGGTGAAGTTTGTGATGGTCAACTGTTCATCCCGCAACGAAGGTACAATCATTAAATCGACTTCGTTAAAGATTCGCGCCATCTCCAGCGCAACCTTTCTTCGTAAACGATCGGCTTGCACAAAATCAACTGCAGATAAAAAACGCGACTCTCTAAATAAGTTGGGCCAGGCGTCCTTTACTTGCGCTTTCAACATTCCGAGTTGACCGTTCAAGGCAAGATCTTCAAACGAGGCAGCGCCCTCTGCGAACAAGATCGGCATCAACGAACTATAGGGCCAATCCGGCAGCGATACTTCCCTTACCTCCATCTTCAACCGTTTCATTGTTTCCATTGCGGCCCGATCGACGTCGGTCGCCGGACTCTCTTTCATCCACTGCGCGATATATCCGACTTTCAATCCGGCAACGGAAGCGTTTCCGTTATAAGAAAACTTACTCGGTAAACTGGAAGGGTCACCGCCGTCAGGTCCCGTAATCGCTTGCAGCACAAGCATCGTGTCCTCAACGCAACGAGTCATTGGTCCAAGTTTGTCCAACGACCAACAAAGAGTCATTGCGCCCGTTCGCGGTACCCGACCAAATGTCGGACGTAGCCCGGTAACTCCACAGCGCATTGCGGGACTAACAATGCTGCCGCCGGTTTCGCTGCCTATCGAAAATGCGACGAACGCGGCAGCAGTTGCAGCGCCTGGTCCAGCACTCGATCCGGAAGCTCCCTCTTCGAGTAGCCACGGATTCATTGTTTGACCACCAAACCAGATGTCGTTTAGCGCTAACGCACCGAGTGAAAGCTTCGCCAACAAAACCGCGCCCGCTTCGTTCAAACGATGAACGACAGCCGAGTCTTCCGCCGGCACACGATTACGAAAAGGTTCGGCGCCATAAGTCGTCGGGATATCTTTAGTGTCAAGTAGATCTTTTACGCCGTAAGGAATTCCGTGGAGTGGACCACGATACTTGCCGGCGGCGATTTCAGCGTCCGCAGCTTTGGCCCGGGCGAGGGCGTGATCTTTGGTGAGCGTAATAATTGAACGCAATTTAGCATCGTGTTTCTGAATGCGATTTAAGTAGATATTTGTGAGTCGTTCCGACGTCAACTTGCGTGTTTCGATCCATTTCGAAAGATGCTTGACTGGAGCAAAGGCGATGTCGTCGTCCGATGTTGGTAATGAAGGAACAGCATCAGAATTCCTGTTAAAGCCTTCTTGTGCATTTGCGATCGTGATCCCCGGAAGCACGGGGTTCCATAATGTGGCCGGCGCTTCAGTTGGACCAAGCGCAACTTTGCGTGGACCAGTACGTCGCTCGAAATATTGTGCGAGTGAAGTCCGCCATGAATCTGCAGCCTGTTCACGTTGCGCCGGCGTCATCGTCACTTGCATCAACTTCTCAGCTTCGGCAAACGTTTGCGGAGTTACCTCCGGCCCACTGCCGGCGCCAGTGCCAAACGTTGGTGGCGCGCCAGGTGTACTCGGAGTTTGTGAAGGCGTTTGCGCGTTGGTTAGTTCGCTTAGTCCCGTCGCTGTGACTAGCACACTAAGCGGTGCTTGAATGAGAAATTTGCGTCGTGTGTTCATGTTGAATGCCAGAGTGTTGTGATAGTCAGTACCACCTCGCGGTAGCGGGTGGGTCTCCTAAATAA
>DATDMC010000019.1:0-25235 GCA_036518995.1 Pyrinomonadaceae bacterium | reverse complement strand
GGCTTTGTTTACCGAAACGAGGAGATCATTCTTAACACACTCGCTACGGACGACAACCTCGTGATCGTCGAAGAGACTGCCAGCATTTCTGTGTAAACGCGAGTTGGTACTAACGGTTAACGGGTTTCTTCTCTGCGTCTCCGCGTTCTCAGCGTCTCTGTGTTGAAATTGGTGTTCGCTTAAACGATCCCGGGTTTCAACACAGAGACGCAGAGCACACGAGGAGGCGCAGAGAAAGATTAGTTGACTGCAACCGTTCGCGCTTTACCGTCACCCGCCACGATTAATTCTTTGTTTCGTCCCGGAAAAACCAGCCTAAATTTACGTGGTCCAAGTTCGTAAGTTCCCTCGCTATCGCCAAAGTTAACCAGGTATCCAGTCCCTTTTCTGGTTACGTCGATCTTCGTTCGACGAAACGCTCCAGTCTTATACGAAGGAGTAATGCCATCATCCTCGTACAGACTTCCTGCCGCGACGCCTCTATCGTCAGGATAGACATTGAAACTGATCGGATCAGATCGTTTCTCGCCGACATAACTCATCGTTGGACCAGTTGGCACAATAGCGCCTGCGCGCACAAAGATGGGAACACTTTCGAGTGGCGCATCAACGCTGAGCATCGTCCCACCGTTGAACTTCTTGTTGGTCCAATAGTCGTACCAAGTTCCGTTCGGTAGATAGACAAGCCGCTTAGTAACATCGGGTTTCATAACGGGCGCGACCAGCAGGTCGTCGCCAACCATGAATTCATCGTCGAGATTGTAGGTGTTTGAGTCGTCAGGATAGTTGAGTACGAGTGGCCTGAATAGAGGTACACCGGTGCGGTGGGCTTCTTCGAGCGTTGTATAAAGGAAAGGCAAGAGTGTGTAACGAAGCTTCAAATATTTGCGGATGATATCTTCGTAATATGACCCGAATCGCCACGGCTCCTGATCGTAACCATCGATCGTTTTGTGATTGCGACAAAACGGCGCGAGAAAACCAACCTGATATGAACGCACCAACAGCTCGCCATCCGCGCGTCCGATAAAGCCACCGATATCACTGCCAATAAAAGGCTCGCCGGACAATCCGAGACTCGTGAACATCGGGATATTCAAAGCCAGCGCATCCCACGTGCTGTTTGTGTCGCCAGTCCACATCGTTGAGTAACGTTGAATCCCGGCGTAGCCTGCGCGCGAGATCACATAAGGCCGGCGATCGGGTCGTAGTCTTTCAAGACCTTCATAAGTGGCGCGCGCCATCAACAACGCGAACACGTTACGGTTCTTTGCGTGGGTTGTTTTCTGACCTTCGTCATTGCTGACTACGTCGAGCTGGTTCTTGCCGGTTTGATCGACGAAGTCGGATGGTTCATTCATATCGTTCCAAATTCCCGCGATGCCGTTATCGGTGTAAGCGCGATGAAGATCGCCCCACCAGCGCCGCGCGTCGGGAAGTGTGTAATCAACGAAAGCGCTTTCACCAGGCCAAACGCGCGGCACAAAAAGTTTTCCGTTGCGGCGATACTGAAAATACTTGTTCTCGACACCCTGATCGAAGACGTAATAACGATCCGGACCATCAGGCTGATACTTCACTCCTGGATCGACGATGGTTACGACCTTTACGCCTTGTTGGGCCAACTTATCGGTGAGTGCTTTGGGATTCGGAAAGCGCTGGTTGTTGAAAGTGAAGACGCGATAGCCATTCATGTAATCGATATCGAGATGGACTACATCGAGCGGCAGATCGCGAGTTCGATATTCACGAACAACGTCTTCAACCATCGTATCCGGGTAGTAGCTCCAGCGACTTTGTTGATTACCTAAAGCCCACAATGGCGGCAGGTTCATGTGGCCGGTGAGATCCGCGTATCGGCTGAGGACCTTTTTTATTGATGGACCATAAAAGAAGTAGTAGTTGAGCTCGCCACCTTCGGCGCCAAACCACGCGCGTTGTTGTGAGGAGCGCCCAAAGTCGAAATAGCTGCGATAGCTGTTGTCAAAAAAGATTCCGTAGGCAGTGCCTTTTTGCAGGCCAATGTAGAAAGGAATTGTTTGATAGATCGGATCTTTGCCTTCGGTGTAGCCGGGCGTATCTGAATTCCAATTGGTAAAGAAACTGCGTCGCTTATCGAGACGCGCTGCTTTCTCGCCGAGGCCATAGAAGTGTTCGTCGAACCCGAGCTTCTTGGATGCTGCGACAAACAGACCTGCGTCCGGATCAAACATCAGCGACGCGAGTAGTTTCTTCGCGTCAAAGGACATCGGTTGTTCATCGGCATTTATTAATTGGTGCGTCTTCGCATCACGAAACTCGATGAGGAGTGGCGAGCGTTTGATTATCGTCTCGACTTCATCGGTCGTTATCGTAATCGCTTCCGCGTTTTCTGTAAGTTCCCAGCGCGGCGTGGGCCAATCATCCTTCGCAATCGCCCACGAATGATCAATAGCCGGGAACTGTTTAGTAAAGCTCGCCCTCACGCGAATGAGATCAGGAGCAAGTACTAAAACCCGCACCTCCGATCCGTCAGTGCAGTGAAGCGTGACGCTCCGATCAGACTTCTCGAAGCTTTTTACGCCACCGATCTTTTGAAGTTGTGTAACGTCCTGCGCGAATGCGGTAAAGAAACTGCCGCAAAGTAGCGTCAGTAGTGAAAGAGTTCGAATCATAGGCCCGCGATACTCCTCGAAGTTGCTGACTGCCGGATTGCGGCAACAACAATAAAGGAGTATCGCGGAGTTAGGAATAGTGAACTAAGAAAAGATGACTTACCGACCAGTATCTTCAATGGCGCGATTAAAGCTGGGCCGTCCTACGCGCCTCTAACCGCGATCGACTGAACATCAGAAATGGCAATATTTCCGTTCCTCGGATCCACTACGATGACTGACGCCTGACGCGTAGTGAAGTCTACGGCCAGGAAAAGTTCCTGACCCTGTGGTCCAGTAGAGTTTAACTTAACGACGGTGCTGTTGTTCATTGTTCTTCTCGCTTTCAGTTATGAATGGTTCGCAAGTTCTAACTGTTGTGTCGCTTAAGAGAAAAACATTTCGCCCGCTTCGGCTGGGGCGTTTCAGTGGCATTTTGCGGCTCGAAGCCGGGAAGGAATGCTGCGCCTCCCCGGTCTGTAGCTTCTTTACTGCTCCCCGCTAATTGGTTTTTGAGTTCCTTCCTGATACGAAAGACACGCAGGCGAAGAGCGTTAGGCGGTATGCCCAATTCGTTGGCCAGGGCCCGTCGCTGCTTGATGTTGTTTGTCTGGCAGTCGTAGTACCGAAGGATTAATTCTCGGTCTGTTTTTGAAATGGTGTTTAGCGCCTGGTCCAACTGTCGAAGTCTCTCTTCCAACAGATCGTCGTGAGAATTTGAAGGTAGATAGAAATCCTGTCCGCAGTAATCAACCGTGGGCGCGCGCTTGTGTTCCAGATAGATTTTTTTGGCGACCCCATAAAAGTAAAAAGCCGGATCACCCGCGAACTGGAAATTCGTATCGGTAAGCTTGCGCGCGACTCGTTCGATGGTGGCGTCGGCCAAGTCTTCTGCAAATATGCATCTTCGTGCTTTGAACATCATTATTAGTCGACTGCGAATTGCCTCGTATTTGAGGCCCGCGGATTCTGGATTCGGTCCGAGCCAACAGAGAAATCGCTCGAACGTAGTCGCTTCGGCCTGACCGCAGTGTACCCATCTCCGGGTAGTTTTGTTGGGGGCCGTGTATCGATGGCGCTGGGTCAAATGACGAATGGTCGGGTCGGATAGACATGCCTGATTCACCCTTTCGGTTTCCATAAAAACCTCCTTGTTAAAGGACCCCCGCGAGGGAGTTCCAGATTTGGGGGCACACGTTTACCCGTCAGGCAGTCAGCCTGTCCTGCTTTTCAGATAAACGTGTGATTTCTGTCGGCGGTGGTTAGTAGACGCCCGCCAGCCTTAGAAGATCCTCGAGATCAAATTTGCCGGGAGTGCGTCCGAGAGTAGGTCGCCAATGCGGATCGCAGAGAATGGAGTCAGTACTGTTTCGTAAAATTCCAATCAGCACTTCAGCGACGATGGTGCTGCCGACTGGTCCAAGGTGATACCCGCGGCTGTAATAGGTAGCTTCGGCAAGGATGTAGAACCATAAAGGGGTGCGCTCCAGAAACTGGAAATTCTTAAGAATCTCGATCTGTTCCTTAACGTCGTATTCGATAGCCCACGACATGATTTGTGCTGGCGTCATTCGTTTTATGCCTTGCGAGGCCATGGCGTCTGCCACAGCTTGGCCTGTTGGTAGACTAAAAATATAACCTCGCAACAGATTTCTAACTGCAAGATTGTTCTCCGGATCGCCCTCGCCGATCTGTGCCGGTTTCAACTGAGACAACGTGGCTGTTAGAGCCGGATCGATTGGCCTGGGAAAATGAGCAGCGCCCTCTGCATCCAAAAAAGCGCTCCAGTCGATTATCCAATCAGATAGTAGCGGACGCCCGGCATTTTTGAAGAGGTCGTCTAATTCCGCGCTCTTTTGCAGCGAATTGAAATGACTATAGGACTTCCGCACTTTACTATGACCAAATCTGAACGCTGCGATTGAGAACTCGAATGGCATGAAAAAAGTTTTAGCCGAAGGATTAAAGAATTTGGGCCCGCGATACCTTACTCTTTTGACGATATTGGGATCGGCGATACGTTCCAAAAAGTCATCTAGGACAATCCACTGGTAATGCTGCCGGAGTTGCTTCTGCGCTTCTCCAAATTTTAGTCCGCGGTCCACCAGTGAATTATGAGCCCTCAGGAAAGCTACATGGAGCTGGGCCAGAATGACATTTTGATCATCCCGTGGATCACCAATTAAGGCTTTCCCGTCTTCACCTCTGGGCAAATCATTATAAAGATCTTTCCCGGGGGCTAATCCGCGTGATGGTTCCGCTAAAATAGCCTTGTCAATTCGCATCTTGTCTGGACGTTGAGGGTCACGAGGCGAGAGTTCGCCCACGAAGTTGGGACCATAAATATTGTCTAGATCCAGAGTAGGCGACCTCGAATTAGAGATGAACTTTTCTATATACTTCGGGTCTATTGGAGCAGCCGTTTTCAGGTTGATGTTTCTCGATCCACGCTCGAAGGTGATGTCATGGTCTACGAACTGTCCAAAAAAGGTGTATATCGTCGGGACGGGAACACCGGGAATAATCTCATCGAAATCATCATTTTCGTCTTTCAGCGGCTCCTTCATTCCCTCTGATCCCAGTTCTCTAAGCCCTTCAAAAGTCCTGGGGCCTGTTTCTAACCGATTTTGTGAATCGTGTTGTAGATCGGGAAACATGTAACCAAACTTCCAAGGCGGGTAATAAGGATCCGCCAACTTCTGTGGTGTTTCGTCGTCTTCAGGTTCCGGAACCGCTAATTCGAGAGGCGGTACGCTACCATGCAAAACTGTTGTCATGACAAACTCCTTTCACTTACTTTATCCACCTAAGGTTGTAATCACGAGAACACTCTCGTTTAGTAACTGACTCAACTTCTTAGTTTTAGGTTGTTAGGGCTGCAGAGCTCCAAAACATCAGGACGTGACTCATTTAAACGGCGCGGCCGTCAAAACGGAGTTGATGATGTTTGTTAGATCTATGGATGTAGGTTCTTCTAAAAGCGGTGATCCTAGCGCCTCTTCTATCTCAGCTCGCAAACTTCGAAGGTCAGTCTCTGGTTCACCGAACAGAGTATCTTTAACTTTCTCAAGTGTGAACGTTAGGTTATGCTCCTTTTGGCCGTTTTTAAGAAAGTCAAGAAGTCTATCCGTCGCCAGCCTACCTTTTACAAACCAGTCATCCAGTGCTTTATTCGATCTAATGTTGAGATTTAGATTCGTGGGTAGAAGATCTGTGACGTGAGTGAGCTGTCCATCTAAGTGCACGTATTTTTCAAAACCTCCGATCTTCTTGTCCCATGGCATATCATCGTCATCGGACTTTTTAATGGTAGCTACAAACACCTGGACAGGGTCGTTTGGAAGACTGGTAAAGAAGTGCGCCGCCGTAACTCCCTTACCGTATAGCCACTCAAAAATACCGGGCTTCACTACAGAGGATCCGAGTGTTTCGCTCTCTCCGTATATGCAGAACTTAATAAAGTCGCTCATGTTTTTTGGGAAGTAACCCAGGACATCAACTGTCGCCATTTCTTTCTCCTTTAATTAGTAGATGCGTTTGTCTTCATTAGATCCTGGCAATACGATTGATAGAAAACGCAGAAGTTTCCTCGCAGATCCTATTGCCTTTGGCCAACTGCAATTTCGAACGTCGCTGAGTCTACTTACGGGTTTGCCTTACGTCTTTAAATTCCCATAGTATTGCGCGCAAAATTCGGTTAAGTTTTTCTTAAACCACTCAACTGCCTTTTAAGAGGATCCTCCCCCATGAAGGTTCGACCAGATGAGGAATATGAATTCGGTCCTTACCGTCTCAACATAAATGAATGCAAGCTCTGGCAAGGTAAGGCAGAGGTAAAGCTACGGCCCAAGCTTTTCGATCTGCTGGTGATCTTTGTCGAACACCAGGGACGAATGCTGGAAAAGGACGAGCTAATCCGCGGTCTTTGGCCCGACGCCGCAGTCGACGACAACAATCTCACGGTCCATATACATGATTTACGCGCCACCTTAAACGACGGCGTTTATATCGAGACTGTTTCCAAACGCGGCTATCGCTTTCTTCCGGAAGTAAAGGTCGTTCGTCCAGCACCAAACAATGGACGCAACACAGATCTCATCGAGCCGCCGGGAGGAGCCTTACCACTTCACTCCATTCTTTACATTTCGAGATCGAGCGATGACGAGTTTTGTAATGCGCTGGAAAGACACGACAGCATCGTGTTGGTTAAAGGTGCGCGACAGATCGGCAAGACTTCATTGATGGCTCGCGGACTTGAAGCTGCCCGCATGGTCGGAGCCCGTACGTCACTAATCGACTTCCAACATTTCGGCTCAGAGGAATTTGAAAGCTCCAGGAAGTTGCTCGCCGCGATGGCGGAACTGATCGCGTACCACGTCGATCCTGATTTAAGTCCTCACACGCAGTGGAACGAACGTTTGAGTCCCAGCAGTAACTTCGAACGTTTTCTGCGGCGCCAGGTATTGTCTGAGGGAGACACATACTTTGTCCTCGCGCTTGATGAAGTGGATCGTCTATTCAAGCATCATTATGCGAGTGAAATTTTTGGACTCTTTCGGTCGTGGCATAATTTGCGCGCACTTGATCCTGGTGGGCCATGGCATCGACTGACCATCGCTATTGCTTATGCGACTGAGGCCCATCTCTTTATCTCCGATCTCAATCAATCGCCTTTCAATGTCGGTACTCGCTTAAAGTTGGACGACTTCAATCGAGCCCAGCTTTGTGAGTTAAATGAACGATATCGTGGGCCACTGGTAGACTCCGATGAAATTGATCGTTTTCACAGGCTGGTAGGTGGCCATCCCTATCTCTCGCAAAGAGGTCTGTATGAAATCTGTAAACATAACTTTAGTTTGAGTTCGCTGGAGCTCAGATGCGACCACGAAGATGGTCCATTCGGCGATCATTTAGGTCGCTTACGAATCTCACTGGAACGAGACGAGCAGTTGCTTCACGAACTACGCAACTTTTTAGTTTCGGAGTCAAAGCCATCTCACGCAGCCTTTTATCGTTTGCGAAGTGCTGGCGTTTTCTCAGGCGACACAGCGGAAGAACCACGATTGCGATGTAATCTTTACGCCCAATATCTCAGAAAACACCTGGTATGAGTGCAAGCTCCTCACACTCTCACAACTTCTACGTCACGGGCGGAACGATGCGACCCGATGCCCCGTCGTACGTGCGGCGCAAAGCGGATGATGAGCTATTCAACGGACTAAGTGGTGATGAGTTTTGCCATGTGTTGACTTCGCGTCAGATGGGTAAATCGTCGCTGATGTTGCGCACGGCCGTTCGTTTACGCGACGCGGGAATTACTGTTGCGATTTTGGATCTCACCGGTATCGGCACCAATCTCTCTCCGGAACAGTGGTATTGCGGTTTGATCATGCAACTTGGTGATCGACTCGATTTGGAAGACGAGCTGTTGGCGTTCTGGGAAGACCAGGCTTTTCTTGGACCAATGCAGAGGTGGATCGCCGCGATTAGAAAAGTTGTTCTGCCGTTACGGGCGGGACGTCTGGTGATTTTTGTAGATGAGATCGATGCTGTTGCCAGTCTCGCTTTTTCCACTGACGAGTTCTTCGCTGGAATTCGAGAATGCTACAACCTGCGAAACGAAGACGGTGAGATGAATCGCCTCACGTTTTGCTTGTTAGGCGTAGTGAATCCTTCGGATCTAATCCGCAATACTCTAACGACACCTTTTAACGTCGGCCAGCGAATAGAGCTAAATGATTTTACCGAAAAAGAGGCGTTGTCACTTGCGGCGGAGCTGGGTCACAGTGCCGCCGCGAATTGCGAACTGCTCAAGCGCGTGTTCTATTGGACCAACGGACATCCCTATCTCACGCAACGTCTCTGTCAGACAGTTTCCGAGAAAGAACTAAGGAAAAGCAAACGCGAACTTGATAAATCAATCGAGGAGATATTCTTCTCCACGCGGGCGCGCGAGCATGACGATAACCTCATCTTCGTTCGCGAAAGGTTGTTGCGAAGCGGTTTGGATGTAACTGCGTTGCTGAATCTCTATTCCCGAGTCAGAAAAAAGAAGCGAGTCGCTGACGACAATACACAGCCTTTGGTAGGCGCACTCTGCTTGTCAGGTATTGCCAGGGCCAGAAACGGAAATCTACGGGTCAGTAATCGCATTTATGATCGGGTTTTTGATAAGGCATGGATCGCAGACAATCTTCCTGAAGCCGAAGTTAGAAGACAAGCTGCAGCGTTCCGTCGCGGTGTCATTCGAACCGGAGCGGTCGCCGGCGTCATTTTATTGATTGTTATTTCCCTTGTGTTGGTCGCCGTAAGACAGTGGGATCGAGCGTTGGAACAGATTGCCGCCAACAAGCGACTGGTCTATATGGCCAATATAACCCTTGCTAATCGGGAATATGAGAGTGCAAACATTCCCCACGTCGAAGACTTTGTAGAACAAGCAGCAACTCAAGGTGGAGAAGATCTGCGGGGGTTCGAATGGTTTTTGTTCTGGCGTTATGCGCATAACGCGGTGCAGCGCGTTAAAGAGGATGGACATATTACCAGCGCCACGTTTTATCAGGATTTAAATACACTTGCGATCGCCAGGGTCCTCCATGTCATCGCCCAAAAGCGACGTACCTATTTGATTGACTTGTATGATCGGACTTTGCAAAAAGAAAGCTCGTTGCTTACGCCTCCAGCCGGCGCAAATTTCGATATCGCGGTTTTCTCACCTGATAAGAAATACCTGGCGACAGATTCTCCCGAGAAGTCGGTAGTAATTTGGGACCTCGCGCGTCAGCAGCCAAGACAGACTTTTCCCGGCCCTGGTGCGGCAGTCTCGTCCGTAGTTTTTTCTCCTGACGGGAAGATGGTGGCCGCTGCTTTCAATGGAGGGGCTCTTAAGGTTTGGGACATAGCGTCGGGCGCGCCCAAACTAGATAACCAAGCTCAAATGGAGAAACCGGCGTTGGCGTTCTCGTCAGACGGATACAGTTTGGCCGTGAGTATGAGCCATAGCAGCGTGCAGATATTCGATCTCCGGACGCGACTACCGTTTCAGACTTTCACCTTTCCGGGTTCGCTTGGATTACTCTTCTTTTCGCCGGACGGAGGGCGCCTTTATGCGACCACGATGGACGGTAATATCTACTCCCGCAACTTGAGTGATGGTCAAATTATTAGTTTCATCGAAAACCATTCTGGCGAAATTACCTCCTTCACGTTTCTTCCCGATCGCAAGACACTAGTAACCGGTTCAATCGATCGCACTATTAAAGTTTGGGACAGTGTTGCGGGAAAACAATTGCGCGTAATTCTCGGCCATGGTGCAGCGATTAGTACGCTAAGCGTGTCTGACGATGGACGCTACCTGCTTTCTGGTGACGGTGATGGCCTGATTAAGATTTGGGATCTGAATTTGTCGGAGCTGCCCCGGTGGCCGGCGTTGCGCCCGGAGTCAGTAGTGACAACAGCCTTCACTTCGCAGAATGAATTACTTGCGCTCGGATGGACCAGCGCACACCGGTTGACATTATGGAACTTGTCAAAGGGCGCAGTACTCCAGGATTTTGGAGAGGCTGGATCTGTTGCTGGCGCTGCCTTCTCAAAAGACGATTCGATGGTTGTGATAGCTTCAGATTCTCATATCCTCGTCTATTCAGTTGCGACGGGTAAGCGTGTCAGCACATTAACGGCGAGTGGGGTTTACGCCTATAGCCTCGAGTTTTCTCCCGACGGAAGGAAGATTCTTTCGGGCGATAGAGATGGGCATATTATCCTTTCAGACGTTTCAAGTGGAAAAAGTGATTGGCCAATAGATAGTGGAAACAACTATTACAGGGCCACATTTTCACCCGACGGTAGAAGAATTGCATCTGCTGATTTAGACGGAAAAATCGTGATTTGGGACGTCGCATCAAGAACGAGAATGAGAACGTTGAGTGGTCATATTGGAGTCGTCAAACAAATGATTTTCTCGCCAGGTGGAAGACTTTTGGCGAGTGCGGGAGACGATAATACCGTAAGGTTATGGGATTTGGATTCGGGAAACGAAAAACATAAGGAATCTCATTTCATTGAGCGACTGGCTTTCTCGCCAGATGGAAAGCGACTGGTAACTGCAAGTTATGAGCGGGCCGTGATTCTTTGGGAGGTTAGACCAGACGTGAAGGATTTAGAGGAGATCATAACGCTCCAACGAAATGGTAAAGGGCTAGCACCAACCTCGGTTAAGTTTTCCGACGATGGATTAACGCTCGTGGTAAGTGACAAAGCTGGAGATGTGAAGGTTTGGCAAGGCGCACGGCCTTTGGGTTCGCTAAATTAGTAGGATCTTAAATAGGAACGCAGGCGTCAGGACTGTTGGTTGAGGCGCCCGTTCGCATACTACGCCCACGTGGTTTTCTTCAATTCCGCATTCTCGCCATTTCCCGTATAAATACTGCCAGTCGCACATCGGGTGTAAGATAGATCTTTAAAACTGTACTTCGTTCCTCCTGGAGGTTGAGTCATGACAATACAGATTCTACTGCTCGACTTGGGAGATACGCTGGCTCACGATGACTCAGTTTTTCCTCACGTCCCCGAAGCTCTGGAGACTTTGCAGACCTTTGAAACTGCCGGTGGCGAGCCTTTGCAAATGGCCCTCGTGTCAGATTTCTTAATGCCCGATCCACCGGTAACTTCCGCAAAGATCGAAACGCTCTTTCAGCAATACGTTGACATCCTCAAGCAGCTCAAACTCAGTAAGTTTTTCAAACCTTTCGAGCACCACATTACTCTGTCAACTAATGCAGGTGTCAGAAAACCGGATCGAAAAATCTTCGAACTAGCCATTGCCCGGCTTGGGCTGAAGGCCGGTCTTGGTGATTGTCTGTTCATTACAGAAAACTCCGATCACATCTCTGCTGCTCAAAAACTCGGAATGACTACTTTGCTGTTTGCTTCAGCGGCTGGTGCTGGAGACTTTAATGATTGGTCCAACGCGCCCCTGTTGGTTAGCCAGATAATCCACCCGGAACATAATTCGAACTTTGAATCCGCCCTCAAATTAGCACTATCGAGTCAGCATGAAATGGAGTTGCTCTCAATGGCAAAGAAAAAGGAAGGGACAAAGGTCCACGCCCGCGCTCAACAATGGCATTCGGTGCCGAACCCAAAAGCAGGTAATAAGGAAAACGTTGATGTGCAAATTCCGGTAGACGTTGAAGTCGACCTGAATAAGAAAGGAGGAATCCGGTCGGTCAAAGCGGACCAACCGGATCCTGAAGCGGTAGCCGATGCGGCAAGTTTTGTTGAAACGCTGGCTGATAATGACCAGGTTACCGATAAACCTGGACCACTACCTCCCGGCGCGACTCATCGCATCGAGACTGACAAGAAGGGCCGAAAGCGATTGGTCCGCAAACGGTTTTCAGCAATCTAAGTTGCTAGTCGTGACATCCGAAGCACGTAAATCTAATGCGGGTCAATACTTTCTTCCCGCCGCGAGTTACGATGGTATGAGTCGGAATATCAACCAGCTCGTCATCGGAAGTGGCGGCGACGGCGGCGCTACCTCGCTTAGTTGCACCTCGTTTGGATGTCCCACGACCACGCCCATCAAATTCGATCCGGTTATGGTCCAACAGCGTTTCTACAAAGGACTGGACCTCGTCCGTACTCGTGTTCGCGTCGGGGAGAGCACTGGCGATGGCCGCCATGCCACCTTCCGGTTTGACTAACATAGGTTCGTGCGCAATCGCCACCACACCTCTCAGCCGATTATCCAAACCTGTAAGTGGGACTTCGCGTTGGTGCACGACCTCAGTCACTTTCTCGTCGCCGATCTCAACGACATTGAATGAGAACCTCGACCCTGGCTCGGCGCCAATTCGTTCTCTTAGATCCTTTACTGTGGCGGCTGAAAGCAGTTGTTTACCGGTCAGCTTGGGAGCGGCGCCCGCCAGAGTCGCCCTGGCCGCGAGCATTGCAGAACTTCCAAGTTGAATGCTGTGGCCGGCGAATGCGTCAATAATTGCTTGCCGGTTAGCGCTGGCGTTACTTGTCTGGTCCGCCAAAACCATCGCGCGTCCAACCGCCTGGAAGAAGCGGGTTGTGACGGGGGCGTTCCTGGCGGCGTTTATCAACAGCTTCGCAGCGGTGCGAGTTGCGGCCAGCAGGCTTGCTTCGTTTCGCGTAGAAGACGAGTTGAAGATGTTGCGAATCGTATCGTAGAAACAGCCGCTGAAGATCCGACCGAAGCTATGAATTTCCCTGGTCAGTACCGGAGGTGGACCAGAGGTGGGCAGAGTTGTTGGCAACTGAAACTGAAAGTTGTTACGCGCGTGACGTGGCGCGGCGGCTGGATGATTAGCACCCAATGCTCGCTTAACACCAGCCGAAAGGTCCTCGGCCGTCGCTTCGAGAAAATTCTGGGTCGAAAGATTTGCCGACGCATTGAGCAAGGCGACGCGCGTGTCTCGATCAGATAGACCAACAATCAGCGCCATACAATCGCCGAACGCCTCATGAAATGCGCCTTGTTCTGTGATGGAGCTGAGAAACAGTTCCGGCCGTACTGTATCCAGCAAGGCATGACCTGCTTCGTGGGCCACTACATCTGTGCTCGCTCCGGAAAAGGTCGTTTGATTTCCCGTCGCGTGATGGAAGAACGAAAGACTTTGGCCATCGTAGAAGGCATTCAGATCGTCGCCGGCATCCTGCAGCAAATTCAGTTTTTTACTGTTGCTCGAGCGCGCCCACTTAGACAAATTTCCATTTAGATCCTCCCAGACCGTAACGGCCAACAAAGCGGCTTCCCGCGCTTGCCAGAAGAGAAACTGAGGTGTGCCCTGATTGAATAATCCTTCAGCAGCCGCACCGGAGAAATTGAATCCCGCGCGGGTTGCCGGGCGGTTTGCGCGAGGCGCAATCTGTCGCATGGGCAAAGCATTCAGAGCACCGGGATCATTAGGGATAAAGTTAATCGGCATAGAGTAGTTTCCTTTCGTCTGGGGAAGTTGCGGGTAAGGGGAATTGGATCGTTTGTGACAACCTGTTAGCGCTTAACGATCGGGTTTTATTCACAATGCGTCCTTGCTTTAAAGACAAGCTCAATACGGCCAGAGAAGGGCCGAATCGCAGACAACAAACTGATAATTCGAACTCCGCGATAATCTCTAGCTTAGAATGATAAATTGACGCGAAACATTTCGCGGGCGAGAGATAAGGTAGAAATGTCGGCTCTTGTAGGCAGATCTCGTGGAGGAAGTTTTCGCTTATTTATGAGTTAAGACTGGAGCCTAAACTTCAAGAGCCGGCGGGTCTTTGTAGCGGAAACGTCAAAATGTTTTGGACCACGTCGGATGGTCACGGGTACCAACAAAGATCGAGGGAAAGGATCATGTCCTTTCCCTTCGATCCGTTATGGACCAGAATCAAAACTGGCCTGGTTGCCCTACAGAAAATGGGGAGGGAACCTCTTTTCTCCTCTGTGATTTCGGTTCCCGTGAGAAAATAGCTCGTGTGGAGACGAACAGCGGAACTCTTGATTTCTTTAAGGGGCCACTCTGTGTAAGTGCCGAGGGACTCCATTGCTGCTTTAGAGAGCCGACGTGTGCGATTATGAACAGCTCACAGGGCCGGCGAGCAATCTTTCCTAATGCAAATCCCTGCCTGCTGCTGTAATTTAAGAAGTAGATGCTTTTGTTGCCGAATGAGATCGATCTGGTAAGAGCGGAGGACAATTACGTCGTTGAAGCTCGATTCGTAAGACTAAGCCGAACGATCGCGAAGACTAAAATCGACGGTACATGGTGGCAAGATCTTGACGCCCCTACGGAAATGCGAAAAAGGGAGAACGACAATAGCTGGCATTGGGCCAGCAGGCTGGGAGAATTGAGAAATAGTCGCTGGCATGAAGCGTTTGCAATAGAAACGCTTGATGGGGACATCCAAGGCGCCATCCTTTATTGGCTCAACGCGAGATCGTTTGTAGAAAGCGAGAAGGGGGCAGTTTATGTGGAAGCATTATCAACCGCCCCTCGAAACCGTTCTTGGCTTGTTTCCTCCCCATTGTATCGCGGGGTTGGAGAAGGTTTGCTCGTGAGAGCAGCCTTTCACAGTTATGTAGTAGGATTAGAGGGAAGAGTTAACCTTCTTTCTTTTCGCGACGAGAGAACGATTTCTTTTTACACGAAAAGAGGGGTTGAAAGTGTGGGTGAAGAGGATGGCTTAGAGCAGATGGAATTATCACCCACTGAAGCTTTCAGGTGGTTAAGAGATGAAGGATACGACCTATGACGAAGATGGCAGATTTTGCACCGCCGGCGGGAGGCATGCGACCACCTCGCAATGTCCGGACCGACCTTGATGATTTAAGCGCTGTTCGCGTCAAGTCTGAGTTGGATCTGCATATTGTACGGATGCTGGAGCTTCATCCAAAGTTGAAAGTTCGTTTTAGGAACTATGATCTTGCTTCTTTGGACCACGATACCAAGACGACTTTACTGAACGACATCAATTTGGTGCTAGGCGTTAAGACCTTGAAAAAACGCGATACATGACAAGTATCGACGAGGCAAAAAAGTTCGCGGAAGCGCATTTTCCCGAAGGCCCGGAGAAGCTCGCCAAGAAGCTTGGAATCGAGATCTATCACGGAACTCTTACTGGATGTGATGGTTGGGCACTCTCCGGTCCCGCGGGAAAACTGATTCGCATCAACAGCAGCGTATCTGTCACTAGGCAACGGTTCACACTGGCGCATGAGTTGGGCCACTTGTTGCTTGCGATACCTACAGTGGTAGGTGAGTCGGTATACGACTCACTAAAATCTAATAGTGATGAGGAGCGAAGGGTTAACGACCTTGCTTCTGAATTGCTATTACCCGAAAGTGTGGTATGTCAATATGTGCCTTCAGTGCCAATTGTGGCGTCTCAACTAAAAAGACTCGCTGAAAAATCAAAAGTGTCGCAGCTGTCGGCTGCAATCCGAGTGGCTAATCTTTCTGAGGAGATAGGACTGGTAAATGCGTCCGTTGCCTTCTTTCAAAATGGAGGCTTTGAGTGGCACTGGTCCAAAACTCTGAGGATGACCCCTCAAGATGCTGTGGCTTTATTTCAGGCGGCTAAACGTGATCATCCAAAGCCTGTCCGTATTCCTCAAGAAGGGGATGTCATAGTGGCGTCCGTGCTCTCGAACACTGGATTCGCTTCAGAAACTCTTTTTGTACAACTTCTTCCAGCAGCGGCCGGAAATTCACTCTCAAAAGAGGAGCTGAAAAAGCAATTGGAAGAATTTCTGTTCAAGGATGACAACGATTTTCGAATGCAACTGCAAGGTGTCTTTGGCGCGTTTCTTCCAAAATGTCGAGATAAATCACTCGAAGTCGCTTTTGCCGAATTCTATGCCTTGAAAGTTGTTCGCTGGAAAGGGAATCAGCGAATTCGTCTCGACAGTATAAAAGGGCGACAATATGTCCGATTGCGCCTCGAGGACTGGTGCTTATAATTTGAGGCGATCTTCGTAACTCTTTTGGCGCCACCAGAAGAAATGCTTAGTTTTGTCCTCAGCTACTTCAATTTTAAGGATACTGAACTTGAACGACACTTTTATCTTTGCGGACGATTTCTTTTTACTTTTTGCCGCTTGAGGGCGGCGAACTTGACGCCAATGCTCTCTAAATCTAAAGCCCGAGCTTATCAACCATCATCCCGCGGTTCTGGAATGAAGTGCCATGGCCGTAAGTCCCTCCTATCAGGTATGTCGAAGCGCCGCATTTGACGGCCCCAGCCATGTCTCGCGCACGCGCCGCATCGTTGTAAAGCGAGGGTGTCAGAGAAGTTCGTCCGTAATTTGGACCACCGCAAGTGTCTGTCAGAGTGAAGCCTGCATACCGACCGCCCCAAGTCCACAGTCGTGATGTGACGGAGGTGATTATTCTGATGTTGTCGCTTGGGTCACAGTTATCATTGGATATCCCGTGGTGAAGTGATTTCAATGTAGTTGGTAGCAATAGTTTGTTCGACAGACGGGGAGAAGAGTCCCAAGTCAGGAAGGTTTACCTGGGACTCTCGATGGTGACACCGTTATTTGAATGGTGAGGCGGTTTGCAGATTAGTTACTGCAGGCGCTGACCAGATTTGCATTAACAAACATTCCCGATGGTCCACCGCTATTCTGCACTTTTACGACAAGCGCATGTGCGCCGGAAGCTATGAGCGCGCTAAATGTTGGTACGTTCAATTTGTGCTGGATATTGAAACACCAACCCCCGTTGCATTGTGATAACAAAGTGTTGTCCAGAAAAATCGAGACATCGTCATCCCCTCCGTAGTTGCCCGTTAAGCTTACTTTCTGTTCAATTACGCAACTCGGCACGACAAAATCCAATTGATATACATAGGAACCCGCGGGGACGTTACCGGTTCCGCCGCTCGCAATTGTCGAGACCCACTTGGCTGGGCCGGGGTTGATATTCCAAAGCGGGTGTATCACATTCAGAAAAACCGCCGGATTACCATTCACAATCCACTGATTTGGGCTTATCGTGCTGAGGTTCAGTTGGTTGGAGCCGCCAAGGCATTTGCAGCAGGGGAGGGTGGGCACCTTCTTCGGCGGATTAGCAGTTCGGTTTTCTTGTGCCCTCGCTGACGACGTAACAGCTACCAAAAGCGTGAACGCGAAAAGCGTCGAAAATGATTTAAGTTTTCCTGGCATCGATTCTTCTCCTGAGACTGGATTGCACGAGTTCTCTTTATGATTTCGTGCTTGCATCCATGAGTGATCGATCCAACCAGAACGTAACGCTACCTGTAGACTTAAAACTGTCCCTCGATTTTCTACGAAGGGTTCTAAGCGAATCTGGAAAGAAAATGTTTAAGTGAAAACAGACATAACTCAGGAAAGCTTTGCGAGGTTTCTCGAGTGGCTCAGTCTTGATTCTGAGCGCGCGGGTGAAGAGTATGAACGCCTGCGATTTCGCTTGTGCCGGTTTTTTTCGCTGCGAGGTTGCAACTACGCGGATGAACTTGCGGATGAAACCATCAACCGCGTGATCCTGAAAATCTCCACCGAAGAAATCGAAAACAAACTCGCCTATTGTTTAGGTGTTGCTAAAAACGTCTATCGTGAGTCGTTGCGTAAAAAGCGGACGCATCTGGATATCGACGAGGTAGATGTTGCGGCAAACGTTCCGGTGCAACAGAGTTTTTCCAACGACTGTTTGGATAAATGCCTCGAGAAACTTCCTTACGACAGTCGCACTCTCTTACTTGATTACTTTTCCGAGTCGAGGCAGAAAAAAATCGAGCTTCACCAGCGTATCTCCGCAAATCTGAAAACGACGCAGACTGCCTTGCGCATGCGCATCATGCGTACCAAGCAGAAACTTAAAAACTGCGTCGAAGAATGTATGAACTAAAAAAGATCGTTACAAAATGTAGCTGTTAGACACTCCAGACTAGGGGCGGCAGGAACCATGAGTTCATCCCTGAATGAAAAAATTGTGCGGGAGTATCTTTTGGGCCGAGTTTCAGACGAAACAACGCTCGAAGGAATCGAGGAGCTGTTGTTTACGGATGAAGAGTTCTGTTCGCAGGTTGAACTTATGGAAGACGGCATCATCAATGATTATGTGCTGGGGCGACTGAACGAAGCAGATGCAAAGAGTTTCAGGTCGACGCTGCTTGCAGATCCGGATAGACGTGCCTCGTTGGAATTGACCGAGGCCGTGCGAGCAAAGGCGCTGGCCAGGAATTTGAGCATGGTCCATGACAAGCCTTCGCTCTTAACGTCGTTGGCCGCATTTCTGCGGCAGCCAAAATACGCCGGCGCTTTTGCTCTGCTGTTGATCGTCGTCGTGGCTTTGGCAATTTACCTCGGCAGAAAAAGTAAGCAGGACCAACTCGCCGAGTTGCAATCTATTTACCAGCAAGCGCGTCCGACTGAAACACGCATTTCGGGATTTGCTTACGCGCCTCTGTCACAGTTGCGCGGCGCGCCCGAGACCCGCAACCAGAACCAGTTGCGCCGGATTGAAAACAATTTGATCGATGCCGTTGAGCAAACTCCGAACGAGCAGACTCACTATGCGCTCGGTGTTTTTCGTCTCACTCAACAAAAGTATGCCGACGCGATCAACGAATTCCAGAGCGCACTGAAATTTGGCAATAGCGCAAAGATTCATAACGACCTGGGCGTAGCTCATTTCGAGTTGGCAAAAACTCAGGTCGAGGAAAAAAGAGTTTTAGAACTGGAACGGAGCCACGAAGAGTTCGCGAAAGCAACAGAGTTAGATCCGGAGTTGTTGGCGGCACTCTTCAACAACTCGTTAGCTTTGCAGGAACTGGGCATGCCGCGCGAAGCGAGGAAATCGTGGACGCTCTACCTGCAGAAGGATCCATCATCACCCTGGGCTGATGAGGCACGAAAGAACCTGGCCCGGATCGAAAACGAGCAAACGCAATTCAAAAAGACAGACCAGGAGGTGCTGTCGGATTTTTTAGTTGCTTATCGCAATCGTGAAGAAGCACGTGTTCAAAATATTCATAACGACACCAAGGGATTATTGAGCGGTCCGATGATTCCGCTACAGCTCTCCCGAACTTTTCTCAATGCGAAGCAGCGCGGCAACGAAGCTGAAGCCAAAGAGAGCATCGAGGCCCTGACTGACCTCGGCAACTTGGACCAACAACAAAACGGTGATTCCTTTGTTTCGGAGTTGGCCAAATTCTATGCACAGGTACACACAGATAAAGTCGAGCAACTGCTACAGGCCAAAGATACTTTCGCGCACGGCCAACAACTTTTCGAGAATTTGAAAGCTGCCATCTCGGAACTTGAAAGTAGTCGAGACCTTTTCAGGCAACTCGGTGATGAAGGCGAAGCTGCGATCGCAGGAACCTGGGCGGTCCAACTGTTGCCCGATGTGGCCGAGGTTACCGAGAGTCGCCGGCGCTGGTCAGCAATAATCGCGAATGCGGAAGCCAGAAAATTCATGGTGTTGTTGCCGCCCGCCTACTATTCGCTTGGTATTGGCGACTATCGTCAGAACCAGCTATCTGAGTCTGCCCGGAACCTCAAGACTGCGTTGCGACTTGCCGAAGAGGGCAACAATACTTTCGAAGTCCAGCATGCTGAGGAAGCGCTGGCGCTTAACTATTCCAGCATCGGTGAGCTCGATCCGGCCTTGCTCTATGCCGGCAAACTGCTTTCCGACAAGGCGCTTTATTTCGAAAACCTGGGCCAAGCGCGCCGCAACATTGGGACGCTCGCATTTCTTTCACTCAAGCTGAAACTCTTCTCCACTTCTTTGAGTCTGGCGCGCGAGCACCTCGGTATAACTCAGGAAAAGTGGCCGCCGACCAGCAGTCGAGTCAACGAGTCACTTCGACGTTTGATTGACGCCGCCACCGCGAAAGAAGACTTTCCCGCTGCGGAACAGTATGCCCGGGAATCAATGCGCATCGCGCTGGCCCGCGAGCCCACTTCGGAGAACACGCGCACCATCGCAAACATTCACCTGCTACTCGGCGACCTCAATAGCCACACGAAAGACTGGAATGAGGCGTTGCTGGATTACGATCAGGCGCTGGATCTTTACGGTCAATTTCCTGAAGTCAGCGACAGCTTGTATCAGACTCATAAAGGCAAACTGTTCTGTTTTCAGCAACTGGATCGTAAAGACGATTTTTCCAACGAACTGAAGATCGTTTTGAAGCTGGCCGAAGATTATCGGACCACGGTTCGTGAAGACGATTCACGCCAGGCGTTCTTCGCGAATGAGCAGGTGGTGTTTGATACGGCAACAGCTTACGCCATAGAGCAACACAACAGTCGTGAGGCGTTTGAGTTCGGCGAAGCAGCAAGGGCCCGATCGCTGTTGGAGTTTGTTAAGTCGGAAAAGCCAATCGTCGCCGTCGAAAGAGACTATGCGACCACTGTCAAACCGCTCTCGTTGCCGGAAATTCAAACGCGCCAGGCCGAACGTTTGCAGTTTGTCCAATATTCTGTGCTGCCTGACAAGTTTGCGATCTGGACCGTGTCGAAGACTCGTTTTGATTTACTGGTAAAGCAAATCACAGCGACGGAGTTGGAAAATAAAGTCGACGCGTATCAGGCATTGATCACGGAAAAGGCCCAACCTGCCGAGATCAGGCAAGCAGCGCAGGAACTTTATCAACTTTTGATCCCGCCGGGTCTTGCACGCGATAAGCAGCTCTGTCTCATCCCGGACAAGTCTCTGCATCAGCTCGCCTTTGCCACCCTTGTTTCGCCGGACGGAAAGTATCTACTCGAAGACTACACTTTGTTCTATGCGCCGAGTGCTTCCGTGATGGTGTTAGCCAGCGAAAACGCGCACCGCCGGGAACAGACGCAGGGCGAGCGTTTGCTCAGCATCGGCAATCCCGATTTTGACCGCGAAGAAAATCCTAACCTGCCTGATCTGGCAGACGCTGAGACGGAAGCCCGAATAGTTGCGACGAGTTACCGGAAATCACAGTTACTACTCGGCGCCGAAGCCACTAAGGAAAAATTTCTGCAAAGGTTTACGGGTGTTGAAGTGGTCCACTTCGCCGGCCATTTTGTAGCGAACCAGCAAGCGCCGGGAAATTCCAAACTGCTTTTTGCAGGCAACGACTTACGCTCATCTGAACTGGCCGCCTACAAACTGCCACTCGCGAAGCTGGTGGTGCTGTCCGCGTGCGAAACATTCCTTAAAGGCTACAACAAGAGCGAAGGCGCCATCGGCATTGCGCGCACTTTGCTGGCTTTGGGCGCCCCGGTTGTGGTGGCGAGTCAATGGAAGGTCGACTCAGCGCCAACCAGGGATCTGATGATCGCCTTTCATCGCAATCGTAAAGAGAGAGGGATGACGTCTGCCGAGAGCCTGCGCCAGGCCCAACTCGAGATGATGGGCCGGAACGAAACTGCAGCTCCTTTTTATTGGGCCGCGTTTTCTCTCTTCGGTGGTTATGTCAACTATTAACGATGATCCGTGTCTGTCCAAAATGTGGTGCGTATTCCGCAGATGAGTCGTTGGCCTTTTGTCTCGCGGACGGAACGCCATTGATCAGCGTTGCTCCGGACAACGAGCGCTGGAATGAAGCGGTCCGGGCCCTTGAAGAAAAGAGCAGGACAGAGAGAAAACAGCATCGTAAATTAATATGGCGACGTGTTGTTGTGACAGCGCTGACCGCCTCGATGTTGGCCCTGGCCCTCTCAAAATCTTTTGTAGTAGAGACCATACCTAACGGCACTATACCGCCGACTCTGACAGAGGTTCCGACTTCTTCGTCGTCATCTTTCCCACCCGAGTTAGTAGCGCTGTTGTCGTCGCCATCACCTTCGCCGTCGGCATCGCCCTTGTTATCTCCTTCGCCATCGCCGGCGATATCACCTTCGCCATCACAAGCAACAGTTACACCCCTGGTTTATAAAATCAGCGGCCGAGTGACGGATGCAGGTCAGTCTATCGCCGGCGTCAAAATCAGACTTGAAGGATCAAAGGCGACCTTAACGACGACGGATGGGAACGGCTACTACGCGTTCGATGAACTGCGCGCCGATGGCAGTTATACCGTTACTCCTGTTAAGGCCAGGACCAATTTCACACCGTTCAATCGTTCCTTTGATCATTTAACGCAGGATGGATGGGCCGACTTCACTGGCTTTAGTGATTCGCCTCCGCCAACCGTTGTTTACAAAATAACTGGTCGTGTTACTAGCGCAGGCCGGCCTGTCGGCGGCATTAAAATCAGGCTCGAAGGATCAAAGGCAACCTCGACGACGACGGATGGGAACGGCTATTACGTTTTCAACGATCTGCGTGCAGGCGGCAGTTATACGATCACTCCTGTTAAAGACAGGATCAATTTCACGCCGCTGAATCACCCCTTTAACAATCTGACGCAGGATGGATCGGCCGACTTCGCCGGTCCCGGTCAGGACGATACGAAACCTCCTTCGAAATGTACCGACGCAGACGAAAGCCGCGAAAGAAATAACATCAAAGCCATGCAGGCCAGGTGGGTGGAAAATATTAGCAGCGAAGGCGAACGTCTTAAGGTCACTGCCGCTAACTTGCGACAAGGTGAGACTGCTGAAGCCACTTTAGTCTCATTTGAATCTCAGATTGGCATCGAAGAATGTAAAGTGGCCTATGTCACTCTCAGGTACCAGTGGCGGCTCGATATATTCTTCAACAGCAGGCCGGCAAGAGTTCTGAACGTCCCCGGACAAAGAAGATTCGTCTGCGGTAAAGCTCTGGGCGGCTGGTTCTGCAAATCAATTTGAGCTGTGCGTTACGTCTCACCTACAAAAGTCACTCCCATTTGAAAGCTTTATACCTCAACAAGGAGAACATTATGTCTGTCCAGGAAAGTTCCGCTACCGCCCTCGTTAGATTTACCGGCTTGGGAATTGTCTGTTTTAACGAGGCCCGCCAACGAGGTGAAATCGCAGGAATTCGCGACGACAAGCACCTCTTAACAGTCAAAATTCAACGGCCCGTTTTTCAGGATGGCGCCGAGAAAGATGTCATCGTCTACAAAGACATCGCGACGTATGAAAATCTTCCAAAAGACAACGTGAGTATAGAGATCCAGGCTTTGGGCGTTGCGCCGATTGCAGGCTACGAGGTTTATCAAAACGGAGAATTTGACCGGCTTGGTTCCAGTGACGTCAATGACTTTCGTTGGGTCGTAAACATGAGCACGCTGCACGGCGTCGCACCAAACACCAATGCGAACCAGCGTTACCCGTTGACGAAAATCTATATCAGCAACGGTCTGTTCTACGCTCATAAACTGGATCGAAATTTGTTTTTTGAAAAAGTGGAAAAAACCGGCAGCGGCCTGGAAACGCAACGCGAAGTTTTTGGCAATGTAGCAGAAACCATCGGTGTAAAGATCGAAGCCGAGCTGGTCCTGTTTACGATTCGCATCGGAGATCGGGAAGAAAGACACACGCTCGATCGCCTTGACGGTCTTCCCTACAGAATCGAAATCAAGAACATGGACTACAACGCAAACGCGATCTACAGCGACATGCCTGACTACTATAAATATCTCTCCGCCCCCTCCGGTGATCAGTTCGAATTGACTCCGATTGTCGAAGAAGCTGCTGTCGAGTCAATCAATCAGCAGGAATTTTGTCACCCGATCATTGTGGATCTGCCATCGATTGACGTGCTGTGAATAAAGCGATGGGTTTCTTCCTTTTCGACAAGCACCTGATATGGTCCGGTCCCAATGCTGATGGTGGGGTGAGTTTCTATTATTACTACGATGCAATCACCTGGATTGCAGCGGGACTGGCGCTGGGTTGGCTGACGTGGGTCTTCGTGAAGCGCTACCTGCGTGCGCGTGCGATAAGACGTCCTCGTCGTCGCGATCACAGACTGTTCAAGCGAATCATCGAGGTCAAGACCGAATTGAGCCGGCGCTTTCTGCCTCTGGGAGTCTCAACCAATATTCATGCTATTGGGATCGGAATGCTTGCCGGTGGCGGCGAACAGTATTGCATCCAGGTTTTTGTCAACGATGCGAACCAGGAGCTGTGGACTGGTTCGGGGGCCACGGCGCTACCCGGCAGTTATCGTGGCGTTCCCCTGGTTTTGATCGAAATGCCCGTGGCGATTTTTTTGTCGGTCGCAGATACCAGTTCGCCGGTGGTCCAATTCCCGAATGGCATCCGTGAACATCAGGAAGTAATAATCGGCGGTATCAGTGGTGCAAATACCAATCTAACCGGACAGAGCGGAACTATCGGATATTTTTGCACGCGGAAGAGAAAATTTTCTCGCCTGAAGGACGTTCATCTGCTGAGTAACTGCCACGTCTTTGCCGATTTGCAAAAAGCGAGCGTGGATGACGGCGACTTGATCATGCAGCCGAGTCCGGGCGAGCCGGGAACCAATCGGCCCATCGGAAACCTCGTTGACTTTTCCGTGCTGAAGTTCGACGGCGACGTCAATGAGCCTAACCACATCGACGCCGCCATCGCCAGATTATGGGCGCCGCACCCGCACAAACCGTTGCTTCCGTTTATCGGTTCGGTGAAGGGTTGCGTCGCCAAGAAAGACATCGAAATCGGAACAGCCGCATGCAAGTTTGGACGAACGACCGGCTACACCGAAGGGCGCGTCTTCTCGATCTATCTGGACATCTGGATCCGCTATGATCGCACCCGGAAGTCAGCATTTTTTCAAAACCAGTTACTGATTGAACCTGCTTCTCCGGCGTTCCAAAAATTCGTTGCCAAAGGCGATAGTGGTTCGCTGCTGGTCGACGGAGAACAACATGCCATTGGTCTAATCTTTGGTGGCATGTCGGACGCCCCCGCCAACACAGTCACCGCACCAGATGCCGACAAACTGCCAAGAATCGAAGGCTATGGCGTAGCCAATCCCATCAGCGAAGTACTTGACCGGCTAAAGATCGAGTTGCTCGTCTGAAAACGGATTGCGATCTGCCCCGAAGAGGCTACGCAACGAAGCCCAGGGTTGCCGCTTCGGCTACCCTGGATAAGATTGCCTAATCCCTACCAACCGCAACGCGGTTGCGCCTGGCTGAACCTCAATGACGCAACCGCGTTGCGGGTGCCACGGCGCGAAAACGTCTTCACCCAGGGTAGCC
>DATDMC010000018.1:0-7091 GCA_036518995.1 Pyrinomonadaceae bacterium | reverse complement strand
CAGCAGAGTTGCTGTCCAGACACTTTTGGAACTCGCGCTGCAACTGACCCGCAGGTTCAGTCCCTGCATTTGAGCGACGGCGATCAACTCCTGCTTTGTACTGATGGTCTTTCCGAAATGGTTACTGATGAGACCATTGCCACCGTGTTGGTTGCGGCGTCTTCTTCCGAAGCTGCCTGTCAAACTCTGGTTGAGTTGGCCTTGGCTAATGGTGGCAGAGACAACATTACAGTTGTTCTGGCCCGCTATCGCTTTCCGCAAACAGGTCTGTGTGAGACCGTCCCCACTTAATCTAAGGCAATCTCGATCGAGACCTTCACCGGATCCCTTCGCCGTTTTCAAATCCACAAGCTAAAGATGACATCGTGAGGAGCTGGCAGGATCCAGAGGACGCTTAAATAAATCAGAAGCTGTCAGAATTGACAGTAGTTAGGAATCTCCATCGGAAAGAAGATCAGAAGGTATTCGCAGAGATTTGATCTGGGGACCCTTGGATCTAAATGTGGAAAGGACGAAGGACGGCCCCTTCTTCGACCGACAACTGGAGGAGACTTCTAAATGAGACTACTAAGACAAGGCACGCAATCAATTGCGATTGCACTCGCATTCGCCTTTGCTATAACAGTGATTACCGCAGCGAGGTCCTCGGCGCAAAACGCAACCAACACGCAAGCGGTATCGGTTCCGCAGGGTGAAAAGCAAAAGGTACAGGGCGTCGTTAGTGTTCGCACCGGCGATGCATTCAAAGTGCGTGACCCGGGCGGTGCGGAAACCACAGTACTCTTGACGGCCGAGACGAGGGTCAGTTCACATGGCCGGGGATTGAAAGGCAAACAGGCTTACCCGGTTACGTACATCATGCGCGGGCTGCGTTTGCAGGCCCAAGGGGTTGGAGATGGGAGCGGAAATCTGGTGGCCGATTGGGTGAGATTCGATGAGCAGGATCTACGCAGCGCTCAGGCTCTCGAGTTGACGGACGCCGTAGCCAGGGAAAACCAGGGGAGAATTGAGGCGGCAGAGCAAGCGGCTCGAGAGGCTGCGGAGAATGCCCAACGCATGGCAGGTCAAATTGCGGAGAACACTGCTATCGCAACTGAAGCTCGAGCCCGGGCCGATGCTGCCCAGGCTCAGGCTGACTCTGCATTCAAAGCCGCAGCGTTGGCAAACAACCGGATCAATGGCCTCGATGATTACGAAAATGTTCGTACGATACCGGTGCTATTCAAACTAAATAGCAGCACGATTGACGCAACCGCCAAACAAACAATTGATGATGCTGCCGCGTGGGCCAAGGCTGAGAAAGCCAAAGGAAACACAAACGGTTGGTTGGTTGAAGTAGTGGGATTTGCTGATACCACCGGCAACACCGCGAAGAATCGAAGTCTTAGCGAGCGACGTGCAAAGACTGTGATTCAATACCTCGTCGGCGTACATAATTTGGATTTAAGACGGTTGGTCCAACCCTTTGGTTTTGGTGAGTTTAAACCTGTAGCCGATAATACGACAGCGGAAGGCCGCGCGAAAAACCGTCGAGTTGAGATCAGAATCCTGCAGAATAAGGGAATCGCAATGACAGGCAACTAGGAGGACCAGCAACATTTTCCGGTTTCCTGCTGTGCATAAAATCTTCCCTGTCTGAACTCGTGACGTTCGATTCGGCGGTTAGCTGCTGATCTGACAACTAACCGCCGAGTGATCATAAGCGCATAAGAGAGAGCGATCAGCCCGAAGATCTCCGCAGCCTCCTAGACGCTGGTACGCGCCGCAGTCTTGTTCGCTAGTTTAGGCTGAAATGTTTTCAGAGTAGATCTGTCCGGTCCCTCTGGCATGTCAGGACAAGCCGCCACTTCGCTGTGCCGCTGAAGCTAACGCTGTTGCGACCTCGAGCGGAAAGCCAACGACCTTCCAGCTCAGGGCAAGGCCTATCGCGACCTTTCATCGTCGCTTACCTTCGGTTATATAAGGGGCATGATCAGCGAGAGCCAGGTCGCCCTTCCGATAGCTTATAAAACACCAAACATTTCGCTTAAGAGCACAGAAAGTGCTCATCGTAGGTTCTGTGGGTTCGTAAGTTATTGATTACCGGATGGTAGTGATTACCGTATTGCCGAGCCAAGCGGGCACATACATTAAGGAAGTGCAGTCTACACTGCGAGCTCCTTTTGTTTGCAAAAGCTCAAACTTTGGTCAGAATCTCTACTAATGATCGGCCCTAAGTTGAAGGGTTACAAGGCAGTACGAACATGGACAAACTTCAACAGTACATCGCGACGCTAAGGTGCCGTACATGGCATAGCTGGCCAGAAAAGACACATATTGCGACGAAGGCGTGTCGGATAAAGTTGAGTGGAGGAGTTAATGTAATAGCAGGAGTCGCCGTTGCCTCATATATCGCGCGTTCTGCACCAGATAACTACACCCCAGAGAGAGCAGAACTGGGGCCTTTGCTTTGGAAGGGTGAGATTCCTGGGCTTTATGTAGTGCAAGGACAGATACTAAAAGCACCCGACGATGTAATCTCTATAACTCTCGAACACGAGCCTCCTCAAAAAGGGGAGATTGATATTCTTGTAGCCTTCAACGGACCTGGTGATCTACCAAGTAGCGCGGCCGATGCCTTGCGCGGCATTGCACTTGCGCTTCTGTCGCTGTTCAACCTTCGTCTCGGCGATCACCTCATGCCTTGCGCACCATTGCAAATCGGTCGCGTGGTCGCGAAAAATCGCCAGTTTGAGAACGAAGTATCCTTCGCCGTAACAAACAGAGACTCGCTGTCGGTGACGATGATCGAGGACGTCTTGCGGGAATTCTTTGATGCGGTGCTGCGTGGGGCGGAATCTAATAGGCTTCAAACGGCGCTCGAACTATACGGCTCCCACTTTTCCGAAGCCAGTGCAAAGACGCGGTTTTTGTTGCTTGTCATGGCTATGGAAGTCCTAGCAACGCCTACTATGAAGCATGCCGCATCGTTGCGTTTCCTGGATAAGTGGCAAGCAGAGTTGACTGAAGAAAGGGAACGTTTCGCCGAGTCCACCCCCGAATTCATTGCCCTTGCAGCTCTTGAACGTGAACTTCTTTTAAGGCGTGAGGATTCCATACGCAACCAAGTTCGCCATCTCATGTTGCGAGTTTCTACGTTCGATCCGAATAACCGGGTCGACCTCGCCAAAAGGGCGGTGAAGGTGTACGACAAGCGGAGCAGGTTGGTGCACGACGGAACGCTTTCATCCGCAGACCTTGTCGTATTAGAAAAGGAGGCTCGCGATCTGCTTGAGACGGCGCTTCGTTTTCTACTTTCGGAGACGAAACCGAAATTCACTAGCTAAAATCGTTACCGGTGAACTGCGATTGGTTATCTCTCAACTGTTCAGTGGAGTGATTCGCCGTCTTCGTTTCGTTTGCTCCGAGTCCGAGTTGGAGTTGGGACACATCGATTACGTTGAGTCTTCGAGAATGGAACTCGTGTAATCAGCATGTTGGAGTGGAGATCGGTTGGGAGGAGATTAAGCGGCGGCCCGCTCCTTTGTGGTTACGAGTGTCTTACGAGATGTGGCCGTTCAACGTTGAGAACTTCAAGCCGAACTTGGGTGGCATTCTACAGAAAAGATGGCGGAGTCACGGATTGTTGTACCTGGACGAAAAAACCGGAAGATACGGCAGGCGATACTCACATCCGAGCCGATTGAATTCCCTTTAAATCACCTCGATCTCGCTCAACGAAGCAGTTTGTTGAATTGAACACCTTATACATGCACGCCAACACAGTCTTGCAAGGCTGTCACTTCTCAGGCGAATTTGACATTGGATCTTCTCGACTTCACAGGAGTTTGAACCACGGCAGAAAGAATTTGAGGCCACCTTCGCGAGTGGCCTCGACTTCGATTTTATTAAGGAATGAATGCTCCCCACACTGGACAATCTTCGCAACTTCCTCTTGACGCCAACGGCAAACTGCTCAGCTTTCTTATAACGGTTGGGAGAAGGGTCTAGTCCGGATATTTGACCTGTTCGCAACGCGTGCGCGTGGGATTAAACATGGCGTTTCCTATACCTAACGGTTATATAACTAAAACCAGCCTTCTCATTATAAAAAGATTCGGCGCTGCCCCAATCATAGTCATACGGATAATGATCGTTTCCTAGAACTTTACCCAGCCATGACTCATGAAACCGCTTACGCTCTAGTTCTTTTTCTTTAGACCAGTCAGCCCACGAAGTTCCAAATCTTTCATCGTCAGCAAACAAATCAACACTGGTTAGATCTGAGCCATAAAAATTTAGCGTGAGAAGAAAAGAGTCACCCATGATTTCCAGAACTCCAGTAGTGAATGAGCCGTAAGGTTCATTTCCCCCATTAACGCGAGCGCCAGCGAGCGGAGAAGATAAATACTCCTCGCGGGTGAGAGCGGGATGTATGACGAAATCTACTCCGTCGACGGAAATAGCCCCTGTTTTGATATCAATCATAAACGCATACCTGATTCACACGCAAAGCCGCCGAATGCTAAGCACCAAGTGCGAGGAACTCAAGACCGCAACGCGAGAGCGTCAGCGGAGAAGGCATATTGGATTTACCTTGCGGCGAGTTTCACTTTTCTCGGCGTATGTGAGCCGCTCCTTTCTCTAGCGCTGTAAGGCTCGGTGTTTCGCGGTATAGAGCTTCACGACTCCGCGTAGAGAAGTCGTGCGCTGCTAAGAAGCCGAAGTGCTTACGGACGGCTTCTGAAACACTTCAACCTTTACTCATTGACATCCAAACTATAGTGCACCCTAAGATGGATACTGAAGTCGTCGATCGCCCGCCACGCGATATTAAGCATACATTAGACCGCCAACGTCTCCATGTACTTACAATTTACAAACATAAATTGGCAAAGAAAGACCGCCGGCCGACTCCAACGACTTTGCTAGCGCAGTGCTCCGCAGTTAGGACCCGAACCTGGATGAGATGTCTTCCACTTTAACTTCCTCAATCGGTTGAGGCTACTGAATCACCTTTGAGACACACCAACAACGTTACAGTACCTAAAAGGTTTTTCAAAATGAGCTGGCAGCCAAACAATTTTGAAGAAGCTTGCAAGCGAAACGCGGGACGGCGATAGCTTCACATGCGAAAACGAAAGGAGCGGGCCGATCGCCTCTTGCGATTGCTTACAGCAATGGAGGCGATGCCGGAGCTTTGCGAGAGTGCTTATGGTTGGCTTTCTTGACCGCTGAACGATGAACAAGAGCATCTCTAGGGACTTCGCTTTAGCGCGGCGCATACACTGCCAGTTTGCGCAGCTTTTCGGTAGACCATTGAACCCAAAACGAGATCGTATTAAGTGGTCCTGGGATTGGTCCCATTATGGCTTCGCACTCAAGAGAGTGTGCGCTCTGGTCACAGGAAGCCAATCGGAACTTTTCCCTCGATACAAGGGCAGAAGTTACCGAAGAAGCTTTTGGAGGATATGGCTCTAAGTCCTGGCAGTCGGGTCGAGAAGATCTAAGGGGTGTATCTACTCGCGATCTAATCTCACTCTTACGATCCATCCGTCAGTGGTTTTAGGCGACGTGCTGCTCAAAGTTCGCATTCAACAAACCCGCGTCTGAGAATTTGCGACTAGCATGACAACAACGCTAGGCCATTTTCTTGGCTTTATTGGTGGTTCTTGAGTGTTATATTGCAATTGGTCGTGTTACAACACGACTGTCGATGATCTAATTAGTAGTTGGGCGCTTAACCTGGAGCTCAAAGCCAGAGCCATTCTGAGAGGGTAATAATGATGAAATGCGCAGCCTGTGGAGGTAAATCCTTAGTTGAGGGCACGCTGCTGGATGCAAACAGCACCAACGACATCTCTTTCAAAGCGGGCGAGACTTCTTTTATTAAGCGGCTCTTTGGCGTTGCGAATCGGCGCACCATCCGTGCCTACGGGTGCCTTCATTGTCAGCACCTGCAGCTCGCTGTTGACTTCAACGAGAGCGATTTAGAGCGTTATCAAGAGTTAGAGGATTAGAAGCCCGGAATGCTTGACTGGATAAACACAGTGCCGACAGAACCAGAGGAATGAATTAGCCTCCCTAGTGCGCGCCAGACAATGGCATGCACCCGACGTCCCTTTAGCGTGCCTCTCATGTACATTGTGTCGGGGCGCTGGTAAAGCCGAGCGTAGCTCGCCGCATGAAGATGTAATCGAAGTAGTTGAACGACACCTCGAACCATCTATAAAGGAGTCTTGCTGCAGTGTTAATTCACCGGCTTGCTGTTCTCGATGATTTCTTTTAGATGTTTGATGAGAACTTCACAAACCCTTTTACGTTCCTCAATATCCAATGCTACCAAACCTTCCATTAATTCCTCGAGAGCGTCTAACTGATCAGGGCTCAGTTTCAACCGAAGTTTTAAGAGCGCTTCATAAGCATCCTCAGTTAACTGATCTTCGTAACTCATAATTCAACTCTCTCAGGGATTGTAACTCTTTAGGTCATTAAATAACCTTCGTTGTACAAAAATAATGGACGTCTAAGCTCTGCATTTTGGGTATGCGGTTTTTGTGGCTATCACTAAGTCAGCAAGCCCAAAACGGTCAAGTGACTGTAGCTGTGAATTGTTGATAAAGACTGCGTCCCGTACGGGAGTCGAACCCGTGTAGCCGCCGTGAAAGAGAAGCGACCTGTAGTAATTCAACGGAACTTAGCGGCATGGATAGCACTTTACCGCATTTCAAAGACTCACGGGGATCGTTATTGGACGTTGATGGACGCGCGAGAGAAGTAATTTGATGTTTCTGATTAGCGCGTGGAAAGCAGCCTCTGACTTCGCATGCGAACGTAACGATTTGCCTTACGATCTCGATGGCCCAACCATAACAAGCCGTCGATGATCAGTCGATCCTGAATTGTGTTGTTAAAGGTATAGGACAACGTCTTGTTGGTAGCGTCATACTTGTGCTCGTAGTCAATGTCGTTGTGGCCCATGTTGAGATAAAGCATCCGGTATTTCTGTTGGTCCAGACCACGGGATAGTAGCCGTCGTGCCATATCTCGTTTTGTTTTGGCCCACCATGATGTTGTCGGGCTTGATGTCGATGTGAATGATACCTGCCGAG
>DATDMC010000017.1:0-10519 GCA_036518995.1 Pyrinomonadaceae bacterium | reverse complement strand
CTGTAGAGGCTTTGCTTATCTGGAGTTATTCAGCCCGGCGAATGGTCAACGAAGTAACTTGTCTAACCCAACGAGCATGTTTCTTTTCAGCGGGCACAATGATCTGAAGTGGACCATTCTGTGAAGTCAACGGTGCACCGTCACGTTTGTCAGCGAGGATGAAGACTTTGTCGTTGTAACTGTCGTCCAGTTCGGGAAGCGCGTAAACAGCACGATAGCCGTCAGCAGCATCGACGACCAGGAACAGCGCCAGATTTTTACCGCGCAGTGCTTCTCCAAACTTCACACCCGCAAGCTTCAACACTTCAACCAGCGACACTCCTTCATAGACAGCTTCTTTACCATCGTGGTCCTTAGCTTTGATTGAGACACGCGGCAGCTTCGCCAGGTCGGCGGCAGTCAACGAGAGGGGCTTTTCCACCTCGCCCGCGATCTTTAGCAACACGGGATTTGCAGTTTGGCCCAGCGCCTCGGCGCAAAGGGCCAAACTAAGGACCGTTACTGCGAGCAGGAGTCTTCGTGTTTGCATATTGCAAGTTCAATCTTCTCTGCGTCTCAGCGTCCTTTGCGTCTCTGTGTTGAAGACTTGGCACCACTTTAACGCAGAGACGCAAAGAACGCGGAGACGCAGAGGAAACCCGAAAAGTCCGCGACTACTTTTTCTGCAGTTCGGCCAGGGCGGCCAAAACATCTTCACTATGAGGCGCGGGATTTACTTTCGTAAATACCTTCGCAATGTTTCCCTTGGGATCGATGATGAAGGTGTTTCTGGCTGATAGCTTATTGCCGTTGTATTCCATCACCGAGCCATACTGTTCCGACACGTTGCCACCAACATCGGCGAACAGTTTAAAGTTTAATCCTTCTTTGGCGCAGAAACTTTTGTGCGACTCAGCGGTGTCGACACTGACGCCAAGAATCACAGCATTGGCTGCCGTGTACTTATCCAGATCACGTTGGAAGTTGTGGGCTTCGAGCGTGCAGCCGCTGGTGAAATCTTTTGGATAGAAATAAAGGACTACCCACTTACCTTTGAAATCGCTAAGACTAGCATCATGACCTTCGTTGGTTGTGAGTTTGAAACCCGGGGCCGCCGTGCCGACTGATGGAACTTCCGTGAACGCATTGACAGACTGCAACGCAAACACCGCAGCAACGGCAAGACCAAGAATGAAAGCAAACTTCCGCATTGTCATCTACACCTTTCTAAGTTATTCGCGAGAGAAAGAGAGAGTGTACATTGCCAATTCTCAATTGCCAATTAAGCTATTTCAGATTGCCGATTTCAGATTGCAGATTGTGAACCCAAGGGACCCAGCCGCTACCGCGAGGTGGTACTGACTGTTGGCAATCTGCAATCTGAAATCTTCAATCTGCAATTTATTCAATTTGTCATCATTTCCCACCATTGTTGTAACTATAAGACTGCTAGGGTTAGTCGCAGATTAACAAGGGGGACAGCAGATGGATATTGATAAAAAAGGAATTCGCACACAGGAAGACTTGGGCGAAGAAGCACCGATAGATCAGATTGAAGATCGCGTTGAAGCGAAAATGAAGAAGATTGAGGGAAACGCAAAGCAGAGCGTGGCCGAAGGATTAGACGACGACGAGCTTGCGCGCGAGGGCGATAAATTACAGAAGGAAGGTGAAACTGAACTAAAGAAGGCCAAACAAAAGGCGAGTTAGAGTTAGCCTTTGGCGGCCAGGGCATCTTCCAATGCCTGACGCAACTGTGGAGGAGTTGCAGTAGGGCTGAAGCCGATAAAGCGCTTCAAAATTCGCCCTTCGCGCGTAATTACAAAACTTTGCGGAATGGATTCCCGACCTTGCATCAACGTGAGGGCCACTTCCGGGGTGGCCCAACCAACTTGATAGTCAACATTAAACGCGCGCACAAACTCACGAACGCTTTCCGCGGAACCTTCTGGATTCTCGGTTGAAAGTCCAACCATTTCCACCCCACGTGCCTGAAACTCCTTGTGCAGCCTAACCAGCTCAGGAGTTTCCATCCGACATGGACCACACCACGTGGCCCAAAGATTTACCAACAATACCTTGCCGGAATAGTCTGACAGCTTAATCGTTGAGCCGTTGGCAGTCTGCAGTTGAGTTTGCAGCACACTGGCCGGAATTTCCGTTAACTGCGACGTCGGGTTATTTCTCGCCTGCGGTTGAGACGGAGTTGAACTGTTCTGAACCGGGGTTACATCGTTTGAATTACAACTCGCAAACACCGCCACTAAAGATAAGACAACGACGGTAGAAATTATGCGAAAGGGCGTCCAGAACTTTTTCATTTTGTTATTTCGTTTCCAGCTTCTTACTTCTTCTTACCAAATCGGAATGAATCAAGAATAACAGGAGCTTCACCTTTGGCGCCAAGATCGTCTATTGACGTTAATTCAGGCGCCAACGAAGTTGACAACATCGTCAACGTCGCTCCAGTGGTGTCACCATCTTTACCCGTCGGGAGGAAGATAACTCGACCAAAAATTTTCAAATCACCACGTTCAGTACCTTTTGAAAAACCTACATATCTAAACTCGTAGGCTTTCAGTTTGTTGACCGTTGTGGGTCCTTCTGAAACTTTACGATATTCAGGTATGTTCTTTGAAAGAGCTGCACTGAATTCCTCAACTCGACGCGGATAGTTCGGCAAATCCAGATCGTAAGTGCCTGCGCTCGTGTACCAACCAACGGTAAAGTTTTCCTGCGTAAAATCTGGCGGCATGCGACGTTCGACCTTCACAAAACTGCTGGCGCCCGCAACTCCGGATTTTTCGTCCTTCTGCCATGAACTCGGGTAATAGAACGAGAAGTCGAAAAAGTGGTCCTTGAGTTTGCCATCAAGTCGCTCGTCGGAATTCACAAAAGCGGTCGTACCGAGCGGTGGCGTGTAATTGTCAACTTCAGGAGTTGGCGTCGTCGACGGCTGTTCACTCGGTTTAGTTTCCGGACTTGGCATCGGTGAGGCTGAAACAACTGGACCATCTTGCGGCCGGTTCTTCGCCTCGTCGAGTTTGGGCTTGATTACAAAAAAGAATGCGGCAGCCAGGGCCCCTCCACCCAGCAGGAAAAGGAGCAACACGCCAACAATAATCAAGGGCAACTTCGACTTCTTTTTAGCCGGAGCGGCAGCGGCAACTGCACCGGTATTAGCTGCGGCAGGAACAACTGGCGGAGCGACAACCGGAGGCGGTGGTGGAGCTGGTGCGGGCGGCGGAGGTGTCGGCGGTAATGATGGTAACGCTACCGTCTGGTCCTGTGATGGAAATACAGGCGGTGGAGTTGAGCTACCTTGTTGTTGTCCGCCAAAATCTCCCGTACTTGGTGGTCCGGTAGGCGCCGTGTTGCGTGGTAATGCAACCGTTGAAGCGAATGACGACTCTACGATGGTTGCGTTTGGATCAGGCAAATCACGGCTGGTAGATTTTTCAGGGACGTTGTTAACGTCCGTCATCGTGGCCCTAATCGTCGCATTTGGATCGAATGCTTGCTGAGCGATTAACAACCCGCCGTCAAACGTACAGAATTTTTGTCCTTCGTCAGGAAAAGTACGGTTACATTTCGGACAACTCTTCATAGAGAAGACCTCTTCACCCTTTCAATTCGATCCACTAAAGATACTAATGTCGCGCACGTGACAACTTCTGCTCCGCCGATTTGTTGGCCGGATCAAGATCAACCGCTCGTTGGTAAACGCGCGCTGCATTGTCTTTCTGTTTGAGCTTAATATAGCCGTCGCCAACACCCTCAAGACCGTAAGCGCCGGCGACTTGTTTCTTTTCATCCAGTACTGCCAAACCAGCGGCTCTCTCAAAAGTCTGTTCAGCTTCAGACAGACGATTCAAACCTAAATAAGTACGTCCCAACAGAATTAACGGCGGGAATGACTTCGGGTTGATTTCACTCGCTGATTTTAAGAACGGCTCAGCCTCGTCATACCGTTTGTAAACAACCAGATAACGGCCCATCAACGTAAGCGAAGTTGGGTTCTTTGCATCGAGCTCGAGAGCACGTTTCAAAACTGTCTCTGACGCCGGCCACAATTGCTCTCCCTGTAACGAATCGGCAATCAAGTTTAACGTATCCGGATCTTTCGCAAGTTCAGTGGCTTTGTCATACAGCGGCACTGCTTCCGAGGCCCGACCAGTTCGATTCAAAACTCTGGCCAAATGCACATAAGCAACTGCTAACTGAGGATCGAGTTCAAGGGCACGACGATGTGAATGTTCAGTTTCGCTGTTGTAAATAGCGCGCGCTTGTAAAGCGACACCAAGCCGGTCCCAGGCGACCGCGAGTTTAGGATCGATCTGGACCGCGCGTCGGGCAAAGCCCTCGGCATCAGCAAAGCTCTTGGCATTGTCTCCGCCGGCGCGAGGTTGGACCAGCACGACGCTCAACGCGACATACGCATCAACGTCATTTGGCGCCCAGGTCACCGCGTTGCGATACGCAGCTTCAGCATCGTCCCAACGTTGCTGATCGGTGTAAACGTTTCCCAAACCATAAGCGGCGCGTGCGTCTTTTGCCTTTATCTTCAAAACACCTTGATAGGCTTCTTCAGCTTCAGCGAATTTTCGATCGTCGCGTTTGCTGTTTCCCTCATCGAGAAGTTCTTCAACTCGATCGGCGAGGCTGCCCGCCGTCGGCCGCGTAGGGCGGGTGCCAGGTTTGGTTGTGTTATTACCGGTCTTTGGCTTTTTCTTCGCTTCGGGATTTTTTGGTCTAAAGATACCGGCGCCGCCACCTACATCTGCGCCAACGTCCTGCGCGTGAACGTAACTGGCCGGGACACACAAGCTAACACCTAATGCGAGCGAGAATGATGTGGCACGCAGTATTCCTAAAGCTTTCATGGCGGGGACTCTCCTACGATATTGCTTGGATTGCAAATAATGAGACGAATGTTGGAATTGAAATCAATCGTCGATCGCTTCTCTGGACTAAATCCGATGCAAACGGGCTCGGGAGATTGTAACAGTTTTCGCTGGAGGATCTACTAAAAGCTATAAATGTAGGGCCGGTTCTCCGTGACCGCCCGTCATTTAAAGGGCGGCCACCGAGGGCCGTCCCACAATCGTGATGACTTAATGGCCGCTGCGTACAAGGCGAAAGCCGAGGAGCGGGGTCTTCGTGTTTGCCGGGATGAATTCGCGCATGGCCGACGTTACCGGAGCGTCTCCCTTGTTGGGGTCGCTGACGTAACAAGCGCCACGAATTGTTACTAAATCACGCGTTTCAGTAGGTATTTTTATCGGATTTCCCGGGTAGGAGGAAACTTTGGAAGACGTCCATTCCCACACATTGCCAATCAAATCGGCAACTCCCCACTTATTAGCGCCTTTGGCATGGGAACCGACCGGAGCGGGCGTCGCTTCCTTCACCACCGCATTTCCGTCCTGCCAATCTTTACCCCAGGGATACAGATCATCTTGTGAACCGTTGCGCGCGGCATATTCCCATTCGTCCTCCGTCGGCAGCCGGTAATTGGTGCTATCGCGTTTAGATCGCCAGGCGGCAAAACCAATCGCGTCCTCCTGGGAGACGTTTACGACTGGCCACTGTTCCTGACCAAAAGGCGGCTTTTGTCCCGACCAGTAACCGGGCGCCGGATGATTTGTATCGCGGACAAAGTCGGCATACTCCGCATTCGTTACTTCAGTTTTGTCCATATAGAACGTCGGCACCTGAATCGAATGCGCCGGTCGTTCCTGTGGCGGACCGCCATTTCTTCCCATGTCGAAAGTGCCGCCATCGATCTGGACCAAATCTGCTTTGGAAGGAGTGGGTTCATCAACCGGAGATTTGCTCACGACCTGGGTAGTTTGTTTTGGTCGCAACAGAACAAAGGCCGTTATGCCAACACCACCCAAACCTAAGACTACGATCGCGGCAACCACAATCAACATTACCGGGCCTTTGGATTGTCCAGTGTTTGAACCAACTGGCGCGGCGGGAGTCGGAACAAATCCCCCTGGACTCGTAGTCTGCCCTTTTTGAATATGAGTAACTTCAGGATCAACCAGACTCGCCGGTGACATGCTGACTGACAATCGTTCCAGCCGGTCTTCCAGTTCCTTCGCCTGGAGCGCCATCTTTTCTAACTTTTCCTGCTGCTCGCGCTCTTTCGCGGCGCGCTCTTCCTGCTGTCTATCGTCGTCGGCTTTTCGTTTGCGAGTCGCTTCTTCTTCTCGTTTTTTTAATGCTTCCGCCTCGCGAGCTTCATGTGCTTCGCGTTCACGTCTTAAGGCTGCGGCCTTTTCTGAAACTTGTTGCGAAACTTCGCCATCAAGATTGATCGTTCCCGGCATCGACTCGAACGATGCGCCAAAGTCCGTGTCACCAGAAACCGGAGTTTGAACTGAAGTCGCAGAAAATCCTGGCGCCTTTGTATTTGAATCGACCGGCGCGGTTTGCGAAGCCATCGTCTTGTTTGGATCTAGTGAACCAGTTTGACGACCCTGAGTAACCGTCCCTGGTGAAGCGGTGGTGGCGCCCCGCAATTCCTTCAAGAACGCTTCGATGGAGTCGATTCGATCTGCAACTTCTTTTTCCAAAGCGTGTCGTACGACCGCCTCGATCTGCGGCGGCACAGTCACACCCATCGACTGAAAAGTGGGTGGCGGCAGCGTGAGATGCTTCTTCATGATCGACGGAATCGAAGATCCCTTGAAAGGAACTTCGCCCGCGAGCATTTGATAAAGAATGATTCCGAGACTATAGATGTCTGCGCGCGCGTCCGGCTCTTCGTCAGACCACTGCTCGGGCGCCATATAAAAAGGCGATCCCATCAACCCACTTGTTTGCGCTTGAACAAATGAACCAAGCAACTCGCCTGACTTGATCTTTGCTAAACCGAAGTCGAGAATTTTCAACCCTTCGGCGGCCGGCACGTTTTCCTGAAGCATGATGTTCAGTGGCTTGAGATCGCGGTGGACGATATTTTGCCGGTGAGCGGCGCCGACGCCTGCCGCAATAGGACTGATCAATTCCCACGCGCGTTCCGGCTTCATCGGACCTTCAGCGCCGAGGATCTCCTGAAGTGAACGACCCTTCACAAACTCCATCACGAGGAATGGCATCGTTCCGCGCACCATGCCGAAGTCAGTCACAGCAATGATATTTTGATGTCGGATAGCGGCGGCGGCGAGGGCTTCCTGGCGAAAGCGAGTGGCCAGCATCGGATCGTTGCCGACCATTTCCGGAATAATGATTTTTATGGCGTGGGCAGTTTTGAGAAAGATGTGTCGCGCTTGAAAGACGACTCCCATTCCACCCTGGCCTAATCGTCGTTCTAAAAGATAACGGCCGTCGAGCGTAGTTTCGCCACTAAGAGTCGGGATGGTGGCATCACCATCTTGGGGACAGTGATTGATTTCGTCTGCGAAGCAGCGCTTACAAGCTGGACATTCTTTCATTCAAATCAGGATGAAATCCGGCTGATTTTAACGGGTGTCGGGATGGTTGTCGATTGTGAAATGTGGGCCGGACTTCCTCTGCGTCTCGGCGGAACGCTGCGTCTCTGTGTTGAAATTTAGTCTCCATTAAGTTTACCTCGATTTCAACAGAGAGACGCGGAGTTCCGCCGAGACGCAGAGTTAATCCAGTTGGATCATTTCACAACCACATTCACGAGTTGCTTCGGCACGACCTTAACCGTAACGACTTCTTTACCGGCCAACGCTGTCTTGACCTTTTCATCAGCCAAAGCTGTTTCGCGCAATTCGTCGTCGGAAATCTCCGGTGAGACGATTAATCGCGAACGCAATTTTCCGTTTACCTGCACGGGAATTTCCAACTGCTCTCGTTTGGCCAACTCCGGATCTGCTTTCGGCCACGGCGCCTCGCCACCTAACAATCCACTCTTGTGACCTAACGTTTCCCACATTTCTTCTGAGACGTGCGGAGCAAACGGCGTCAGCATTACCACCAAAGCTTCCAATGCTTCGCGAACTACAAACACATCTTCTGCAGAGGCTTTCTCCGGATCGGCGTTGAACTCCGTCAACTGGTTGAACAACTCCATCAAAGCAGCGATGCTTGTGTTCAGATGCAGTCCTGGAAAATCGTTTGTGACTTTAGCGATCGTTTGATGGGTCTTCCTTCTCAACGCCCGCGCTTCCGCACTGATGTCGTTGAGATTCAGTTCACCATTCGGCGTCGCCAACCGCGCTTGCCATTTCCACACTTGTGTATAGACACGTCGTAAGAAACGGACCGCGCCTTCGATGCCTGATTCCAACCAACGCAGTTCGTTTTCAACGGGTGCCGCGAACAAGACGAACAATCGGGTTGCATCAGCGCCAAACGCCGCAATCATTTCATCCGGGTCGACGCCGTTACCCAAACTCTTCGACATCGCTTTCCATTCTTCAGTGTCGCCAACCCGGTTCGTCACCATTCCCTGGGTCAACAGTCGTTTCACTGGTTCATCAAAACTAACCAGGCCGAGGTCGCGCATGAACTTGTTCCAGAAGCGGGTGTAGATCAAATGCATCACGGCGTGCGAATCGCCGCCGATGTATTGCGCAACCGGCGTCCAGTCTTTGACGATATTCGGATCGAAAGGCATCTCTTCATTGCGTGGATCGCAATAGCGGAAGAAGTACCATGACGAATCAACGAACGTGTCCATCGTGTCAGTGTCGCGTTTCGCTGGACCATCACACTTCGGACAGGTGGTATTCACAAACTCCGCCACACCAGCGAGAGGCGACTCACCAGTTCCGGTAAACTCAGCCGTTTCTGGTAACACCACTGGCAATTGCTCATAAGGAACCGGGACCGTTCCACACGAATCGCAGTAAATAATCGGAACTGGCGCGCCCCAGAATCGCTGACGCGAAATTCCCCAATCGCGAATTCGATAAGTAATCGCAGCTTCACCGAAACCATTCTGTTGAGCGTGCGCAGCCATTTCGCTGATTGCGACTTCCGACAACTTGCCGCCCCAATCATCGCTGTTTATCAAAACACCATAATCAGTGAATGGTTGAGTCATGCTCGCAGATTGATCGCCGGCAGTTCCGCCCGTCGGCTCAGCTTGAGTTTGTTCGTGCGTCGCCGGAGCAACTACCTGCTTGATTGGCAACGAATACTTCTGTGCGAATTCGAAGTCGCGTTGATCGTGGGCCGGCACACTCATGACTGCGCCAGTGCCATATTCAACCAGAACGTAGTTGGCAACCCAGACGGGAACACTCTCGCCGCTAAACGGATTGATGGCGAGAATGCCTGTGTTCAAGCCTTCTTTCTCTTCGTCGGCATCGGCTTCACGGATCGCTCGTTCGCTCTTAATCTTCGCCGCGAATGTTTCAACATCGGTCTTCAATGCTGAACCTTCCAACAACTCGGCCAGCAACGGATGTTCGGCTGACAGCACGACAGCAGTAGCGCCGTAAATCGTGTCTATTCGCGTCGTGAATACACGAATCTTTTTGTCGCTGTCCTTGATACCAAAATCGATATACGCGCCTTCACTGCGACCAACCCAGTCGCGTTGTCGTTTCAAAACTTTTTCGGGCCAACCAGCTTCTATCTGGTCCATGTCGGCCACGAGTTCTTCCGCATACTTCGTTATGCGCAGGAACCATTGCTCCAGATCGCGCTTCTCGACAGTCGACCCGCAACGCCAACAGATTCCGCCCGACGACTGTTCATTTGACAAAACAGTCAGCTCTTTCGGACACCAGTTAACCTGCGACGTCTTTTTATACGCGAGGTCGCGCTCCATCATCTTCAAGAAGAACCATTGGTCCCACTTGTAATAATCAGGGCGATGGGCGGCGATTTCACGGGACCAGTCGTAACTAATTCCCAGCCGTTTCAACTGGCCACGCATGTGGGTGATGTTTTGTTCGGTCCAATCGCGAGGATTCACCCCGCGTTTGATGGCGGCCTGTTCAGCCGGTTGTCCAAAACTGTCCCAGCCAATCGGATGCAAAACACTAAAACCCTGGAGGCGTCTGAACCAAGCCAGCGCGTCACCGATCGAGTAGTTTCGGACATGGCCCATGTGCAGGAAACCAGAGGGATAAGGCAACATTTCGAGACAATAAAAGTGGTCGCGCGTATCGGCGGCCGGCACCTCAAAAGCTTTGCTGTCAGCCCAGTGCTTTTGCCATTTGTTTTCTATTTGTTCGGGAAAATATTTTTCGTCCATAGCTTTGTCCAATCCTACACTTAACACGATTTGTCGCGCAGAGACAAAGTCAAAGCACTGCTACGACTTAGAATGAAGTTGAATTAAGAATTTGGGATCCGCCGCTCCGCGGGAACGCGCAACTAAGCACGCTGCAGAAGCGGCACCGTTAGGAGGAGTTTGTTTGGCGGACGTTTCGAAAACATTGTGAAGCGATATTACCGAAAGATGCGGAGTCTGTCTAAGACTTTGTTTCTGGCTCGGGATCTAACTCTGCGTCTCAGCGTTCTCGGCGTCTCTGTGTTGAAAATTGCGTTCGCTTAAATTCCCGTCAGTTCAACACAGCGACGCCGAGAACGCTGAGACGCAGAG
>DATDMC010000016.1:0-82497 GCA_036518995.1 Pyrinomonadaceae bacterium | reverse complement strand
CGACCTGATCATCAGATAGCTTGTAATTGTACAGCAGGCGAGGACGCCTGCGCTCCTAACGAACAACTTTTCAGCAGGCGAGGACGCCTGCGCTCCTAAAGATGCGAGTTGTCTTCATATTGCTGCTGTTGGCGGTTGAGGTTGTTGCTCAGCAGCCTGCTCCCAGTCCGACGCCGGAACGAGTTGGTCGTTCATACTCGACTGGCGTGTTGTCAAAAACACCGCCCACGCCTGGCCCACAAGCTCGTTCACCGTTGACTTTCACGAAACTGCCGGGCGTCGCCTTTACTCACGCTGCCTCAAAAACATCTTTCAAATACTTGCTAGAAACGATGGGAGGCGGCGTCGGTATCTTCGATTTCAACAACGACGGCCTGATGGATCTGTTCTTCACCAACGGAGCGGCGTTGAAAGATGCGATGACGAAGAACGAACTCCCGGACAAGACGGACCCGAAGTTTTGGAACCGTCTTTACCAACAAAAACCCGACGGGACCTTTACGGATGTCACCGAACGTGCGGGTCTCAAAGGTGTCGGCTACAGCATGGGAGTCGCCGCCGCCGATTTCGATAATGATGGCTTTGTCGATCTATTTGTGAGTGGCTACAAGTCGGACCGTCTTTATCGAAATAATGGCGACGGCACTTTTAGCGATGTTACGAGCAAACTCCCTAAAGTTGACGAAGGCTGGTCCACCAGTGCGGCCTGGTTCGACTATGATCGAGATGGTCGACTCGATCTATTTATCGCGCGGTACATGGCTTGGGATTTTGCGAGTGGCTCGCTGTTTTGCGGTGGTCCAACTTCGGCCCAGCGCGCCTATTGTCATCCCGACAATTTCCAACCCGCTGCGAATGTTCTGCTTCATCAACGCAGCGACGGCACGTTTGAAGATGTGAGTAAGCCATCCGGGATTGCCGGTTCACCGGGCAAAGGTCTTGGTGTTGCTGTAGCTGATTTTGATAACGATGGTTTGACCGATGTCTTTGTCGCCAACGACAGCGTTCGGCAATCGCTGTATCGAAACAAGGGCGACGGAACGTTTGAAGATCTCGGCGCAATTTCCGGAGTTGCGTATGACGAGGATGGAAAGACTTTCGCGGGAATGGGTGTCGATTGTGCTGACTACGATAATGACGGTTATGTAGACGTGATCGTCACCACGCTATCGAACGAGAAGTATGCGTTGTATCGAAATAACGGCGACCTTAGTTTTACTTACGCAACCAACACGTCGGCAGTGGGCCAGATCACTTTATTGAATGCAGGTTGGGGCGTGCACTTTGTTGATGAAGACAATGATGGATTGCGTGATCTGTTCGTGGCGCAGGGGCATGTGCTCGACACGATTGAAAGTTCGACTGCTTACCTGAAATACAAGCAGCCGCCGTTGTTGATGCGTAACACTGGAAAGGGATTTGTGAATGTGTCGGCGACGGCGGGAGTTGTATTCAACGTGCCGTTAGCTGCTCGCGGTGCTGCCTTTGGTGATCTCAATAATGACGGGCAGGTAGATGCGGTGATCGCGGTGCTTGATGATGCGCCGGTCATCATTAAGAACAACGGAACGAAGAACCATTGGGTCGGGATATCGCTGGTGGGAAGTAAATCGAATCGGAATGGTATTGGGGCACGGATCGTCGTGACTTCGATGAACGGCACGAAACAGATAGCGGACGTAAGTAGTGCCGGGAGTTATTTGTCTGCAAACGATCCGCGGGTTGTGTTCGGGCTCGGGAGTTTGAAGAGTGTTAGATCGATTGAGGTGCGTTGGCCCAGTGGACGTGTGCAGAAGATTGCGACCGCTGGAGTTGATCGTTATCTTAAAATTATTGAGAACTGATCTCTGCGTCTCCGTGTTTTCTCTGTGTCTCTGTGTTGAAAATGAAGTGTCGTTAGCTGGGGATTGGTTTTCAACACAGAGACACAGAGAAAACACGGAGACACAGAGATTAATTTCCGTTGATTGAGATCACTGATATTGATTCCTTGGGCAAAGTGACGATAAATCGGCGCCCGACTGGAATTGATTTAGTATCGATCTCCGTCGCTTTCCCCGTGATGCTCTGAATCTCTGCACCTGTCGGAACAAAGCCGTCGATAGTGATCGCTGTCGTTAACGGGTTTGTCTGGCTCAGGTTTATCGCTTTGATAAAGATCTTATTTTCCTTCCGACTAACAGTCACATCGATATCTGAACTATCAACACTTGCTTTGAGTCGAACGTCGCCTCGACGATCGTTGTAGAGTTGGTTAACAAGATAGATCGGCGTCACAAACACGTTGTTACGATCGGCTTGAATGATCCCGCCGGGCCAGCCATTAACGAGATCCGACACTGCGCTCATCGCCACGAGTTCACCCGATCGCTCAAAGACATTCATCATCCGCGCGCCATAGAGCGCCGCTTCGATTGAATATTGTCGATCGGTTGGCAGATCGAGTCCCCATTCATTGATCGCTAACTTCACGTGTCCGTCCAGCCCAAGCTCATGCAGGAGCTGCCCGACTTCTTTATAAAAATTCTCGAAAAACAACGGACGCGCCCAAAGTTTCATCGCATCATTACCAGCTTCGTGTCTTCCGTAGTAGTGATGAATCGCAAGGTAATCGATGTTTTCATCGTTTGCCTGCAGCACGGTGCGGTTCCATTTCATGTCGTTGTCGCCAACCGCGATTAGCTTGATTGACGGATCAACCGCGCGCATCGCCTTCGCATAACGGCTGTAGTTGCGAGCGTAAGTCTCAGCGTCTGAATGACCGCGCACCCAGTCGCCCCAGATCTCATTTCCAATCTCCCAAAATTTCACCTTGAAAGGCTCCGGATGACCATTGACTGCCCGCATTGCGCCATACTTCGAAGTTGCTGGTCCATTGCAGTATTCGACCCAGGCAGCCGCTTCGTCGACAGTTGCGCCACCGCCTTCAACATTCACCGTGATCGAAGGTTCTGCGCCAGCCGCACGAGCGAAAGCCACAAACTCATCGGTGCCAAAATCACCTGGCTCCGGTTCATTTTTCCAGGCGAGATTGGTCCATGTCAGACGCTGATCGCGTGGTCCAACTCCCCACGACCAGTGATAATCCTGAGCGACGTTGCCGCCGGGCCAGCGAATAAATGCGGGTTTGAGTAGTTTGATCTTTTCAAAGACGTCGCGTCGTACCTCGCCGGGCGCAGCATCACCGGGCAATAGCGAAACTTGATCGATTGATACGGCGCCTTTGCCTTGAAAAAGGACCGCAAAACGTGAGAGCGGATCGGTGGTGGTTGGTTTCAGGTTGAACTCATAACGGCGCCAATCGCCTTTGGTGATCGGAGCAAGATCGGACGCAGCGTAGACCTGGCCCACGTTCACGTCTGACTCGAGTGCAACTGTTACGCGGCCGTTGTAGTCTGAAGTTTTCAACCAGACGTAACCTCGATATTCAATTCCGGCGCGAACCGGAACACGTGGTTGATATAGACCATGTCGGGGGATGACACCGTCGTCTACCTTGATGCGAAGTGAATGTTCCTTTGTTCTTTGTGGATAAGAGAGTTGATCGTCCCATGTGAAGGAGAGAGCATAATCGTCGTTGCGATCGTCGGGATACCGTTCCCAGTTGCGTGAAAGACCGATAACGTTTGGCGGTTCTTCGAAGCTGCGGTTGCGAATGAGCTCAGCGTGTAGCCCGCCTTTGATACCTTCGAACATGAATTCGAGAAATTGACCATAGAGCAGGGGACTGATCTGGTTCTCGACTTGGCGGGCATCGATGGTTATTGAAGCTGTCTGCGCAAAGGACGTGACTTGCGACGCAAAGAGCAAGGCAATGGCAACAAGCGGCGCGCAGAAACGTTGTAGCTTGTGATGCTGATGCGTCATTAATTTTTGCTAAAGCCTAACCACGAAGACACAAAGACACAAAAGTAATAGTCCTTTTTAATTCGTGCCTTCGTGTCTTGGTGGTTAAGTTATCTTCCGGCTTGCTTCGCTTTCGTCTTCCCGGTCATGCGGCGAATGAACTCGACTTCTTCTACCATGTAGGGCGTGCCGTCGTAGCGGAAGACTTCATGAAACCACACAGATGGTTCGCGATCGATGTAAGGTCGTTGCCACGAATCCCACGGCAAGTTTGTTTGTGTCTTACCCTGAGCAAAACCCCAATTGATCATTCCGACATTGTGCAACTTACCGACCTGCAGGGAACCGAAAAAGAAACTGCCGTTGCCACGGGCCATGTATTCCGAACAAATTATTGGACGGTTGTAGCGCGTGAGCCAGTTGATTCGTCTTTCCAATTCAGTCGGCGCGTCATAGTTGTGGAAGGTGATCACATCAGACAGGTCGATCTGTAGCCGGTCCATTTCACTCATCTTTTCGGAAGTGGACCAGTCACCTTTCCAGATAGCGGAGGTAAGCGGTTGCTCAGGTTTCGCCTCGCGTGCCCAGCCAAACGCGCGTGGCAAAAGCGCGGTCACAAGCTCGACTTTATTCTTCGGTTCGAGTTCACCATAACTGCCGCCGTTGGTATTGTCTGGCTCGTTCCAAATGTCCCAAGCGAGCACGCGCTGATCGTGAGCGAAAGCGCCGACCACTCCTTTGACATACGACTCCAGATGCGGGTATTGGGCCGGGTCCTGGAGTGTCGTGCGATTCGGACTCTGCATCCAGCCGGAGTTATGTACGCCAGGTTTGGGCGCGCGTTGTTTGCCAAGCTTTGCATCCGGGTCCCAAACAGAGTCGAACAACACGAACATCGGTTTGATCTTGTGCTTAGCGGCAATAGTTAGAAACTGATCGAGACGTTGCTTAAAGCCGTCAGGGTCTTGTTGCCAGAGCAGGTCGTGCAGAAAGACGCGCATCGTGTTCATCCCGAGACTTTCGGCCCAACCGAGTTCGAGATCGATCCGTTTGGGATCGAAGGAGTCGGCCTGCCACATCTCGAGTTGATTGATCGCGCTCGATGGATTGTAGTTGCTGCCGACCAGCCAGGGTTGTTTGGCGTACCAGTCGCGCGCCTGTTGCTCCGACCACTTCGGGGCGGAATTTTGCGCAGCGATAGTGAGCGAAAGCAGGAGGAGCGTGACGATTAATTGGATTGGTTTTCGAATTGACGACATAGGTCCTCATTTCAGATTTCAGATTGAAGAGTGCAGATTCTTGCAACACCCATCTTTGTGGCGATAAAGTCGGTACCGTAACGCGGTAGCGTCGGGTCCGCAATGAACTCAGGCCCGCAAAATCAAGCAGACCCGACGCTACCGCGTTACGGTACTGACTTCATCGCCACGCTCTACAGATTGAAGAATCAGATTACAAGGAAGCTTGGAGCAGCGATCAATCTGCAATCTGAAATCTTCAATCCTTAAAACTTCACGTTGCTTAATCTCTTGACGACTTCTCGCAGGTCGTCGCTGTCGCGTTTCTTTTCTTCGTCGCTCAGACGTTTAAAGGTTGCCATTGTTGCTTGTGCTTCGGTGGTTCGTTTGAGTCGACCATAAGCGAGACCAAGTTGGTAGTACGCTTCGTTTAAGTTCGGATCGAGCTTGATGACCTTTTCAAGCTCAGCGACAGCTTCGGCCCAGCGTTGTGAGCGCATGAAAAGTTTTCCGAGCGCGAGCCGCGCGGGCGTGAACGTTGGATCCAACTCGATCGATTGGCGTAGATGTTTTTCGATGACGTTCGCATCCGCATTCATCTTGAGCATCGTGTCGGCGATCAGATGATGGGCAACAGCAAGTTTTGGATCGTTTCGTAACGCACTCTCGTAAAGCGCGATCGCTTCATTGTAAGCGCCAACTCGTGCGCGCAGTAACCCGAGATAAGCGAAGGCAGGCGCAAACTTCGCATCAATCTCGAGCGCCTTTCGGAAAGCCAGTTCAGCCTCTTCATTCTTGTCGAGTTTGAAGTTTGCGAACCCGAGCGCAAACCACAACCGCGACGAGGAAGGGAACGACTTGAGCGCTTCTTCAAGTCGAATAACCGCCGCTGCCGGAGCGTTGGAATTGGTCAACAAGATTGCGTAGTCAAAACGATATTTCTCCGATTGCGGATCTCGCTCGATGGCGAGACGCATCGCCGGAATCGCATTTTCTATGTGTCCGCTCTGTTCGTAGACCTCGGCTAACAACGCGTAGATTGGCGCCGGATCATTGCCCCGGGCAACCGAGGTTTCAAGTGTGCGACCAGCGCCAGTAATGTTTTTGTTCGCGAGGAATACGCGCGCGAGGTTTAGTATCGACTCAGTATCGGTTGGATTTAAATTGACCGCTGCGGTCAGCTCCGCCTCAGCTTCCTTTAATAGACCACCTTCGAAAAGTGCGGCGCCGAGTTCAGCGCGCGCAGCGGGAGTCTGTGAGCCAGTCTCTGCGGTTGCGTAGTCTTGATAATAAGTTGCCGCAGCCTGATGGTCGTTTAACTTCAGAGAAATTGCAGTTAGGGCGCGGGCGATCTCTACATCCTGCTTGATAGCTAACGCACGTTTGAACAACTCAGCCGACGCGCGCAAATCGTCAGGCTTACCTGCGGCGAAACGGATCTGCGCGAGGTTTGTCAAAGCATTGAGTTGATTCGGATCGAACTGAAGCGATTTTTCGAATTGAGCAGCGGCCAGGTTTGAGCGCCCGGTGCGCATGAGGATCGCGCCGTAATTGTTCCGTGCTGAAGCGCGATTTGGTTCGGCTTTGACGGCGGCGGCGAAATGTCGCTCAGCTTCTTTTAGATCGCCGGCCTGGTCCGCGATGATGCCGAGATAAGTGTGCGCAGTGACGTCGTTCGCATTGATAGTTAGGACGTGTTCGAATGATTTACGCGAAGCGTCGATGTCGCCGCGATCGAAAGCGGCGAGCCCGTCGTCGATGAGTTGTTTGGTTTGTTGCGCGTGTGCGGTGGTGAAGAGGAGTAGCAGCGAGATCGCACAGATGAGCGTTATCAATGCGCGTGTAAAAGAACGCCGAAGGCGTTTCGTCCCAAAGCCCAGGGTTGAGTTTTGGCAACCCTGGGAACGATGAGGTTGATGGTTAATGAACTCCGAAGGAGTTCCGTCACGAAGTAAAATATGGGAATTCAAAGCGTATAGAGTATGTCATTGTCGGAGCGCGTCCGTCCCCGGTCGTCTGGTCGAATATCAGGCCCGTCATACATCACAAGGACGCAACTCCTTCGGAGTAGGTGTTTGTTGTCGTCGTATCCCCAGGGTTGTCAGAGCACAACCCTGGGCTTTGGGTGGTAACGCCTTCGGCGTCAGTACGTAGCGTATTTGCGTTAATACATAAACGCCAAAGACGCCTTCGGCGTTGTCTAAAATACGAACCGGGCGCCGACTTGAATCCTTCGTGGTTGGAAGATATCGGCGTTACGCGCGGAGATACCAAAGTTCACATCATCGACGTTAACGTTTGCTACCCCGAACCGTCCACGATTGAACACGTTAAAGAACTCAGCCCGAATCTCCAGGTAAGTCGTCTCGGTGATTTTAGTCTTCTTCATCAGACTGAAATCCTCTGTGAAGAAAGGTTGGGCGCGCAGATTCTCGTAAGTCGGCGCAGCGTTGCCAAAGAACCGGAGCGGATTGGAGTAGTAAGCAATGTATGCCGGATTGACCGTGACGCCACCGTCGAGCGAGAAGTCAGGAGCATTGCGATAATCCGGTGGACGCGAAAACGCCCCCGGATTCAGATAACGATAGTCCGTGCCTCCCGCCGGAGTGTTGGTATAGAACGACTGGCCTGTGATGTTGGGTCTGAGATTGCCGAGATAGCCGGCAAGTTGCAGGAAGTCGCGTTGTCCTCCGGCGACGAACGGCGTCAAGGCTGGTCCACTGCGATAACGATGAATCCCTGTAACCTGGAAACCACCAACCAGACGATCAACAAACCCACCTCTATTCAAATACCTTTTGCCTTTTCCGAAGGGCATCTCAATTATGTAGTTGAAGACCAGTGAATGCGGTGGAATGTTTGGCGAAACGGACCGGAGCGGGCTGCGATCAAACGGGTTCTGGATCACTCCGTTCAATGGCGAATCGCCGAAGATGTCTTCGCCTGCATCGGTGATCAACTTAGCAAACGTGTACGAAAGTCCACCTTGAATGCCATTAGAAAAACGACGCGTGAGATCGACCTTGCCGGCGTTGTAGAAACTCTGTCCCTGACTCTCGAGTCGATTGTTGATGATACCGTACTGTGGAAACGGTCGCAGCGATTGCGCGACAGTGCCCGCGAAAGCTCCTCCTTGAATGCCGAAACCCGGATAAACAGCATCGGGCGTCGCAGCCAGGGGAACTCCGACACTGGCCGCGAAGGCACGTTCAGTTGGCGTGACCGCGGCGAGTGGTTTTTGTAGTAATGGTAGACCAAGCTTCAACGCATTCAACGGAATCTTGTTGATAGGATCGAAGTTGGACCGCAGTCGTGTGCCTTTGCTGCCGATGTAACTAACCTGGACCGCAAATTTATGTGGCAACTGGCGCTGCAGATCGAGACTGTATTGCGCCGTGCGACCAGTCTTGAAATTTTTGTCGAAGAAATCCAGGTCGGTGCGATCGAGTTGGCCCACTGCCTGATCATCCGGATTAGCAACTGGCAGATGCGGATAGTTTTCGAGCGTAATGAATGCATCAAGCCCGCCATTGATGTTTACGGCGCCCGGACTATAGCCAAGAAAGCCCGTGTTACCGAAGTCGTTATAGATAACCGGAGCGTAGTAGATGCCGTAGCCGCCGCGTACAACTGTCTTTTCGTTAACCGAATACGCGAAGCCAAATCGTGGTCCAAAATTGGTCTTATCCGGATTCACGAGTCCGAAATTTTCCGCTTTCAAGCCGCTTTGTCCGATTGCGCCGACGATAGCGCCGCGTCGCCCACCCGCCGCTGGATTCGGTGTGTCAGGATCGAAACCGCGTAGGAACCCACGCGCTTCTTCGCGTGGACGACCGTAGTCGTACCTGATCCCGATGTTCACGGTTAGTTTCGATGTCACCTTGACGTCATCCTGGGCAAAGAACGCATCCGAGAAAAATCGCAGCGCAGGATCGATCGTTTGATTACTATTAAACGAAAACTCCGGTCTGCCTGTGATCAGACTTGCGATGGGCCAGCCCTGATTGAAGTCGCTATTGTTCGCGGTCTGGTTGCTGCGGAAATTGAAGTTGCCGCCGATGTCGAAGTGCGCGGCGTTATTCAACTGTTGTATGCGAACTTCGCCGCCGAACCGCACTGTATGACGACCTCTGATAAGCGTGGCAGTGTCGCTGAAGTGTTCCGAGTTGTCGCGGACGCGGTTGTCGAAAGAAGTAGAACCACCTGGTTGCAAGGCGCGTGGATCAGTTGACGTAACTGCATCGCCGTAACCAGGAAAGCCGATTAAAGGAAGACCAAAGTTCTGCGTGGCATCCGGACTAAGGCCAAGCGAACTGACTGGCGTGCCGCGCGTGAAATTCCGGTTCTGAACGTCAGACCGTGAGAAGCCTGCGTTGAAGTGGTTAATGAATGTTGGCGTTAGAGTCCAGTCGTGCTGCAAACGCGCGTAATACGATTTGAAGATCTGGTTCCAAACCCCCTGCGCCACGAACGGTTCGGGGAAGCGCGGGAAGCCGCCTTTGACGCTGGGCAGTTTTCGAAATGTGTAACTGAAGTTCAGCGTTTGCCGGTCCGTCAGGTTGTGCGTGATCTTGGTGACGTAGTAATTCGTTTGGGCGGTTGCGTTGCTGGACGCAAGGTAGTTGCGAAAAACACCCGGCTGCGTCGGTAGTGGAAACAGGTCGAGAAAGTTTTTGCCAATCGACGAGATACGCGCGCCACCGAGATATTGATCGAGCCGGTTGCCGGGAATCGCTGTGCGTGAACCGGCTGGTTGCGCCGGATCAAAAATCTGCACTGGCCCACCAAAGAACTGCAGCACGTACGGGTCAGTTAATAATTCACTGAAGTCGCCCGTGCGCATGCGAAGGGTCGGTACAGTCACCTGAACTGTTTCCGATTGCGACGTTCGATAACCACCGTAGTTAAAGAAGAAGAACGTTTTCTTGTTGGTGTCCCAAACGAGTGGTCCACCTTCGCCGAAGTGGGGCAGATAAACTGGTCCACCGACACTGAAGCCGTAATCAAACTGTCGATCCAACGGTTTATCAAGACCGAGAATTCGATTGCGATCGATGTTTGCATTGAGTGCGTCGTTGATGTGAAACAGATATGCTTCGCCGTGAAGGTCTTTGCTGCCGGTCTTGATCGTGAAATTGACGACCCCACCCGAAGAATTACCAAACTCGGCAGAGTAGCTGCCGGTTGAAAGTGTGAATTCCTGAAACGCGTTTGGACCAGGTGCGACTTCTGAGAAGAACGTGCCGTTCTCACCGCGTCGCGTTTGCGCGCCATCGATCAGAATGTCTGCGCCGAGTCCCTGTCCACCGTTGATGCGACAGTTGGTGGCGTTTGTGCCGGTGCTGCCGGAAGTGGCGCCAGTCGGGTTGCGATCATTCGAGACCACACTGCTGTCGAGAAAGATAAAGGACAGTGGTGAACGACCGCCGCTTTCGGAAGCGACCAGTAATGGTAATTCACGCACCTGACGCTCGCTGACGTTTAGCTGCTGCGCGGGATTTTCCGTTTGTAATATTGGAGTAGCGTCACCGGAAACAGTGACGGTGTTGATCATCTCGCCAATTTCAAGTTTGACGTCGACGGTGCGAACGACCTGGACCGCGACCTTAATATTTTCGACTGCAGCGGTTTTGAAGCCCTGCGCTTCGACCTTTAGCGTGTAGGCAACGGCCGGGAGTTGCGGAACGGTGTAATTGCCTTCGTCGTTGGTGCGGACCTCGCGAGTTTCGCCAGTCTCCGCATTCACGATCGTTACCTTCGCTCCGGCGACCACGGCGCCATTCGCATCGGTTACTCTACCGGTGATTCCGCCGCGATCACTTTGCGCGAAAACTGTTGAAACACAGACGATGGTGAGAAAGAAAAATCGAGCAATAGTCGACACAGAGACTCTCATACGCACCTCCCGGACACGTTGGACCAGACAAAAATACGGATTTGAAGTTAACTGTGCAGGGTTGCAGACCTGGGCACAATCGTTAACCGGGGGAATGAAACTATCTGGAAAAGCTGGAAGAAACTGATTCGGGGTGTGCTCATTTATACTTGAAACGAGCACGAAGTCAAGACATTTTAGGGAAAGCGGATGCTGTTCAAACGTACGGTGGCGTACAACACTTGGCCCAGCGAGTATTCTCCGCGTCTCCGCTTCTCTCCGTGTCTCTGTGTTGAAAATCGAAGGTACATTTAGGTGAGCCTGGGTTTTCAACACAGAGACACGGAGAGACACGGAGACGCAGAGTTAAAACTGAGGTTCGTCGATCAGCTTTAGAATAACTCTTTCTTCAGTGTGCTGGCGCTTGCGTAGTTCATCAGCACGATCGAGCATCTTTTGCGCCGCCTCTTTCTCTCCCAGCTTTGCGTAGACAAGTCCGAGTTGATAATTAGCACGCAGATCGTCTGCATCGAGTTGGACCGCGCGTTCCAGTTCGGCGCGAGCATCAATGTAGTTGTTGGCTTCGCGATAGGCGGAACCGAGCGCCGCATGAGCAGCGGCATGATCCGGCCGTGCTTTTACGATCTTCTGAAATGTTTCGATCGCTGCACTACGATTTCCAGTCTTCTCCAAACACACGCCGAACAAATACTCAGTATCGACATCGGCTTTAAGCGTAAGACTTCGTTGCAGTGCCCTTTGTGCCTCGACATAACGTTCCTGCCGAAGCAGCGCTGCGCCGAGCAGGTACCAGCCGGCCGGAGATTTTGGCGCCAAAACAACATACGTGTTCAGCAAGCGTGTTGTCTCTGCGACTTCGCCTTTGGTCCAATGCGCGGCGGCGAGTCCGTAAAGATAGGCGGGCTCGCGCGGCTGATCTCGATGTAGTTGCTCGAAAACGGGAAGGGCATCGAGCACTAAGTCCATCTGCAGAGTTGTTACCCCAAAGTCGTAAAGCACTGCCGGAGACTTTGGAGCAATACGACGCGCCTGCACCAGATGAGAGAGTGCTTTCTCAAAATTCCCAGCGTTGCGTGCTGCTTGAGCGAGAGCGCGTAAAGTCGCCACATCGTCCGGCTTTAGCTTCAGCGCTTCGGTTAAAGCTTCATCGGCCTTGTCGAATTGCTTTGTCGCGATGTTGGCAATTCCGAGTGCGTAAAACAACGAGAAGGATTTAGACGTTTGTAGCGCTGCGTTCAAGATCGTGAACGCATCATCGTAAGAGCCCGTCTTCACCAGCAACGACGCAAACTGTGCTTTAGTCTCATCACTTTCAATCGTTGAATTTTGAAACTCGCGAGCTAACTCCGGAATCTCTTTTAAGCGTTTAAGACCGACTAGCGTCCGCAGCATCGCGAGAAAGTAATCGTCGTTAATTGCGTCATGAGGGACCTGGCGAAGGTGTTCGTAGGCGCGTTGGTAATCGCCCTTTGCCGCGTACAGCGTGGCCAGGTCGATGTTGATCTCAGGACGCGTGGGCGCAAGTTTGTATGCGCGTAGTAAAACTATCGCCGCTTCGGTGGGGCGATTATGAGTGAGCAACAACTCGGCGAGATTAATGTGCGCACTGACGTGTGCCGGCAAGATTGAAATGGCGCGACGAAAAAGTTTTTCTGCATCGGTGGTGCGGTCCTGTTTCGCGCGGACTACGCCGAGCAGGTTCAATGCGTCCGCATCGTTGGGTGTTTTGGCGAGGACGGAATTGAGCAGCTCGTCCGCATGTTGAAGTTGATTTTGATTAATCGCCGTGACGGCGTCTTCAAGCTGGTTGAGATTGGTGTCGGTCTGCGCGTACGCGATTGTGGCAGTCAATAATAATAGGACGAAGATGATTTTTGATCGATTGAAAAGCTTAATGAAAAAAGAGTGTGAAGAGACGCGAGAAGGGTTGGTGCACGGATGATCGAGTTTCACGTGTAAGAGCTTACCGCAAAAACGTGGCGCTCTTCATCTAGACTTGGCGCAAGTTTTTCGTAAAGTTCCGAGAGTCCACGGTTCCGAGTTCACCTCCAGCATGAAATAGATCTTCAGCAATTCCCACTAGGAATTGACGGGCTTTCGTGTCCGCTTGGAATGGGCCGTTGCTCGATCTCAAAATTCGGAGGTTCGTATGGCAAAGCCGTGGGAGCAGTACACTAAGGAGATGTTTGAGAGGTTTGGCTACATGGCAACCTGGACTCCTGGCGTTCAACTTGAACTCGGAGACGTCGGGGTTGTTAAAGATCGGCTCTTTACAAGAATCACCTCACTCAAAAATCTTGGTATCGACTTCAATATTCGTGAGGACGTGACTGAGGAAGAACAAAAATTCGCGTCTTCATCGAATGTGTCGATTCTTTTCAAGGCAGCCGGCACAGCGCCGGCCGTGGGGAGTGTGCTCACTCAAGCGCAGGCAGGTTTCAGCATTGAGTTCAAGAAAAGCAAGGCGACGGTTTATGAAGCGGTAGGCTGTGTAGCGCCGATGATCGACGATCAAGTAGCTGTCGGTAAGCGCATCCTCGAACTCAATCAACACGGAGATTGGAATAAGGACTGGGCGGTCGTGACTGAACTCGTGAAAGCGAAGTCGGCGACGGTCCTGATTTCTAACAGCAGCAGCGCAAAGATTGAACTCTCCGCGAGTGGCACCGTAACCGGTGTGCCTAATCTGGGCAGTGTCAGCGCTCAGTTTCAACTGGCGTTCTCCAAGGACATGATGACCAGTCTGATTTCCCAGCATGGTCTCACGCCGTTGTTCAAGGCGCGCGCGATCAAGAGCAATGGTCCTATCGGGCCACTCGAGACGGCGAATGTGATTGGCGCCAATAGAAGCGCATTAGACTTTCGCACTTTAAACCAGGCCATCAGCAGCGAAGATCTCTTTTTTGGGAATGTCGATGTTGATTTAACTGGTGAGGAGGACGTTGAGTAATTGAGAGCTGATCTGCGGCCGCAGTCAATCATGCGGCCGCAGATGCTGACTAAAATCTTGACATGATTAGTGAGTAGGTGTTTGGTCAGGATGAGGCTGTTTTGTTCCGGATGAGCGGTATCCAACAATCATCTTTGTGGCAATGAAGTCAGTACCGTAACGCGGTAGCGTCGGGTCACGCGGTAAAAAATCAAGCTGACCCGACGCTACCGCGTTACGGTACTGACTATAAATATGTCACTCCGCGGAGTGAGACCGTCACAAGCCGCGTGTTAAGAGCGACGCTAACACGTGGTTGAATTGGACCGGATCGGTGATCTCTGATCCTTCTGCCAACTGCGCGTAGCCAAATAACAAATCCGCATAATCGTTGAGCAGCGGATCACTCGCGTTCTGGCGGAAACGTTCTTCCATCTTCAAATAGATGTCGTGCTTCGGGTTCAACTCCATTATGCGACGTTGTTTTGGCCCACCACCTTTACCTCGTTGCAGTAGTTTTTCCACAAACGGACTATCGTCAAATTCCATTCCAGCAACCAGGCATACGGGCGAAGTGGTCAGGCGATTGGTGAGGCGCACTTGTTTGACGTGCGTGTCGAGTCTCTTCTGCAGCAACTCGAGCAGGTCCGAATCCTTCGTCTGCTGTTCTTCGAGTTGTTTACGTTGTTGTTCTTTTTCTTCTTCGCTGCCTAACTCAATCGTCCCTTTTCCAACCGACTTAAGTTTGTGTCCATCGACCTCCGGCAGACTTTGGACCAGCAACTCGTCAACCGGATCAGTGAGATACAGGACCTCGTAACCCTTCTCCTTGAACGCTTCGAGATGCGGCGAGTTTTCAATGACTGCACGAGAATCCCCGGTCAGATAAAAGATCTGTTCCTGGTCAGGCTTCATGCGACCGACGTAGTCTTTTAAGGTCGTCAGTTTTTCCGCATCGTTGGACGACTCAAAAAGCAAAAGTGGGACTAATGTTTCGCGATTGTCGCGGTCCTCTAACATCCCTTCTTTAACTGGCCGACCAAACTGTTCCCAAAAACTGCGATATTTCTCCGGATCTTTCGCGGCCAGATCGGTGAACTCATTGAGCAGTTTCGTCACGATCCATTTACGGATCTGGGTGATATGTCGATCCTGCTGCAACATCTGGCGCGAAATGTTTAGTGGTAAGTCGGCCGAATCCACCACCCCTTTAATAAAGCGTAAATACCGTGGCAATAACTCGGTACAGCGCTCCATGATCAGCACGCCACGCGCGTAGAGTCGCAAATCCGTTTCGGTTGACTGGTAATAAAGATCCTGGGGAGCTTTAGGCGGCGTGAAGAGCAGGACCTGATACTCGAAAATTCCTTCCGCTTTGAGATGTAATGAAAGTAACGGATCCTCAAAGTCGTGGAACATGTTCCGGTAAAACTGTGCGTATTCTTCAGTCGTTACTTCGGCTGCCGGGCGTTTCCACAACGGCTTCATTGTGTTGAGGACTTTGTTTTCTTCGTCGACGTAGACCACGGGATAACTTACGAAGTCTGAATATCGTTTGACGATGCGCGCCAGGATCCACTTGTCGGTGTAGTCTTCGATTCCGGTTTCCGCATCCGGAGGCTTGAGGTAAAGAGTGATCGACGTGCCAGTCGTCGCCTTTTCGGTTTCAGTCAGTGTGTATTGATTGTCACCCTGCGACTCCCAACGCACCGCTTCTTCAGTTCCCGCTCGCCGTGTTTCAAGGACCACCTTATCGGCGACCATGAAAGAGGAGTAAAAGCCCACGCCAAACTGACCAATCAGACTGCTGATCTCTTCACTGACATTCGTTTGTGAGCGCAGCTCACGTGTTCCTGACTTGGCGATCGTGCCAATGTTCGCCATGACTTCATCACGGCTCATGCCGATCCCGTTGTCGCTGATCGTCAGGGTTCGCGCGGTGCGATCCACTTCCAAACGGATTTCGAGTGTCTGGTTCTGATCGAGAAGTGCGGGAGTGGTCAAAGCTTCGAACCGCAAGCGATCGAGCGCGTCAGACGCATTCGAGATCAGTTCGCGTAAGAAGATATCTTTGGTGGTGTAGAGAGAATGGACCATCAGGTCCAGGAGCGGTTTCGTATCGGTTTGAAATTCGTAAGTTTTTGAGTTTGTAACCATGAGTTTCTGCCCTTTTGTGAATTCTTCACTCCTCCGGAGCGAAGAAAAAATATGACACTCCTCTGGAGCGAGAATTATTGCACTCTTCTGAAGTGAAGAAACCAGTGACTTTGCAAAAAGGCTCTAATGCTTATCGGCCTTTGGGATGGTGAAGAGTTGCGCTCTGCACTTTACTATTGCGGATGGAGATTTCCAAAATATTGGTTGACTTTTTTTCCAAACCGAGGAAAATGTACCGCATCATTGAGAGGGTTAGATTTCACGCCCAGTTGTCTTGAAGATCAAAGCCCGGGCCGTCCGAGTAGGAAATTCTGAGTTAATCAGCCTCGACAGTCTGTTGCCACTGAGAACGCTCGTAATGATATTCCACGAGGTTCTCTTTTTGGCTCTATAGTTCAAACTTAAAAAAGTAATTTTCTCTTGACACGGGTCCTCGCAAAACTCGTGGCTAATTGTAATAAGCCGATCTCCCTCTAACGCCCAGATAATCGTCTGTTGCTAACGGTTTAGTTGTTAGCGGTAGTGCTCAGGCACCGCCACTCTCGTTTCGTGTTTTGTTTTATCTCTCTCTAGCGAAACGAGTGGCTGTCCCTATTTAAGCGAAGCTGCTTCACCCAATTCGCTTCACATTAAAGTCTGCGGAGAATGGTTGCCGGTGCGACCTGCGGTAGCTTTGCCAGAAAATGGAATCCTACAAATTGAATATGGAGGCGATGAAATGAACAGAGACGAAGCAGAAGACACCCGGATTTATAAAGTTGTAGTTAACCACGAAGAACAATATTCGATTTGGCCTGCCGATCGTGAAAACGCGCTGGGCTGGAACGACGCAGGGAAGGAAGGAGTCAAAGCGGAATGTCTGGCCCATATTAAAGAAGTCTGGACTGACATGCGCCCGCTTAGCCTCAGAAAGAAAATGGAAGAGATGGCTGCTAATGGCTAGCGACTAACGATGGCGAGTATCCCACTCGTTCCCACATCGGAACAGCTATCACACTAAGACAAATCCTCAGCAGCAAGACCGAGTCTTCCTCAGCGAATGCGATAGAGTGAGACCTCCCAAGTGATCTCGTAGTTCACTAATTATTCAATCCATACCTGAATCTTTCGTCTGCTTTGAAGGAGAATCCCCCATGCTAAATACTGCTAGTGTGCAGAACCCGATACCCCTCCCCCAACCACAAAATGGCTACCTCGATAACCTGATCACCAAAGTAATTATTGTGGGCGGTGGCACCGCCGGTTGGATGACAGCGTCATACCTGAAAAAAGCATTACACGGTGTGGAGATCACCGTTATTGAAGCTCCAAACATTCCCAAAATTGGCGTCGGTGAAGCAACCGTGCCAAATCTCCAACCAGTATTTTTCGACTTCCTCGGAATTCCCGAAGAGGAGTGGATGCGCAGTTGCAACGCTGGTTTCAAAGGAGCAGTGAAGTTTATTAACTGGAAAACCGACCCGGCCACCGGAGGAAAAGATCATTTCTATCATCCGTTCGGTTTGATCCCGAACTGCGATCAAATTCCGTTGACCCATTATTGGACACTTAGACGAATGGGTGGCGAGCAGCTTCCAGTTGATTACTCCTGCTTTGTTGAACCGGAATTACTTGATCTGAAGCATGCGCCCCGTACGTTGTCAGGTGAACGAGTGACACGTTATGCGTGGCACTTCGATGCGCACCTTGTTGCCGAATATTTAAAGAAGTTGTCGATCGGTTGGGGAGTGAACCATGTCGTGGATCAGATCGAAGGCGCCATTCATAAACCGGATGGTCACATCGAATCGCTGAAAACAAAAAGTGGTGAAGTCTACAGCGCAGATTTGTTTGTTGATTGTACTGGTTTCCGAGGACTGCTCATCAACAAAGCAATGGATGAGCCGTTCGTGGACATGAGCGATCATCTTTTCTGTGACAGCGCAGTGGCGACGCAACTCCCGAACGATGACGAACTCAATGGTATCGAGCCTTACACATCTGCGATCGCCATGAAGCATGGTTGGACATGGAAGATTCCGATGCTGGGTCGATGCGGCACCGGCTATGTTTATTCGAGCAAGTTCGCCAAACAGGATGAAGCGATCGACGAGTTTTGTAAGCTCTGGGACCTCGATACCAAGTCGGATCTGAACCTGATTCGTTTTCGCGTGGGGCGAAACCGGCGCGCGTGGGTAAAAAACTGTGTCAGCATCGGGCTTTCGTCATGTTTTCTCGAGCCATTGGAATCAACGGGCATCTATTTCATCTATGCGGCGATTTATCAGTTAGTCAGGCATTTTCCCAGCAAGTCGTTTGAGCCGGGATTAATCGACGGATTCAATCGCGAGATCGCGAGCATGTTTGACGATTCCCGAGACTTTATCCAGGCGCACTACTTGTCGAGCCCGCGCGAAGACACGCCGTTCTGGCGGGCCAACAAATATGACCTCGTCCTTTCCGACAACATCAAAGAAAAACTAGCCAGCTTTGACGCAGGCTTGCCGATCAATCCACCTTTCGTTGACGAGGATTCTTACTACGGTCACTTCGAGGTGGAATTTAAGAACTATTGGACCAATGGCAGTTACTACTGCATCCTGACGGGACTCGGAAGACAACCGAAAAATGTTCTTCCTTTGATCGGCTATCGTCCTCAGAATCATGCGAAGGCCGATCAGTTGTTCGCCGACATTCGCCTGAAGGCCAACGAGCTAAAACAGATCACCCCGACCAACTACGAATTTCTGCGTCGTCTTCACAACGGCGAGCTTTCGTTTAGTCATCACGCCTAATTACTGCGAGTTACTTAATTAAAGGAGAGATCAACCATGTCAACCATGGGTAGATATTGCAAGGCTTATCATGCGAGGAGTTTTCGCGCCTTTGCTAACTGGACAGAGAACCGCGACCAACTCCGAAAGACAAAACAGACGGAAGACGGCAAAGATGTCGAAGCACCGAGAGAGTTAACTGACGACGATGTTCTTTATCTCCAGGAGAACTTCACCGTCACTGACGGAATTTTTCTCGACAAGAATATCGTCTTCGACAACGTCACTCCTGAGTGGCAAACGTTCTGCACTGAAACGCTCAATTTCGAGCTGCCGGAAGACGTGCGCAATGATATGGAGAGCCGGGAGAATGGTCACGACGCAGCGGCCACGGTAGCTGGTTGATTGGCTGAAGGGAACCGCAATGGATCAGCGTGAGCTGGACTGCGTCGTAATCGGATACAACGAAGTCCCATTTGAGCGTTATGAGAGCTTCTTGCGCAGTTATGGCGAGGAGACGGAGGCTTATCGTGATCTGAAGTTCAGTTTCGTCAGTCTTGCCGATCGGAAACTGGACTACATGGGCCTGCTGAATCACACACTCGCGCAGGCGAAGTACAACAGCAACACGTTGTCTCCGGCAGAAACGCTCAAGTCAGGCGATATTCCCAATCTCGCGGCCGTTTACCTCACCAACTATCTGCGCAATCGCGGTCTGCGCGCGAAGTACATCAATCTGTTCCAGTATGAGAAGGAACAATTGATTGAATACCTCAAGCAGAAGCCTGTGTGTGTTGCGATTACTACTACGTTCTATGTCGTGAATCTACCGGTAAACGAAATGGTCGAGTTTATCCGCGAGCATGCTCCGGAAGTAAAGATCGTTGTCGGTGGACCACTAATCGCAAACCATGCGCGCATCGCGAAGGAAGAACTAAAGGCCGCACTCGATGATATCGGCGCCGACCTCTATGTGATCGAAGGGCAGGGTGAACTGACGTTATTGCAGATCGTTGAGTGTCTCAATAACGGCGGTGATTTAAGCCAGGTCCCGAATGTCATCTATAGCGACGCCGGACAACTCAAGCGCACGAAAGTTATCGCCGAGAATAATTCGCTTGACGAAAACTTTGTGAATTGGTTGGCCTTTCCCGACGTGGATCTCGGTGTGACGCTGCAAACAAGGACCGCGCGCAGTTGCGCATTCAAGTGTTCCTTTTGCAATTATCCGGGACGCGCCGGCGCTTTGACGCTTACGAGCCTGGACATCATCGAAAAAGAACTTGATGGCATGTTGGCGCTCGGCGTTGAAAATGTCGTGTTCATCGACGACACGTTCAACGTTCCTTTTCCTCGTTTCAAAGAGATCTGCCGGTTGATGATCAAAAAGAAGTATCCGTTCAACTGGTTCTCTTATTTTCGTTGCAGCAATTCCGACGAAGAAGCAATTGACCTGATGGCAGAAAGCGGCTGCAAAGGCGTCTTCCTCGGAATCGAATCAGGCTCGCCAACGATTCTCGTCAACATGAATAAGGCGGCGACGATCGAAAAGTATTATCGCGGCGTCGAGATGTTACGACAGCGCAACATCATGACGTTTGGATCATTCATCATCGGTTTTCCAGGCGAGACTGAAGAAACGGTGCAGGAGTCGATCAATTTTATTCGAGACGCCAAGCCGGACTACTACCGCGCGCAGATGTGGTATTGCGAGCCGGGTACACCGATCCAGAACCAGCGCGAGGAGTATCAGATCAGCGGCGAAGGTTTCGTTTGGAGTCATAGCACGATGGAGAGTCTGGAAGCGATGGACCACATCGATCGCATGTTTCTGACGATTGACGAATCGATCTGGTTACCGCAGTGGTCATTTGATTTTTGGACGATTCCTTATCTGATCGGGCGCGGCATTTCGTTGGACCACTTCAAATCGTTTATGACCGAGGCGCAAAAGATGTTGCGTCTGGAGATTGCTTCCGTTCCGGATAGTAAGAAGGAATCGGTACAAAAAGAATGCCTCGCAAGAATGGTGGACAGCGCGAAGCATTGGCCCACGCGCAACGCAGTAGCCGTCCGGGCGTAAACCTACCTTTGTAAATCTCACATGCAGGAACAATCGATCGTAGAAGGTTTCAGACTATCACCGCAACAGAAACGAATCTGGTTGCGTGGGGGAAGAACTGCGCTTACATGTTCGATTTCGACGAGTGGTTTGTTTGACGCAGCGTTGCTCGAGAAGGCGTTGGCGGAGTTAGTTGCACGGCACGAAATTTTGCGGACGAAGTTTGAGTGCCTGCCGGGAATGGAAGTGCCGGTGCAGGTGATTGGTTCGCGCACGGTCGAGTATGAACTCGCGGACGGAGAATTGCGGCTGCGGTTATCGCCGCTGTGTGGTGACGTACGTTCAATCGAGAACATTTTGAGTGAGTTGGCGGCGTTGTATGAAGGTGCGTCGTTGCCGGAAGTGATTCAGTATGCGGATTTTGCTGAGTGGCAGAACCGGCTGTTGGAACTCGACGAGAAGAAGGACGAGCGGCAGTACTGGTTGGACCAAACCTTCCCGCCAGTTGTGGAGCTGCCATCCGAGATTGTAGGGGTGGCCCTCCGTGGCCACCCTTCGCTGAATAGCGTGGATTGGACCATCGACGGTGATACGCTTTCACAACTGCGTGGACTGGCTGGAGATATTTCACTTGAAACCGTGTTGTTAGCGAGCTGGCAAACGTTGTTATGGCGATTGAGTGAACAGCCGGAAGTTCTGGTTGAGACGCGTTTCGCTGGTCGCAAGTATGAAGAGATGCGCGAAGCGATTGGCATTTACGAAACGTGGCTGCCGGTTGTCGCGCGCATTGAAGATGGATTTAGTTTTGTCGATCTGCTGCGACAGGTGAGTGGAACGCTAAGTGGCGCTGAAAAGCGGCAGGAGTATTTCGCGGAAGAGTTGGTGTATGAGGCGACGCGAGTGGCGGGGATTGGCTTTAGTTATGCGCGCTGGCCGGCGAGTGTGAGCGCGGGTGAGTTGGTTTGGAAGGTGGAAGAGTTTGAGAGTGTAGCGGTAGGCAGCAAGTTGCAGTTGGAGTGTTATGAGCGTGGTGAAGAGTTGCGGTTGCGGCTGCAATATGACGCTTCAGTTTATGCGGCAGAAGAGATTGAGCGGCTGCGGGTGCGGTTTGCGCAGTTGTTGAAGAGTGTGGTAGCGACGCCGGACGAGCGGTTGCGACGGTTGGAGATAGTTGGTGCTGACGAGCGACGGTTGTTACTTGAGGAGTGGAATGCTACGGCTGGTGATTATGCGCGCGGGTTGTGTGTGCATGAGTTGTTTGAACAACAGGTGGAGCGCACGCCTTCTTCGATCGCGGTGAGTTATGAAGGCGAGCAGCTTAGTTATCGCGAGTTGAATGAGCGGGCGAACCAAGTAGCGCATTATTTGCGAGAGTTGGGAGTTGGACCAGAAGTTGTCGTTGGATTGTGTGTCGAGCGCAGCGTCGGGATGATCGTTGGGCTGCTGGGAGTGTTGAAAGCTGGTGGTGTGTATCTGCCGCTGGAGCCAGCGAATCCCACCGCGCGGATCGCGTATATGCTGTCTGACGCTGGTGCGAAAGTGTTGTTGACGCAGCGTGAGTTGGTGGAGCGCTTTGCGGAATTAAAGCTGACCACTATTTGTCTGGACGAAGAGTCAGTTACATCTTCGGATGCAGACTTAACGAGGTTGGAGCTAGACCAACAGTCAGTACCACCACGCAGTAGCGGGTGGGTGCGATGGGATTCATATCCGACGACAAATCCTCCTAATCTTGTAAATCCTGAGAATCTTGTCTACATCATCTACACCTCAGGCTCGACCGGACAGCCTAAGGGCGTGATGGTGCGGCATAGCGCCGTAGTAAACCTGCACACCGCCCTACAACAGAGTATCTACAGTCACCTCCCATCTTCTCTGCGTCTCAGCGTGAATGCGCCGTTGTCGTTCGATGCGTCAGTGAAGCAGGTCATTCAGTTGTTGTCAGGTCACACAATCGTACCGGTGCCGGAAGATGTGCGGCTGGATGCGGTGGCGTTGTTGGCATGGTTGCGTAAGGAGAAGGTTGAGGTACTGGATTGTACGCCGGGTCAGTTGCGGTTGTTGTTGGCGGCCGGGTTGGAGGTTGCTGGAGACAGTTTTCAACACAGAGACGCTGAGAAGAACGCAGAGACGCAGAGAAACAGTCTTCGGGCGTTGTTGATCGGTGGTGAAGCGATTGACGCCACGTTGTGGGAGCGGTTGAGTAAGCTTCACGGGATTCACAGCTACAACCTGTATGGACCAACAGAATGTACGGTGGATGCGACGGTCGAACTGATCACAGCCGGCCCGCCCACACTCGGAAAGCCATTACAAAACACGCAAGTCTATGTCCTTGGTGCCGAACAGGAACTATTGCCCATCGGCGTAGCTGGTGAACTTTATCTCGGTGGCGCCGGGGTGGCGCGTGGCTATCTCAAGCAGCCGGAACTGAGCGCCCAAAGATTTGTCCCGCATCCTTATGCAGCAGGCGCACGCCTGTATCGCACCGGCGACCTGGTGCGGTGGCACAGCAACGGCGAACTCGAATACCTCGGTCGCGCTGATGATCAGGTCAAGATCCGCGGCAACCGGCTGGAACTCGGTGAAGTAGAAGCCGCGATCGCCGAGCATGAAAGCGTACGCGAATGTGTGGTCGTGGCGCGTGAAGATGAGCCGGGCAACAAACGCTTAGTTGCTTATGTGATTGCGCGCCAGTTACGCGAGACAGAAAACGGCCATGGCCGCTTCACCGTCGGCCACGGCTTGAGTGTCGCGCATCACAACCGCAACGAGACGGAATACCTCTATCACGAGATCTTCGAGAAGCAGAGTTATGTGCGTCATGGAGTGACGTTGCCTGGCGCGCGTTGTGTATTCGATGTAGGCGCCAACATCGGGATGTTTACTCTGTTTGCGGCGCAGCATGCACCACAAGCGCGCATCTACGCGTTTGAACCGCTGGCGCCGCTGTGCCAGACGCTGCGTCGGAACAGTTCCACGCTCGGCGAACGCGTGAAAGTGTTTGAGCACGGACTAGGTTCGCGAGAAGAAGCGGCGCAGTTCACCTACTACCCGCGCTACACGATGATGAGCGGGATGAGCGCGCATGCTGACGCGGCTGGTGAACGAGACGTCATCGCGCAGTATTTAAGGAACGAACAGGCGGCCGGCGTGGCCGGCGCTGAGGAGTTGCTGGCGCAGGCGGACGAGATCCTTGCCGGCAGATTTGCAGCGGAGCAGCACGAATGCCGCCTCCGACCTTTATCTGATGTGATCCGCGAAGAGGCGGTTGAGTGGATCGATCTGTTGAAGGTGGATGTACAGCGGGCGGAGTGGGACGTGCTTTCGGGAATTGCCGAGCATGACTGGCCAAAGATCGGGCAGGTAGTGTTGGAAGTTCATGACCCGGACGAAGGCAATGGACGAGTCGCCGACATCCTGAACCTGTTACGCAAACAAGGTTACAACGTCAATGCGGAACAGGATGAACTGTTAGTCGGCACAGATCGCTGGAATGTGTACGCCGTTCGTGAAGGAATCAAACCCGCCACGAAAGGTCACGAGCAGATCACTGCCGCCACGAGAAGTCTAACCGGCGCTGAGTTATGTGCAGAGTTACGGACAAACCTGAGAGCACGGCTGCCGGAGTACATGGTGCCGGCGGCGATCGTGTTACTCGACAAACTGCCACTCACGCGCAACGGGAAGGTCGATCGACGCGCATTGCCCGCGCCGGAAGAAGTTGAAACAACGGACGATGAGCAAAGCACAGCGACACTGACGCCGGTGGAAGAAATGCTGGCGGGGATCTGGAGCGAGGTGCTGCGGGTCAAACAGATCAAGGCGACTGATAACTTCTTCGATCTGGGTGGTCATTCACTGTTAGCGACCCAACTCACCTCACGAGTGCGTGAAGTCTTTCAGATCGAACTACCACTGCGCACGTTGTTTGAAGCGCCAGTGTTGTCGGATCTGGCCGCGCGAATAGAAAGCGCGCTGAAAGCGGAGGCTGGTTTAAAAACGCCACCGTTGACGAAGGCTGAACGCAGCGCCGAAGCGCCACTGTCATTCGCGCAACAGCGCCTCTGGTTCATCGATCAACTCGAACCGAACAGTGCTTTCTACAACACTCTCCAAGCCGTTCGTCTAAATGGCGAACTAAATAAAGAAGCGCTCGCGCAAACGCTGACAGAGATCGTGCGCCGACACGAAGTCTTGCGCACCAGCTTCAAGATAATCGATGGCGAACCACGCCAAATCATTGCTGAACCGCAGCCAATAGATCTTCGCGAACTGGACCTCGGCAAGTTGTCTGCCTCAGACAGGGAAGCCGAGGTCAAGCGTCTGGCCGGGGCGGAAGCGTCTGCGCCATTCGATCTAAGTCATGGTCCATTGCTACGCGTGCGATTGCTGCATGAGAGTGACAATGAACACGTGGTGCTGCTCACGATGCATCACATTATCAGCGACGGTTGGTCTCTTGGAGTGTTCATTCACGAAGTTGCGACACTCTATCGCGCATATTCCGAACAACCTGGACCGCAGGTGTCGTCGCCAGCCTTTTTATCGCCAACAGAGCAGGCGAGGACGCCTGCGGTCCTACCCGAACTCGAACTGCAATACGCCGACTACGCCATCTGGCAGCGCGGCTGGTTGCAGGGCGAAGCGCTCGACCAGCAATTGCGTTATTGGGAGACGCAGTTACGCGATCTCTCAACGCTTGAATTGCCCACCGATCGACCACGTCCGCCGGTACCAAGTCACAGTGGCGGTAGTTACAGCTTTGTTTGGAACCAGGCATTGACGCAGACGCTTTACGATCTCAGTCGACGTCAGGGAACAACACTCTTCATGACGTTGCTGGCCGGCTTCGACGTGTTGCTCGCGCGTTACAGCGGACAGACAGACATCGTGGTCGGCACTGACATCGCAAACCGCAATCAACATGAGATCGAGCCATTGATCGGCTTCTTTGTGAATCAGTTGGTCCTGCGCACGCAAGTTAGTGTTGACGAAAACTTCAGCTCCTTACTCGCGCGCGTTAGAGAAGTTTGCCTGGGCGCATACGCGCATCAGGACGTGCCCTTTGAAAAGCTGGTCGAAGAGTTGCGGCCTGAACGCGACCTGAGTCGCTCACCTTTGTATCAGGTGAAACTGGTTTTGCAGAACGCGCCAGGTGGTCCATTGGAGTTGCCGGGTTTGAGTTTGAGTCGCGTCGGTGGCGTAACACCGATGGCGCGTTGGGATCTGTTATTGACTCTGAGTGAAAGTGATGAAGGGCTGGTCGGTTCCTGGTCTTATAGCAGTGACCTGTTTGATGAAGACACAATTGCCCGACTAACTACACATTATGGTCGCATTCTGCAAACAGTCGCAGAAGATACTGAGCGCTCGCTTGCTCAGCTTGAAATGCTCACCACGCTTGAGCGTCGACAGTTGCTTGAAGAATGGAACGACACTGAGCGACTACAAGAGATCCCGGTTTTTATCCACGAATTGTTTGTTGAACAAGTGGAGCGGACGCCTGATGCAGATGCGCTAATCTTTGGCGCTGAAAGTCTCAGCTATCGCGAACTCAACAATCGCACGAACCAACTCGCACATTATTTAAGAGACCTCGGAGTTGGGCCGGAAGTCATTGTCGGCGTATGCATGGAGCGCAGCGTCGAAATGGTGATCGCGATCCTGGGTGTACTTAAAGCCGGTGGTGTTTACCTGCCACTCGATCCGGAACATCCGCTCGAGCGAATCGGTTTTATGCTTGAAGACGCCGGGGTAGCGGTGTTGCTGTTACACGAAGCCGCGAGCGCTGCCTTGCCGGCTTACTGGGGCCAAACGATCTATCTCGACACTGATTGGGAAACGATTGCGACCGCGAATAGCGAGAACCCCGGTCTCAAGCTAGCAGGCGAGAACGCGGCATACGTTCTCTATACCTCGGGTTCAACCGGACAGCCGAAAGGCGTGATGGTCCCTCACTCGGCGATCGCCAACCACATGCAGTGGATGATGGCGGACCTCGATTTCAGCGCTACCGATCGCGTACTGCAAAAGACGCCATTTACGTTTGATGCATCGGTTTGGGAATTTTATGCGCCGCTCTTGTGTGGCGGCACGTTGGTGATGGCCACGCCCGGAGCGCATCGGGATGCTACCGAGCTCGTAAACGAACTGGTCCGGCATGAGATCACGCAACTGCAATTAGTGCCGACAATGTTGAAGGTGCTCGTTGAAGAAACGGGACTTAGTGAATGCCGGGATTTGCGGCACGTGTTTTGCGGCGGTGAAGCGTTGACTGAGGAACTGGTCCAACGATTCAAACAGCAATTACCCGGAGTTAACCTATGCAACCTTTATGGCCCAACCGAGGCGACGATTGATGCGACGATTTGGAGCATGTCGTCGGGCACTGAAGTGTCTTTGGGTCGTCCCATTCACAACACACAACTATATGTGCTCGGAAGAAGCATGGAGTTGGCGCCGATTGGCGTGGCCGGGGAGTTACACATTGGTGGGGCCGGGTTGGCGCGCTGTTATCTTGGCCGCGCGGAACTGACCGCAGAACGTTTCATCCCACACCCCTTCAGCAAAGAGCCGGGCCAGCGTTTGTATCGGACTGGCGATCTGGCGCGTTATCGCGCGAATGGCGAACTCGAGTATCTGGGCCGAGTTGACGAGCAGATCAAGCTGCGGGGTTATCGTATCGAGTTGGGTGAAATAGAAGCAACATTAGCCGAACAGGAAGGCGTTCGTGAATGTGCCGTTGTCGTGCGTGAAGACGAATCAGGCACGAGCCGGCTGGTCGCTTACGTTGTATCGTCACAGGAGCAGACAACGGCGGTCCACGGTAAGAAGTTGCGCGCGGAATTGCGCGAGCGATTGCCCGAGTACATGGTGCCGGCAACGATCGTTTTCATCGATCAGATGCCGTTGACCACGAGCGGAAAAATCGATCGCCGATCGCTGCCTGCGCCTGAAGAAGTACGCTCCGCCGATGAGGGCATTCTCGGCGCCACGTTAACGCCGACTGAAGAACTACTCGCGGGAATGTGGGCCGAAGTGCTGCACGTTCCTCTCGTTCGCACCGACGACAACTTCTTTGAACTCGGCGGTCATTCACTACTAGCCACTCAACTCATTTCACGCATCAGAGAAGTCTTCAATATCGAGTTGCCGCTGCGAACGTTGTTTGAACAGCCGGCGTTGTCGCAGCAGGTCGCGCAGATCGACAACGAAGTACGCATGCGCAGCGGGCTCGACGCGCCGCCGCTGACACGAGTCGAACGCAGCGCCGAGACTCCCCTATCGTTTGCCCAACAACGATTATGGTTTCTGGATCAACTCGAACCTGACAACGCGTTCTACAACAATCCCCTCGCTGTGCGCTTGAGCGGTGAAATCGATAAGACCGCTTTAGAGCGCACGTTGAGTGAAGTTGTACGACGTCATGAAGTTTTGCGCACGACCTTTCCGAGTGTCGGCGGGCGCGCGGTCCAGGTAGTTGCCGAACCCGCGCGCACGATGCTTGCCGAGATTGATTTGTCACTACTCGCAGACGCCGACGAAGAAGCAAAAAGACTCGCGCATGAAGAGGCCGTCACGCCTTTTGATCTCGGTCGTGGCCCACTATTACGAGTCAAGTTGATACGTCTCAACGAAACCGAACACCTCGTCTTACTGACGGTCCATCACATCATCAGTGATGGTTGGTCCATGGGTGTTCTGATCAATGAGGTCGCCGCACTCTACGGCGCGTACTACGAAGAAGTTGGAACGCGGGCGTCCTCGCCTGCCTTTTTATCCCGAGCAGAGCAGGCGAGGACGCCTGCAGTCCTGCCGGAACTCGAGGTGCAATACGCCGACTTTGCGGTATGGCAGCGAAACTGGCTTCAGGGCGAAACACTCAAGCGACAACTGCGTTACTGGGAAGAGCAGTTGCGCGACTGCGCCACGCTCGAATTACCGACTGATCGCACGCGACCAGCGCTTCAAAGTTACCGCGGCGCACATCACTCCTTCTTACTTAATACAGAACTGACCTCGGAAATTAAGCAACTCAGCCGGCATGAGGGCGTGACTTTGTTCATGACCTTGTTGACTGCGTTGCAAGTGTTGCTCGCGCGTTACAGCGGTCAGCACGACATCGTAATTGGCACGCCTGTCGCAGGCCGCACGCGTCGCGAAATCGAATCGCTGATCGGTTTTTTCATCAACACCCTCGTATTGCGGACGCAAGTTAAAAACGACGACACGTTACGCGAGGTGCTCGGCAAAGTGCGGGAAGTTTGCCTGGGAGCGTACGCGCACCAGGATGTGCCGTTTGAGAAGCTCGTTGAAGAGTTACAGCCGGAACGTGACTTGAGTCGTTCGCCGTTATTTCAAGTGGTCCTCACTTTGCAGAATGCGCCCGCGGGCGAGCTGGAGTTGCCGGGATTGAGTTTGACCAGTGCCGGCGCAGCCAGTGTGACAGCAAAATTTGATCTGGTTGTCTCGGTTCTGGAAGAACGGGGCCAAATGCTCGTCACCTTAGGTTACGCGACTGACTTGTTTGATGAATCAACGATCAAGCAGATGGGCCAACGTTTGAACAGCGTATTGAGCACGATGGTTACCTCGTTGGACCAGCAGGTTCGCGAAGTTGCCTTGCTCGCGCCTGAAGAGGAAACGCGATTACACGAGCGTAGCGAAATAGTTGTTCCGGATGGCCCATCGGTATGTATTCAGGAATTGTTCGAAGCGCAGGTAGCGCGAACGCCTGAAGCAGTAGCAGTAACGTTCGAAGGTGAACAACTCACTTATCACGAGCTCAATCAACGTGCGAACCAACTGGCGCATCGTCTGAGAGAGTCAGGCGTTGGTCCAGAAGTCGTGGTCGGTCTTTGTTTGGAACGCGGCAGCGAGATGATTGTCAGCGTGCTCGGCGTGCTCAAAGCCGGTGGCGCTTATTTGCCGATCGATCCGGCATATCCGGACGATCGCATTGCGTTCATGCTGAATGATGCTAATGCGCACCTGCTCATAGCCAATACCGAAGTCATTCAACGGCTTAACCCAACGTGCGTTGTTTTCGATATCGATCGTGATGGGAGGCACTTAGCAAATTACCCGGTCGCCAATCCGGTGGTTGAAACGACGGCGGCGCATCTCGCTTACATCATTTACACGTCCGGCTCCACTGGTCGCCCGAAAGGTGTCCTGGTTCCCCACGCGCAGGTAACGCGTCTCTTCCGAAATACCGAGCAATGGTTTGGCTTTAACGAAAACGACGTGTGGACTTTGTTCCATTCGTACGCGTTTGATTTTTCAGTTTGGGAATTGTGGGGCGCGCTGCTTTATGGCGGCCGGCTCGTCGTCGTTCCTTACTTTGTCAGCCGCTCACCGGAAGCTTTTTACGAACTGCTCCAGACGCAAGCTGTAACTGTCTTGAACCAAACGCCCTCCGCTTTTCTCCAGCTACAGCAAGTCGAAGAGCGCGCAGCAACCGGCACGAATCTGCGGCTCATCATCTTTGGTGGCGAGGCGTTGCAATTCCAAAATTTGCGCGCGGGATTCAGAGGCCATGATGGTCGCATGCCTGAATTCGTGAACATGTATGGCATCACAGAGACGACGGTGCACGTTACTTATTATCCGTTGAGTGAGAACGAACTCGGAGCTGATAAAGGCAGCGTGATCGGCGAGCGCATTCCCGATCTGCAACTCTACCTGCTTGATAACGATCTACAACTCACTCCGGAAGGAATCGCGGGCGAGTTGTACGTCGGCGGCGGCGGACTCGCGCGTGGTTACGCCGGTCGACCCGAGTTAACAGCCGAACGATTTATTCCCCATCCATATAGCAATGAGCCGGGCGCACGTCTGTATCGCACCGGCGACGTCGTTCGTTACCGATCGAATGGCGAACTCGAGTATCTGGGCCGGGCTGATGAGCAGGTGAAGATACGCGGTTTCAGAATCGAGTTGGGTGAAATCGAAGCAGCGCTCACTTCGCATGAGAGTGTGCGCGAGTGTGTGGTCGTGGCGCGTGAAGATGAGCCGGGACACAAACGGCTGGTCGCTTACGTGGTGGTCCATAACCAGATTGACGTGAACGTCCTGCGCGAACACCTGCGCACCCGTTTACCTGATTACATGGTCCCGGCAGCTTTTGTCTTTATCGAACGGATGCCGCTGAATGCGAACGGCAAAGCCGATCGACGCGCGTTGCCGGCGCCGGCCGCAGATAATTTGTCGCAATCGTTAGAGTTCATGCCGCCGCGCAATGCGGTGGAAGCTGAACTGGCGCGCATCTGGGCCGAAGTGCTCGGCGTTGAACGCGTTGGTGTTCATGACAACTTTTTCGATCTTGGTGGCGACTCAATTTTGTCGATCCAGATCGTTGCCCGTGCGGCTGCAGTTGGTCTGCGCGCAACCGCAAAACTCCTGTTCCAACACCAGACTATTGCAGGGCTGGCCCAGGTTTTGGAACTTCAGGATGAAAATGACGCCACGACACGGGCCGATCAGGGTGAGGTGACTGGTCCAGTCGAATTAACGCCAATACAGCATTGGTTTTTCAGCCAGCAACGTTCGAAGCCGGAACATTTCAACCAGTCAGTGATGTTGCGCTTGAACGCTAACGTACGTTTAAGTTGGCTCAATGCGACGATGGCCGCGTTAGTGCGACATCATGATGCGTTGCGTTTGCGATTCACTCGTGACGAACAGGGACAATGGCGCCAGCTCAACGCGGCTACGACAGAGCAGTTGGCATTAGTCCATGAAATTGACTTGAGCGGTGTCACTGATAAGACAAGCGCCATCGCTGCAGTTGCAGATCAGACTCAACGTAGTTTGTCGCTTACCGATGGCCTACTTTTACGTGCAGTAGTCATGCAGACGGGAGTCGGAGAAGAGCCGCGACTGCTATTGGTCATTCATCACTTGTTGGTTGACGGCGTGTCGTGGCGCATTCTGTTGGAAGATTTGCAGTCGGCCTACGAGCAGGTATCCCGCGGCGAAGTGGCGCAGTTGCCGGCGAAGACCAGTTCGTATCAACAGTGGGCTGCGCAGTTACGCGAATATGAAGACTTATCGCAGTACTGGAACGAACAGCCATGGATTCAAGCGGCGTCGTTGCCAGTGGACCACGTGAATGGATCTAACCGCCGTTGCGATGCTGCGCAAGCTGTAGCGAAATTAAGTCAGGAGCAAACGACGTGGTTGTTACAGGAAGCACCGGCTGCTTATCGCACGGGTATCCAGGAGTTGTTATTGACGGCGCTCGCCAGGGTATTAAGTGAATGGACCAATAGCGCTGCAGTGAAAGTCGATCTTGAAGGACACGGCCGTGATGAGCAGATTGCTGACGTCACCCGGACTGTCGGTTGGTTCACTTCTCTGTATCCGGTTTTGCTGCGGGTTGAGCGTAATGAAGAAATTGGCGAACGGATCAAGAGTGTAAAAGAGCAACTGCGCGGTGTTCCGGAAGGTGGATTGAGTTACGGCGTACAACGTTATCTGCGGGCCGGTGATGAACTGAAGTCAGCGGATGCAGAAGTCGTCTTTAATTATCTCGGGCAGTTGGATCAGGTGCTCGCCAAACAAACTGTCGCCGGACTGGTAGTAGGAGTTGCTAATGAGAGTGCGGGTGTCAGCGAAGATATTGAAGCTGAACGACAGCATTTGATCGAGATCAACGGCGCAGTGTCAGGCGGGCAATTGCGTTTTCGCTGGAGCTACAGCACTGAGCAATTCAACCCCGGCACGATCGAACGTCTCACCACGCAGTTTGAAATCGAACTGGTAAAGGTGATTGACCACTGCCGCGAAACAACCGGCGGTCGCACACCATCAGATTTTCCGCTCTTAAAAATCAATCAGGAGCAACTCGACAAAGTTTTAGCAAAGGCGCTCAACGCGTCTGAAAGAGGTGCGTCATGACGAGTCCGGCGATGAACGTGCAACGCATAACAGCAAATGATTTGAAGTCGATTGCCGGTTTGCAAATTTTGCTGGAAGTGCAGACGAGTGCTTTGAACGTGATTGGTTGGGCCGCCGATCATCAGGACGAAATTCGCGCGCTACTCGAAACTCAGGGAGCACTTTTGATCCGGGGCATGAAAGTATTAGGCGGCTCGCAGTTTGGCAAGATCCTCTCGACGTTATTTGGATCCGAGTTGCTCGAATACATCTATCGCTCGACGCCCCGTACGCACATGCGCGACAACGTTTATACCGCAACTGAATACCCGGCCGACCAGGTCATTCCCCAACACAACGAAAACGCGTATTCGCGTCATTGGCCCAACCGGCTTGGCTTCATGTGTTTGTTGCCGGCCGAAACAGGTGGCGAAACACCGATTGGTGATAGCCGCGTGGTCTACAACTCATTGTCGCCCGCAATTCGTGAAAAGTTTGAAGCTAAAGGCGTGATGTACGTCCGCAATTATTCGACGATCGATCTGCCGTGGCCAGTTGTGTTTCAGACCGAAGACAAAGCGCAGGTTGAAACATTCTGCAAAGCTAATGAGCTGGAGTTTGAGTGGCTGGACGACGACCGCTTGCGAACGAAACAGGTAAACCCGGCGACCGCGATTCATCCCCGCACCGGTGAGAAGGTGTGGTTTAACCAGGCGCACCTGTTTCACGTTTCCAGCCTCGGCGCCGAAATGGCCACGACCCTGATCGAGTCGCTCGGGGAAGAAAACCTGCCACGCAACGCTTATTACGGCGACGGTTCCCTCATCGAGCCCGAAGTCCTGGAAGAGATTCGAAACATCTACGAACAAACAAAGATCAAATTCACCTGGCAGAAGAACGATCTATTGCTGTTGGACAATATGCTCTTTTCTCACGGTCGCGAGTCGTATTCAGGCCCACGCAAAGTGCTCGTTGGTATGGCGTGTCCGAATCGTTAAGCGAAGAAAGGTTCGAGTTTCGAGTTTCGAGTTCAAAGTCCAAAGTTCAAGGTCCAAAGCCCAAAGCCAAAGTCCAAAGTCACAAAACTCGGAACTCAAAACTCAAGACTCGAAACTCGAGACTCCAAACTCCAAACTCGAGACTCTTGACTCACAAATGAACGTCAATAAGATCGAAGACATTTATCCGTTGTCGCCTATGCAACAGGGAATGCTGTTTCACTCCCTGTATGCGGAAGATGCGACTGCGTATTTCCTTCAGTTGTCCTGCGATCTGCACGGACGTCTCGATAAGGCTGCGTTCGCGCGTGCGGCGCAAAGCGTAGTGGATCGTCATCCGATCCTCCGCACTGCTTTCATCTGGGAAGGCGTTGACGAGCCGTTACAGGTGGTCCATCGCGAAGCTGCGTTGCCCGTGATTGATTACGACTGGCGCGATCTCTCCGCCGCTGAACAGTTGCAACGCTGGGAAACGTTGCGCGGTGAAGATCGGACACGCGGGTTCGAACTCGCACAGGCGCCGTTGATGCGTCTAACTCTCGCGCGGGTCAGCGAAGAAGGTTATCGCTTGTTGTGGAGTCATCATCACCTTTTGCTCGATGGCTGGTGTCAGGGTCTGGTGATGAAAGAGTTGTTTGAGACGTACGAGCAGGAATGTGGCGCCGGTGGTCGGGAGTTGGTTACGCCACGTCCTTATCGAGACTACATCGCCTGGTTGCAGCAGCAGGATCTTAGTAAGGCCGAGAACTATTGGCGCGGAGTGTTGCGGGGCTTTGAACAACCTACGACGATCCTCAAGTCGAACGGCGCGGTCCATCACGAAACCAACTACAAACATCATCGCATTCGCTTAACTCCGGAAGAGAGTCAACTCTTACAGGAGCGCGCCCGCCGCGAGCAGGTGACGATGAACACGGTGCTGCAAGGCGCGTGGGCATTGTTGCTTTCGCGTTATAGCAACACGGCTGATGTTGTGTTTGGAGCAACTGTTTCGGGACGTCCCGCTGATCTATCGGGTGTCGAACGGATGATTGGACTCTTCATCAACACCCTGCCAGTGCGCGTTCGAGTGCGGAGTGAAGCAAGGGTCTGGGATTGGTTACGCGAGTTGCAGGACCACCAGTTGGAGATGCGTCAGTATGAGTACAGCCCGTTGACGCAGGTGCAGAAGTGGAGCGATGTCGAGGCCGGAGTAGGACTATTTGAAACATTGCTCGTTTACGAAAACTATCCATTAGAGAAATCTCTTAAGGTTGGCGAGAAACGAAATGGCGCGTTGGGTGTTCGGGAAGTTGAACTACTCACGACGGCCAATTATCCACTCGTTGCAGTGGCGCGCGGCGGGCAGGAAGTGGTGGTACGCCTCGACTACGACGTAGATCGTCTTACGGACCAGGCTGCTACGCAACTGGCGGAACACCTGGGCCAACTGCTGAAAGAAATCGGACGTGAAGGACAGCAGTCGCTCGCAGAATTGCAATTTCTCACCAACGCGGAACGTGAGCAATTGCAGGCCTGGAATGAAACTCACGTAGTTCTCCCGAACTATTTGTGTGTGCCTCAGTTGTTCGAAGCGCAGGTTGAACGAACGCCGGAAACAGTGGCGTTGAGTGCGGGTGCAGAACAACTCAGTTATCGCGAACTTAATGAGCGTGCCAATCAGCTTGCGCATCATCTGCGCTCGTGGGGAGTTGGACCAGAAGTCATCGTAGGCATTTGTGCCGATCGTAGTATTGAGACAGTTGTAGCAATGCTCGGCACGTTGAAAGCCGGCGGTGCATATTTGCCGCTCGATCCGTCGTTACCGCAGGGCCGTCTCCTGTTCATGCTCAACGATGCGGGCGCGAGCGTGTTGTTGACGCAGGCGAAACTACGTTCGGGTTTTGAGCAGTTGTCGATTCCGACGCTGGCGCTGGATAGTGAATGGAAGGAGATTGCAAAAGAGAGCAGCGAGAACCTGCCATCGTTAGTCACAGGTGAAAACCTCGCCTATGTGATTTACACCTCGGGTTCGACGGGCCAACCAAAGGGCGTATTGATCGAGCATCGTGGCCTGAGTAATTACCTGCAGTGGGCCATTTCCTTCTACCGCACAAGTGAACTCCAACTGAGTCCATTACACACTTCGTTGAGTTTCGATCTGAGTATTACGAGTGTGTATCCGGCGTTGCTCAGTGGCGCCGGCGTGTTGTTGCTTACCGAAGGCGAAGAACTGGAAACGCTGGCGACGTTGCTGGAATGGTCCGAACCAGCGCTGATGAAATTAACTCCGGGTCATCTCCGCGCCCTGGAAATCGGCAGGGCGGACAAGAGTAACTTTGGCGCTAATCATGTGCTGGTTTTAGGTGGCGAGAATTTGCCGGGCACGAGCGTTCGTTGGTGGCGCGAAGGCACGACACCGGGAAGACTGATCAACGAGTATGGACCAACCGAAGCGGTGGTTGGTTGTTGTGTTCAAGAGGTCGAAGTTGGTGAAGGCAGCGTTGAGAATGTGGCGATTGGCCGACCGATATGGAACACACAGATGTACGTGTTGGGCCGCGATATGGAGTTGCTGCCGGCTGGCGTTACCGGAGAGTTGTATATAGGAGGCGTTGGACTCGCCCGCGGGTATCTGGGGAATGCAGTTGTCACGGCCGAGCGGTTCGTACCAAATCCTTTTAGCGCGACGGGCGGCGAGCGTTTGTATCGTACCGGCGACCTGGGTCGTTATCAGGCGAACGGCGAGCTGGAGTGTTTCGGTCGCGTCGATGAACAAGTAAAGATTCGCGGTTATCGAATCGAGTTGGACGAAATTGCGGCGGTGTTGGCACAGCACGCGAGTGTCAAAGAGGCGGTTGTAATCGCGCGCGAAGATGTGCCGGGTGAGAAACGTTTAGTCGGTTACGTAGTCGGCAATTCCGCTAATACTGCTGCTTCAGATCAGAAACTTTACAAACTACCCAACCAGCTTGAAGTTGCCCAATTAAATAAGAACGAAACTGATTACATCTTCGCCGAAGTTTTTACTGACGAGATTTATCTCAAGCACGGAATCACGTTAGGAGACGGCGCCTGCGTTTTTGACGCGGGTGCAAACATTGGTCTGTTCACCTTGTTCGTGCACGAACGAAGTCGCGGCGCGCGTGTTTTTGCTTTCGAGCCGATGCCGCCAACGTTCTCGGTGCTGCGCGCCAATGTCGAACTCTACGATCTCAATGTCTCGCTTTTCAATTGCGGATTGTCGAATGAGTCCGGCCGTACTGATTTCACCTTCTATCCGAAGATGGCGCTGATGTCGGGACGCTATGCCGACGCCCAGGAAGAAGAGCGCACGACGCGAGCGTACCTGACGAGTGAACATGAAGAGCTGGCTGGGCATGCAGACGAACTGCTGGTCGGGCGCTACGAAACGCAAACTTATGACTGTGAGTTGCGGACGCTATCAGATGTGATTCGCGAGCATGGTGTCGAACAGATCGATCTGCTGAAAGTTGATGTTGAGAAGAGCGAACTGGATGTTCTGCAGGGCATTGAAGATCAGGATTGGCCCAGGATCAAACAGATCGTCATGGAAGTCGATGATAAAGAAGGATTGCTGCCGACGATCTGTGGACTCTTGAAACAGCACGGTTTTGAGGTGACTGTAGAACAGGGCACTTCACTCGAACGGACTTCGCTTTACAACCTCTACGCGATCCATCCGACGAGATCAGCAGTAGTAACCGAACCACGAATCATTCAGCCACTCCAGCGCGTGACGCTCGAACCCAACGCGTTGCGTGATTATCTTCGTACGCAGTTACCGGATTACATGGTGCCGACGGCGATTGTGCCGCTCGATCATCTCCCGTTGACGGCCAACGGAAAACTGGACCGCCGGGCGCTACCGGCTCCCGAAGTGGTCCACGCGCCGGATGAAGATCTGTTCGGAACGAGGCTGACGCCGATCGAGGAGCTGCTCGCCGGTATCTGGTCCGATGTGCTGCATGTCACCGATGTGCGCGCAAACGATAGTTTCTTCGAGCTCGGCGGACATTCACTGCTCGCCACTCAACTGATTTCCCGTATCCGTGAAACCTTCAATCTCGATCTGCCCTTACGCACGATGTTCGAGTTGCCGGTGTTATCCGCGTTCGCGGCTCGGATTGAAGAAGCATTGCGTCTGGAAGCAGATGTGCAGACGCCACCGCTCGTGCGTGTCGAGCGTGGTGCTGAAGCTGCGGTTTCGTTTGCGCAACAGCGCTTGTGGTTCATCGATCAGTTGGAACCGAACAGCGCGCTCTACAACACGCCAATCGCCGTCCGCCTGACTGGCGCGCTGAAAAAACAAGCGCTGCGCCAAACATTGAGCGAGATCGTGCGTCGCCACGAAGTGTTGCGCACAACTTTCAGGACGGTCGCCGGCGAACCGGTACAAGTGATTGGTGCGGCCGTTCCAGTCCAGCTACCTGAAATCGATCTCGGTTCGTTAGTTGGACCACAACTCGAAGTTGAGGTGCGGCGACTGGCGCATGAAGAGGCAGAACGTCCCTTCGATCTAAGTCGGGGACCACTGCTTCGTCTGAAGCTGGTAAAGGAAGCAGCGGACGTGCACGTGGTGTTGTTGACGATGCACCACATTATCAGCGACGGCTGGTCCATGGGCGTCTTCATCAGGGAAGTGGCGGCGCTTTATCGCGCTTACTATGAACAACCTGAAGCGCCCGCGGTTCTACCCGAGTTGCCTGTGCAGTATGCCGACTTTGCGATCTGGCAACGTGGCTGGTTGCAGGGTGAAGCGCTCGAGCGGCAATTGCATTACTGGGACGAGCGTTTACGGGGTGCTGCAACATTGGAACTGCCGACCGATCGAATTAGACCGGCGCTGCCGAGTTTCACCGGCGGCGGTTATTCATTCCAGCTTGATCGCGAATTGGTTAATCGGGTGCATGAACTGAGTCGTCGTGAAGGTGTGACCATCTTCATGACGCTGTTGGCGGCGTATCAAATTCTGTTGGCCCGTTACAGTGGACAGACCGACATCGTAGTCGGCACTGACATTGCGAATCGCAACCAGCAGGAGATCGAACCGCTAATCGGCTTCTTTGTTAACGAACTTGTACTGCGCAGCGAAGTCAACCCGAATGAGAATTTCCAACAGTTGTTGGCCCAGGTTAAGGAAGTTTGCCTGGGAGCTTACGCACATCAGGACGTACCGTTTGAGAAGCTGGTAGAGGAGTTGCAGCCGGAACGAGATCTGGGCCGGGCGCCGCTCTTCCAGGTGAAGCTGGTCCTGCAAAACGCACCGGCTGCGATATTGGAGTTACCCGAACTGCGGTTGAGTGGACTTGGCGCCGCGACGGCAATGGCGCGTTTCGAGTTAATGCTGACGCTCACCGAAACTGAGCAGGGCATGGTTGGCTCGTGGTCCTACAGCCGCGATTTGTTTGACGAAACTACGATCGCGCGCCTGACGCGTCATTACGAGCGGGTTCTTCAGACTGTTACCAACAGTCCGCAAAAGTCACTCGCTTCGATCGAAATTTTGACACGCGACGAGCAGCGCCAGTTGTTAGCAGACTGGAACGACACGCGCCACGAGCTTGGGCCAACGCTGATTCACGAATCGTTTGCTCAACAAGCCGAACAAACGCCAGACGCGGCGGCGTTGATCTTCGGCGCCGAGCGTCTCAACTACGCTGAATTGAATACGCGCGCGAACCAGGTTGCTCATTACCTGCGCGCGACCGGTGTTGGTCCGGAAGTAATCGTCGGTCTCTTTTTTGAACGCAGCATCGAAATGGTGATCGCGCTGCTGGGTATTCTCAAAGCCGGCGCCGCTTACTTACCGATCGATCCCGAGTATCCGCTGGAACGCATCTCGTTCATGCTTGAAGACGCGAACGTTCCGGTGTTGTTGACGCACGAAGCAGCAGCAGTGTTTCTTCCCGCCTACTGGGGCCAAACCATCTATCTCGATTCCGATTGGGCAATGATTGCTGCCGGCAATGCAGCGAATCCGGAGCCAATTGCGACCGCTGAAAATCCCGCGTACGTCCTTTACACGTCCGGTTCGACAGGCCAACCCAAAGGCGTGGTGGTGCCGCACCGCGCTATCGCCAATCACATGCAGTGGATGCTCGGTGAACTGAATTTCAGCGCAAACGATCGAGTGCTGCAAAAAACTCCATACACATTCGACGCTTCGGTTTGGGAGTTTTACGCACCGTTGATGTCCGGGGGAGCGCTCGTGATTGCGCCGCCAAACGTGCATCGGGATGCGGCTGCGTTGATTAACGAACTGACAATGCACCAGATCACGCAGTTGCAACTCGTGCCGACGATGTTGAAGTTGCTGATCGAAGAGCCGGCCCTTAACGAATGTAATGCATTACAACGCGTGTTCTGCGGTGGCGAAGCATTGACAGTAGACCTGGTCCAGCGGTTCCGTGACCGGCGGCCGAGCGTTGAGCTCTGTAATCTGTATGGACCAACTGAGGCCACGATTGATGCCAGTATTTGGAGTTCAGCGAGCGGCTCCGAAGTAACGTTGGGACGTCCCATTTGGAACACCGAAATGTATGTGCTGGGACGCGAACTGGAGTTGTTGCCTATTGGTGTTGCGGGCGAGTTGTACATCGGTGGTGATGGTTTGGCGCGCGGTTATATTGGCCGTTCTGAACTAACTGCGGAACGCTTCGTGCCGCATTTATATAGTCCCGTTCCGGGCGCCCGTTTGTATCGCACTGGTGATCTCGTGCGTTATCGCGTTAACGGAGAGCTGGAATATCTCGGGCGTGCCGACGAACAAGTCAAACTCCGCGGCTTCCGAATCGAGCTGGGTGAAATCGAGGTAGTGCTGCAACGCCACGCAGCGGTCCGTGAATGCGTAGTCGTTGTGCGTGAGGATGTGCCGGGCGACAAGCGACTGGTTGGTTATGTTGTTAAGGCTGATGACGTCGCCGTGCAGGTAGCAGAGTTACGCGAGCATTTGCGTGCGAGTTTGCCTGAATACATGACGCCGTCTGCGATCGTCTGGCTGGAAAGTTTACCGCTGACGAATAGTGGAAAGATCGATCGTCGCGCGCTGCCGGATCCGGAAACGATCAGTCTTGAAGCCGATGATGCTGCGGCGGCAATGCTGACTCCGATCGAAGAGATTCTCGCCGGCGTCTGGTCTGAAGTGCTTCACGTCCCGCAAGTCAAAGCTAACGACAACTTCTTTGAACTCGGTGGCCATTCACTGTTGGCCACGCAGTTAGTTTCACGAATTAGAGAAATACTGAATGTCGAACTACCGCTGCGAGTGCTCTTTGAAACGCCTGTGTTGTCGGCGGTTGCCAAGCGAATGGAGCAGGAGTTGCGCGTTGAAGCAGGTGTACAGGCGTCGCCATTGCAGCGAGTCGAACGAGGCGTTGCCGCACCGATGTCGTTTGCGCAACAACGCCTCTGGTTCATCGATCAGCTTGAGCCCAACAGCACGCTTTACAACAGCCCGTTAGCAGTGCGTTTGAGTGGGGAACTCAAGAAGGGAGCACTCGAGCAAACGTTGACCGAGATCGTTCGCCGGCATGAAGTCCTGCGGACCACATTTCAGGTCATCGACGGCGAAGCCATGCAGGTAATTGGCGTTGCCGGACCTGTTCAGTTGCCGGAAATCGATCTGAGCGCGCTTGATGAAACACAACGTGAGAGTCAAGTGGGCCGGTTGGCGCAGGAAGAGGCTAACCAGCCGTTTGATCTCGCGCATGGACCACTGCTGCGTTTCAGACTCTTACGCGAGCAGCCGGACGAACATGTTGTGCTGGTAACGATGCACCACATTATCAGCGATGGCTGGTCCATGGGCGTGCTGATCAATGAAGTCGCCACGCTCTATCGTGCTTACTACGAAGAGTTGGAGTCGCCGCTGCCGGAACTCGATATTCAATACGCTGATTTTGCCGTCTGGCAGCGCGATTGGTTACAGGGCGACGCGCTTGAAAGGCAGTTGGAATACTGGGAAAAACAGCTACGCGACGCCGCCACTCTTGATCTACCAACGGACCGGCCGCGCGCAGCATTGCCGACCTATCGGGGCGGTGGTTACGCGTTCATGCTTGGGCCGGAGTTGACCGGACGACTGCACGAGTTGAGTCGTCATGAAGGCGTGACGTTATTCATGACCCTGCTTGCGGGGTTCCAGATCCTGTTATCGCGATATAGCGGGCAGCCGGACATCGTAGTCGGTACTGACATAGCTAATCGCAATCGACAGGAGATCGAGCCGCTGGTCGGGTTCTTCGTCAACCAGTTGGTAATGCGCAGCGAGATTAGGTCTGACGAAAACTTCCGCGACTTCCTCGCGCGCGTCAGGGAAATCTGTCTGGGCGCCTACGCGCATCAGGATGTGCCGTTTGAAAAGCTGGTCGAAGAATTGCGACCCGAACGCGATTTGAGTCGTTCGCCGCTATACCAGGTGAAGCTGGTATTGCAGAACGCGCCGGGAGGCGAGTTGGAGTTGCCCGGTTTACGCCTGAGTCGCGTTGGCGGTGGACCAGCGATGGCGCGCTGGGACCTGTTGTTGACCATCACCGAGATCGAAGAAGGCCTCCTCTGTTCGTGGTCCTATAACAGCGATCTGTTCGACGAAGCGACGATGGTGCGGTTGACCAGTCACTATGCCCGTGTGTTGTTGGAAGTGACTGCAGACACTGAACGTTCGTTGGGCTCGATCGATTTATTAACGCAAGCCGAGAGGCAACAGCTTTTTGAATGGAACGAAACGTCGCATGAAATACCGGCCACGCTGGTGCACGAAAGGTTTGCCGCACAGGCGAAAGCGACGCCGGCAGCCATTGCGTTGAGTAGTGGCGACGAACAGCTCACGTATGAGGAGTTGGACCAGCGCACGAACCAATTAGCGCACTATTTAACGGAACAGGGAATCAGGCCGGAACAGATAGTTGCGGTTTGTATGGAACGCAGCATCGAGATCGTAGTAGCGTTGCTTGGCACATTGAAAGCGGGTGCTGCTTATCTGCCGGTCGAGCCGTCGCTACCGCAGACGCGAATCGATTTCATGTTGGCGGATGCGAGTGCGGCAACGGTGTTAACGCAGTCGAAATTGATGGATCGTTTTGACGAGGTTTCGGTTCCAAAGCTTTGCCTCGATCGTGATTGGGAAGTCGTTGCGAAACAGAGCACTGAAGATCCGGCGGTAAGCATCAATCCGGAAAACCTCGCGTATGTGATCTACACCTCGGGTTCGACTGGCCAGCCAAAAGGCGTGCTGATCGAACATCGCAACTTCAGCAATTATCTTTCCTGGGCCACCGACTTTTACCGCACTGGTCAACTGCAACTTAGCCCACTTCATACGTCACTTAGTTTCGACCTGGGTGTTACGAGTTTGTATCCGGCGCTGTTGAGCGGGGCAGGTGTGTTGTTGTTGCCGGAGACAGAAGAACTCGAATCACTCGCGGCGCTATTGGAATGGAACGAACCGGCGCTCGTGAAGTTAACCCCGGCCCACCTGCAAGCATTGGAAATCGGCGTGGCCGAGCCGAAGAATTTTGGCGCAGAGCACGTGTTGGTACTGGGTGGTGAAAATCTTCCTGGCGAGAGTGTTCGCTGGTGGCGCGACGGAACAGTTTCCGGACGACTCATCAATGAGTATGGACCAACTGAAGCGACAGTCGGATGTTGTGTGCATGAAGTGGTCGTAGGTGAGAACGCGACGGAGTCCGTTGCAATCGGTCGCCCGATCGCAAACGCACAAATGTACGTGCTCGGTCGTGAGCAGGAATTGTTGCCTGCCGGCGTGACTGGTGAGTTGTACATTGGTGGCGCGGGACTCGCGCGTGGTTATCTGGGCAACGCGGTCGTTACGGCGGAGAAGTTTATACCGAATCCTTATAGCGCTACGGGTGGCGAGCGCCTGTATCGCACCGGCGATCTTGGTCGCTACTCGCCAAGCGGCGAAATCGAGTATCTCGGGCGTGCGGATGAGCAGGTGAAGCTCCGCGGCTATCGCATCGAGCTGGGTGAGATCGAAGCTGTGTTGCGACGCCACGATGCGGTGCGCGAGTGTGTTGTGATCGCGCGTGAAGATGCGCCGGGAGACAAACGACTGGTCGGTTATGTGACCACCACCGAAGTTTCCGCGGATGAGTTACGCGAACATTTGCGCGCGAGCTTGCCGGAGTACATGGTCCCGAGCGCAATCGTGGCGCTTGATAACTTGCCGTTGAGCGCGAGCGGGAAGATTGATCGCCGCGCCCTACCGGCGCCGGAAATCGTGGGCGCTGAAGACGAAACGATTTTCGGTACGGTGCTGACCCCAACCGAAGAAATTCTGGCGGGAATTTGGTCAGAGGTGTTGCGGGTTGGACAAATTCATGCGCGCGATAACTTCTTCGAACTGGGCGGACATTCATTACTCGCGACGCAACTGATCTCGCGTATTCGTGCTGCGTTCAAGATCGAGTTGCCGTTGCGCACACCGTTTGAAGCGCCAGTCTTGTCCGAACTCGCTGCGCGGATTGATGAGAGTCTGCGCGCCGAAGCAGGCATGCCGACGCCTCCGCTTGTGCGCACAGAACGCGGCGCTGAGGCCCCACTTTCCTTTGCCCAGCAGCGGCTGTGGTTCATCGAGCAGTTAGAACCTGAGAGCGCGCTCTATGACAACGCGCTTACGGTCCGGCTCAGCGGCCATTTGCACAAGGACGCGCTGCAGCGAACGTTCACCGAGATCGTGCGTCGTCATGAAGTCCTGCGCACCACCTTCCGCACAATCAACAGCGTGCCAATGCAAATTGTCGCTGAGGCGTCGTCGTTGCCTTTACTGGAAATGGATCTGAGTGAGCTTGAGTTCAATGAACGCGAAGGCTTGTTGTTGAAGTTGGTCCGCGAAGAATCAGCCCGGGCGTTTGATTTAACTCGTGGTCCATTGCTGCGGTTGAAGCTCGTCAAGTTAGCGGCCGAAGAACACGTCGTATTGTTGACCATGCACCACATCATCAGCGACGGCTGGTCCATGGGCGTGTTTGTCAGGGAAGTGGCGACGTTGTATCGCGCTTACTACGAGGGAAGAGAATCGCCCCTGCCGGAACTCGAAGTGCAATATGCCGATTTTGCGATGTGGCAGAAGAGCTGGTTGCATGGCGACCTGCTCGCGCTGCAGTTGCACTACTGGAACGAGCAGTTGCGGGGCGCAGCGTTGCTCGAGTTACCAACTGATCGACCGCGACCGGCACTGCCAACTTATCGCGGCGGTCGTCACGTCTTCAATCTGGATCGTGAACTAAGCAAACAGCTCCACGCGTTAAGTCGTCATGAAGGCGCGACGTTGTTCATGACCTTGCTCGCGACTTTCCAGGTGTTGCTGTCTCGTTACAGTGGCCAGGCGGACATCATCGTCGGTACTGATATCGCCAATCGCAATCGACACGAGATTGAGCCACTGATTGGTTTCTTCGTAAATCAGCTCGTGCTGCGCACGGAAGTAAAAGGTGAAGAGAGTTTTCGTGGCTTGCTCGCGCGCGTGCGCGAACTTTGTCTCGGCGCTTACGCGCATCAGGATGTGCCGTTCGAGAAGCTGGTCGAGGAATTACAACCCGAACGAGATCTAAATCGGGCGCCGCTGTTCCAGGTGAAGTTGATTTTGCAGAACGCGCCGGGTGGGCAACTCGAGTTGCCGGAACTGACGCTCAGCAGGATCGGTGGCGAGGACCCAGTGGCCCAGTTTGACCTGCTCTTGTCGATAACTGAATCGGAGCAGGGGCTGAGCGGATTGTGGTCTTACAGTAGCGATTTGTTTGATCGGTCGACGATTGCGCGCATGACCAAACACCTGGTCCAACTGCTGAGCGCCATCGTGGTAGACATCGCACAACCCGTTGCCGAGTTGCCGCTCATGAGCGCGGCTGAAGTGGACCAGTTGCGTGAGTGGAACGATACGAAGACCGAGTGGTCCAGCTTCAGTGCTGTTCACCAGTTCTTTGAACAACAGGTTGAATGGACACCCGAAGCGACGGCAGTGATCTTTGAAGATCAACAACTCAGCTACCGTGAATTAAATGGCCGCGCGAACCAGGTTGCGCATTATTTGCAGGAGTTGGGAGTTGGACCAGAAGTAGTCGTCGGTCTTTGTTTTGAGCGGAGCATCGAGTTGGTTGTCGGATTGTTAGGCGTACTGAAGGCGGGTGGTGCTTATCTTCCGATCGATCCCGGGCATCCACTTGATCGTATCTCGTTCATGTTGGAAGACAGCGGAGTTCCGGTGCTGCTGAGCCAGGAGCGACTTGTTGACGTGTTGCCGTCGTATTGGGGACAGACGATCCTGCTCGATAATGATTGGGACGACATCGCCAGTCGCGATAACACGAATCTCGAAATCGAAGTTCTCGACCAGAACGCAGTCTACTCACTTTACACCTCGGGCACGACCGGTTTGCCGAAGGGTGTTTTGATTTCGCAACGCGCATTGCTCGAACGCGTCCACGCGATGATCGACACCTATCAACTCACCAGCGCCGATCGCATGCTGCAGTTTGTTTCACCAAGCTTTGACGCATTTGCGGAAGAGCTTTTCCCGACGATCTGTTGTGGCGCTACGCTGATAATGTCGCGAGACCCGGGTCTACAAGATGCTTCTGCTTTGTTGGGCCTGATCGATGGTCTCCAGATCACCACGCTGCACATCCCGACACCGTCTCTCCATCAGTTGGTCGAAACGCTGGAACATGGCCGTGCCGAAGCACCGCAAAGCGTTCGTCTCTTTATTACTGGAGGCGAGAGCCCCGCCGTGGAACGAGTGGCGCAGTGGATCGAGATGAGCGAAAGCCGAACGCGGTTTGTCGTGGCCTATGGACCAACCGAAGCAGCCATTACGGCAACGACTTATGCCGTGCCCGAGCAAGCCCAGGCAGTGCGTGATTTAGTGCGCATGCCGATCGGGCGACCACTTCCAAACAGCGAAAGTTACATCCTTGATGAGCGGTTGGAATTGTTACCGGTGGGCGTGATCGGTGAGTTGTATCTCGGTGGTATTGGTCTTGCGCGCGGATATGTTGGCCGACCGGAGTTGACCGCGACACAGTTTGTTCCGAATCCGCATAGCAGTGAGCCGGGCGCGCGAATGTATCGAACGGGTGATCAAGCGCGCTATCTCATTGACGGCACGATCGAGTTCCTGGGCCGCAGCGATGAGCAGGTCAAGATCCGCGGTTATCGAATCGAGTTGGGTGAAATCGAAGCAGTGCTGCGACGACATGCTGCGGTGCGTGAGAGTGTTGTGATTGCGCGCGAAGACACTCCGGGTGACAAGCGACTGGTGGGATACATCGTTCCGTCGGGCCAGGTCGGAGTGAGTGAGTTGCGAATGCACTTGCGCGCGAGCCTGCCTGAATACATGGTGCCCGGCGCGATCGTGATGCTCGATGAGTTGCCGTTGACTGTTCATGGCAAAGTCGATCGACGCGCGTTGCCGGCGCCGGAAGAAGTTCGCGAAGAAGAGGCTGCAAAGTCTTCCTCGCTAACGCCGATTGAAGAAATGGTGGCAGGTATCTGGTTGGAAGTGTTGCCCGTCACCCAGATCAAATCGTCCGACAACTTCTTCGAAATTGGCGGTCATTCGCTCCTTGCCACACAAGTAGTGTCGCGCATCAGGGAAGTTTTTCAGATCGACTTGCCGCTGCGAGTTTTGTTCGAGGCGCCGGTGTTGTCGGGATTGGCTTTGTGCGTTGAAACAGAGATGCGCGCGGCTGCAGGAATGCCCACGCCGCCGTTGATGCGAGCAGAACGCGGTGCGGAAGCACCGTTATCGTTCGCGCAACAGCGATTGTGGTTCATCGATCAACTGGAGCCTGACAATCCTTTCTACAACAATCCCAGCGCGGTGCGCCTTACGGGTGAGCTGGACAAGAATGCTTTACAGCGAACGTTGACCGAGATTGTTCGGCGACATGAAATCCTGCGTACAACATTTAAAGCAATAGATGGAACAGCATTACAGGTTGTCGCCGAACCTGACACGGTTCAACTTCCAGAAGTCGACCTTTCCGAGTTGAGTGAGGTTGAGAATGTGGTCCAACAACTGGCCCATGCCGAAGCCTCTCGTCCATTTGATCTTACGCGTGGTCCATTAGTTCGTCTCACCTTGCTGAAGATAGCGGAAGAGGAACATGTGGTGTTGCTCACGCTGCATCACATCATCAGTGACGGCTGGTCGATGGGTGTATTCATCAACGAAGTTGCAACGCTCTATCGCGCTTATCGGGAAGGTCGCGAATCGCCATTACCAGACCTCGATGTGCAGTATGCCGATTTTGCGATTTGGCAGCGGAGTTGGTTGAAGGATGAAGTGCTCGATACGCATCTGCGTTATTGGGAAGAGCGTCTGCGAGATGCCGCGACGCTGGATTTGCCGACCGATCGAGTGCGAACTTCTGTACCAAGCTATCGCGGCGCGCGGTCTCACTTCGCGTTTGGACCAGAACTTTCAGAACAACTACATAACTTGAGCCGGCGCGAAGGCGCGACGCTTTTCATGACCGTGCTCGCGGCCTATCAACTCCTGCTTTCACGTTACAGCGGACAAAACGACATCGTAATCGGTACTGACATCGCGAACCGTAATTACCATGCGATCGAACCGTTGATCGGGTTCTTCGTGAATCAGTTGGTGTTGCGCACGGAAGTGAGAAGTGAAGAGCCGTTCAGCGAATTGCTGGCGCGGGTGAGAGAAACATCTCTCGGAGCTTACGCGCACCAGGATGTGCCATTCGAGAAACTGGTTGAAGAGTTGCAGCCGGAACGTCACCTAAATCGTTCACCACTCTTCCAGGCGAAGCTCGTTTTGCAGAACATGCCGGTCGGGCAGTTGGAACTGCCAGGGTTGACGCTGAGTGGAATCGGCAACGGCGACTTGATGGCGCAGTTTGATTTGCTGCTGGCGATAACTGAATCCGAGCAGGGACTCAACGGAACATGGTCTTACAGCAAAGACTTGTTTGAGCGCGCGACGATCGAACGGTTGAGCCAGCATCTTCTCCGTTTGTTGGGAGCAGTTGTTGCCGAAGGAACAAAACCTGTAGGTGAACTGGCGCTGTTGAATGCGGAAGAAGTGGAACAGTTGCTTGAGTGGAATGATACCCAACGCGATTGGTCCAGTCATACCAGCATTCAGCAGTTGTTTGAAGCCCGGGCCTTGCAATCACCTACAGCGACGGCGCTGATCTTCGAAAGCGAACGACTCAGCTATGGTGAACTTAATGAACGCGCCAACCAGTTGGCCCACTACCTGAAAGAGCGGCAGGTTGGACCAGAGGTGATTGTTGGACTCTGTCTCGACCGCGGAATCGAATTAATCGTCGGCATTCTCGGTGTGCTGAAAGCTGGTGGCGCATACCTGCCGATTGATCCGAACTATCCGAAAGATCGAATCGCATGGATGCTTGCTGATGCGGGCGTGGCGGTGCTGCTAACTCAGGAGAAATTGCAGTCGTACTCGTCTCAAACAATTTGTCTCGATACGCAGTGGAGCGAGATTGCTACTCGTCCTGCCACCAATCCGGAGAGCAAAGTCTCAGATCAAAACGCGGTTTACTTGCTTTACACGTCGGGCACAACCGGACAACCAAAAGGCGTATTGATCCAACAGCGTTCGCTGCTCGAACGCGTGCACGCAATGATCGAGACTTACCAGTTCACGAGTTCCGATCGCATGCTGCAATTTGTTTCGCCGAGCTTCGATGCGTTTGGTGAAGAACTGTTTCCGACTCTTTGTTCAGGCGGGTCGTTGGTATTGACGCATGATCCGGGTCTTCAAGATCCAGCCGAACTATTAGATTTGATAAGACGTCTTGAAGTTACGACATTGCACATGCCGCCGGGCTCAATGAATCCTTTGCTTGACGCGATCGACACGGGACGCGCGCCGCTACCGGAAAGTGTACGGCTCTACATTCTCGGCGGCGAGAGCGCATCGCCGGAACGAACCGCACGCTGGATCGAATTAAGCGAAGGACGAACACGGTTTGCGATCGCGTATGGACCAACGGAAGCCGTCATCACAGCGACGGTATTTCCAGTGCCGGAACATGCAGCGACGGTACGACAGCTCGCCCGTATGCCTATCGGGCGACCGTTAGCAAATACTGAAACTTACATACTGGATGAGCGTCTCGAATTGTTGCCGGTCGGTGTGATTGGCGAGTTGTACATTGGTGGCGTGGGCCTGGCGCGTGGTTACGTTGGTCGACCCGAGTTGACGGCGACGCAGTTTGTGCCGAATCCACATAGCACTGCAGCGGGCGCACGACTGTATCGGACTGGTGATCAAGCGCGATATCTAGCCGACGGCACGATCGAATTTCTGGGTCGCCGCGACGAGCAAGTGAAGATTCGTGGCTTCCGGATTGAATTGGGTGAAATAGAAGCTGTACTACGCCGTCATGAGGCCGTGAACGATTGTCTGGTAATCGCAGTTGAAGATTCGCTGGGTGATAAGCGGTTGGTTGGCTACGTGGTGGCTTCGTCGCCGGTTGGACCAGGTGAGTTGCGCTCGCACTTGCGTGCGAGCTTGCCGGACTACATGACGCCAGGTGCGATTGTTCTACTCGACGAGTTTCCGCTCAACGTGCACGGCAAGATCGATCGTAAAGCCTTGCCTGCGCCGCAAGCGCTGCGCGACGACTCTGTCGCATCAGCGTTGACGCCGATCGAAGAAATGCTGGCGAACATCTGGCTTGAGGTGCTGCCGGTTACCCAGATCAGGCCACAGGAAAACTTCTTCGAACTGGGTGGTCACTCACTGCTGGCAACGCAAGTTGTTTCGCGAATACGCACTGTCTTTCATGTCGACCTACCGCTGCGTGCTTTGTTTGAGGCGCCGGTCTTGTCTGAGTTGGCCCGTTATGTGGAAGCGCTTAAGCGTGCCGGCGCGAACGGAGAGACTCCGCCGCTTGTCCGAGCAGAACGCGGCGCCGAAGCGCCATTGTCGTTTGCGCAACAACGCTTGTGGTTTATCGATCAGTTAGAACCTGGCAATTCTCTTTACAACAATCCGCTCGCGGTGCGTTTGCGCGGTGAGTTTAACCAGCAGGCATTCGAACAAACGCTGACGGAAATCGTGCGACGTCATGAAGTTTTGCGTACGACGTTCCGCCTGGTAGGAGGCGAGCCGCGACAAGTAGTGGCTGAACCTGCGCCGGTATATGTGACTGAAGTTGACTTGAGTGAAGCATCAGAGGTTGAAGCGTCGGTCCGCCAGTTTGCTAGTGAAGAGGCGCTTGCTCCTTTCGATCTCAGCCGTGGTCCATTGCTGCGGGCCAAATTACTGCGCCTGACATCAAACGAACACGTGCTGCTATTGACGATGCATCACATCGTTGCGGACGCGTGGTCCATCGGGGTGTTCATTGACGAGGTCGCGACGCTCTATCGTGGTTATTGCGAGCCTCTTTCCGGAAGGCAGGCGTCCTCGCCTGCGGTCCTACCCGAGTTGCCGGTACAGTACGCGGATTTTGCCATCTGGCAACGTAACTGGTTGCAGGGCGAAGCGCTCGATCGACAACTCGCATATTGGGGTGAGCAGTTGCGCGATGCGGCCACCCTCGAATTACCCACCGATAGACCGCGAACTGCGACGCCGAGTCACAAAGGCGCGGAGCATTCATTCGAACTGACGCCGGAGGTTGCTGAGTCTCTCAGACAGTTGAGTCGTCGCGAAGGGGCAACCTTATTTATGACTGTGCTCGCGGCGTTTCAAGCTTTACTCGCGCGTTGCAGTGGTCAGTCAGACATCGTCGTCGGCACCGACATTGCGAATCGCAATCGTCAGGAGATCGAACCGCTGATTGGCTTCTTTGTTAATCAGCTTGTCTTGCGGACAGAGGTAAATGCGGACGAAAACTTCCGCGAGTTGCTCGGGCGAGTGCGGGAAGTTTGTCTCGGCGCTTACGCGCATCAGGACGTTCCATTCGAAAAGTTAGTCGAGGAATTACAGCCGCAACGAGATCTATCGCGGTCGCCACTGTTTCAGGTGAAACTTGGTTTACAGACTGCCGTCGGAACAAAAATCGAATTGCCCGGTCTCACGCTAAGTGGTCTTGGTGACGAAACAGCAATGGCGCGGTTCGATCTGCTTTTGTCGTTGACTGATTCAGAACATGGTCTGACCGGCTCCTGGGTTTACAGCACCGACTTGTTTGATGACTCGACGATCGCGCGGATGAGCACACAGTTTGTCCGCGTGTTGGAAGCCGTAACCGCCAATGCCGATCTAACTGTTGCCGAGTTGCCCTTACTGAGTGACGAAGAACAATCGCAACTGCTGTTCACCTGGAACGATACGCAACATCCGACCGAGCAACTCGTCTCCGAACTTTTCGCGCAACAGGTAAAACGCACGCCAGAGGCCGTCGCGTTGAGTTACGGAGCAGAACAACTCAGTTACTACGAACTCAATCGGCGCGCCAATCAACTGGCCCATTACTTGCGCGAGTTTGGTGTCGGTCCGGAAGTGATCGTCGGCGTGTGTGCCGAGCGCAGTATCGAGATGGTTGTCAGTCTGTTCGCTATTCTGAAAGCGGGCGGCGCGTATTTACCCGTCGATCCAAACTATCCGGCCGCAAGAATTTCTTTCCTGCTCGAAGATGCGAATGTCTCTGTCGTGCTCACGCAAAAGAAATTGTCAGCCCAGTTGTTGAATTACTGGGGCCAGACAATTTTTGTCGACACCGAGTGGGATGAGATCGCGAGTTACAGCGATAAAGACCTGGCAGTTCCGGTCGATGAGGAAAATCTTGCTTACGTAATTTACACCTCGGGTTCGACCGGACAGCCGAAAGGTGTTTTGGTCCATCATCGCGGATTGGCGAACTATCTGAGTTGGGCCACCGACTTCTATCGCACGAATGAAGTGCAGGTCAGCCCGTTGCACGGTTCGATCAGTTTCGATCTGAGTGTGACGAGTCTGTATCCGGCGTTGTTGACTGGCGCGACCGTGAAGTTGGTCGCTGAAGGTAGTGAACTTGAAGAACTCGGTAATGTATTAGCGGGGGATGAGCGAGCGTTGATTAAGTTGACGCCGTCACACTTGCGCGCGCTCGGTGTTGGAGAAGGCGAACCTAATGTTGGCGCCGGCCACGTGTTGGTGGTTGGTGGCGAGAGTCTGCCGGGTCAGACTGTGCGCTGGTGGCGCGAAGGAACAGTCGGTAGTCGACTGATCAACGAGTATGGACCAACAGAGGCCGTAGTTGGTTGTTGTATTCACGAAGTTGAAGTTGGCGAAAGGGCTGACAGTGAAGTGTCGATCGGGCGGCCGATCTGGAACACGCAAATGTACGTGTTAGGTCGCGATCAGGAGTTGTTACCGCTTGGCGCGATCGGCGAGTTGTACATCGGTGGTGAGGGATTGGCGCGGGGCTATTTAGGCAGGCCCGATCAAACGGCGGAACGATTTATTCCGAATCCTTACAGCAAAGAGATCGGTGCACGTTTATATCGAACTGGCGATCGTGGTCGTTACCTGGCGAATGGTGAAATCGAATACCTGGGTCGCGCCGACGAGCAGGTCAAGGTCCGTGGCTATCGTATCGAGTTGGGAGAGGTGGAAGCGGCCCTCGCTCGGCATGCGTCAGTGCGCGATTGTGTCGTTATTGCTCGCGAGGAACGATTGGTTGGTTATGTCATAGCGGCAGATGGCGTGACAGTGAATGAGTTGCGCGAACACTTACGCTCAAGTTTGCCCGAGTACATGGTCCCATCCATCATCGTGCTCATCGACCAAATTCCGCTCACTCCGAACGGTAAAGTTGATCGTTCGGCGTTACCCACTCCCGATCCATCCGGCGCCTTGCTTACCAGCGTGTTCGTCGCGCCGCGAACAGAACTGGAGGGAGTGATCGCCGCGATCTGGCAATCAGTCCTGGGCCTGGAAAAGGTCGGAATCAACGACAACTTCTTCGATCTTGGTGGTCACTCCTTGCTGCTCGTGAAGGTCTACAGCCAGTTGCGCGCGGAAACTGGTATAGAGCTTCCGATGCTCAAACTTTTCGAGTATCCGACCGTGAGTTCACTCGCGGCTTTCCTGAGTGGAGAGACTGCCGAAGAACAAACGCCGCTGGTTGATGAAGTGAAAGTCGAACTGCGCAAGACAGGAATGAAGCAACGGCGTAAAGCGAGAACGGCGCATCGCCTGACGACCGAGTCTCTGGAGGTGAGTGGTGACTAACGTTAGACCCGCGGCTGAATTTGATGAGAATGCAATCGCTGTCATCGGTCTGGCGGGCAGGTTCCCGGGCGCACGCGATGTGGACCAGTTCTGGGCCAACCTGCGCGACGGTGTGGAGTCAATCACTATGCGCACGCCCGAGGAATCTGCCGCGCTGGGCGTGTCTGAGGTGATGGTCAACAATCCAAACTTCATCAACTCCGAAGGCGTGCTGGAAGACATCGACAAGTTTGACGCGGCGTTCTTTGGCTACAACCCGCGCGAAGCGGAGATCCTCGATCCGCAACATCGCTTCTTTCTCGAATGTGCGTGGGAAGCACTGGAAAACGCCGGTTACAATCCCGAAACATACGCGAAACTGATCGGGGTCTATGCAGGAGTTGCAAACCCGGCATATCTCTACAGCAATCTCTTACCCAACGCAGACCTCGTTCAATCGCTCGGCTTCAATCAGGTGCTGATCTCGAACACGTCTGAGTTCGTCACGACTCGCGCTTCTTACAAACTCAACCTGCGTGGTCCAAGTTACGTATTGCTGTCTGCTTGTTCAACGTCGCTCGTCGCGGTCCATGTTGCATGCCAGAGCATTCTCAATGGCGAGTGCGATATCGCGCTTGCCGGTGGCGTCAATATCAGTCCGGCACAAGGTCGCGGTTATATCTACGCGGATGGCGGTGTCACTGCGAAAGACGGTCGTACACGCGCGTTCGATGCCAGTGCGACAGGCTGTGTGGGCGGCCACGGAGTTGGGCTCGTCGTCCTGAAGCAACTCGACGAAGCAATCGCTGACGGTGATTACATTCACGCGGTGATTCGCGCGTCTTCTATTAATAACGACGGCTCCGCCAAGATTGGTTACACGGCGCCGAGTGTAGAAGGTCAGGCAAGGGCGATTGCTGAAGCGTTGTCGATGTCGGGTGTTGAGGCAGAGACGATAGGCTATATCGAAACGCACGGCACTGCGACCGCGTTAGGTGATCCGATTGAAGTGGCTGCGCTCACGAAGGCGTTTACGGCGCGAACGACGAAGAAGAACTTCTGCGGACTTGGTTCCGTGAAGACAAACATCGGACATCTCAATACCACCGCGGGCATCGCCGGTTTTATTAAAGCTGTCCTCGCGCTGAAGAACAAAGCGATTCCGCCGAGTCTTCATTACACTGAGCCGAATCCGCAGATTGATTTCGAGAACAGCCCTTTCTATGTCAATGCGTCGTTGCGAGAGTGGGAAGCGAATGGTTCTCCGCGCCGCGCGGGTGTCAGTTCATTCGGTATCGGTGGGACCAACGCGCACATCATTCTTGAAGAAGCACCGCCACAAGCCGCGCCGACAGAGTCACTTTCGTATCAACTGTTAACGATCTCGGGCAGAACTCCGATGGCGCTCGACGAAGCAACTGATCGATTGGCCGTCTACTTGAAACAAAATCCCGAGGTCGATCTTGCCGATGTGGCTTACACCGGACACATTGGTCGCAAAGCTTTCGCGCACCGGCGCACCGTCGTTGCCGCTAACGTGAATGAGGCCATCGCCGCACTCGAAAAGTCTACTTCGATTCCCGGATCGATTTCCGAAACTGAACGCCGTGCCGTGTTCATGTTTCCCGGGCAAGGCGTGCAGTACGTCAACATGGCGCGCGAACTGTATGAATCGATACCGGCGTTTCGTGATTCGGTAGATGAGTGTGCTGAATCGGCGAGGTCGCTGATCGGTCTGGACCTGCGCAGTATTTTGTTTGCCGAACCAAACGACGTCGAAGCTGTCACTCGTCAACTCGAACAAAACTCGATCACGCCTGTCGCTCTTTTTGCGATCGAATATTCGCTCGCGCGAATGCTGCTGACATGGGGCGTCAAACCGGTCGCTATGATTGGTCACAGTTTTGGTGAATACGTCGCTGCGTGTTTGGCAGGTGTGTTTTCGCCGGCTGATGGCTTGCGATTAGTTGCTGAACGTGGCCGGTTGGTGGGAACGATCGATGCCGGCGCGATGAGCAGTGTTCAACTTCCGGCCGCCGAGGTCAGAGCCATGCTCAGTCCGGGACTTGCGCTTGCTTCTATCAACAGCAATTCGTTATGTGTGGTCTCTGGTCCAACCGCAGAGATCGCGCAACTGGAAGAGCAACTGCAACAAAAAGAGATTCCTTGGCGTCGCCTACACATCGCGCATGCGTCGCACTGTGCACTGGTTGAGCCAGTAATCGAGACATATCTCGAAGTATTGCGCAGTATCAAGTTCAATCCTCCCACGATACCGTTTATTTCGAATGTTACCGGCGCCTGGATTACGGCCGCGGAAGCGACCGATCCACATTATTGGGCCAGGCATCTGCGCCAGACAGTCCAATTCGCCGATGGTCTCAAAGAACTGTGCAAGGAAAAAGGAACCGTCTTAATCGAACTTGGACCAGGACGCGTGTTGAGTTCACTGGTGGCGCAGAACAGTAATGGTGGTCCACCGCCGAAAGCGGTTTCGTTCCTGCGACACGTGACGGAAGCGCAATCCGACGTGGCTGTGTTGATGCAGGCAATCGGGCGTATGTGGCAGGAAGGCGTGACGATTAACTGGCGCAGTTTTTACGCGCCTCAACAACGTCAACGACTGCCGCTTCCGACTTATCCATTTGAACGCCAGCGCTTCTGGCTCGAACCGCGAGCAAATCAGAGTACAGCGTCGACTCAAACCGGGGTCGCCCGTAAAAAAGCAAATGTAGCTGACTGGTTTTACGTTCCGTCGTGGAAGCGCTCGCCGCTCCTGCAGGAAAACTCGGAGCCAGCAAACGACGATTGCCTGGTGTTTGCCGGTGACGACGATATCACCAGTGAACTTGTTACCGCTGTCAGCCAGAACCGGCGTTGTGTGACTGTAAAAAGCGGTGAACGTTTCGAGAAGCTTAGCGACGACAGTTACAGCATCGATCCGCGTTCGGCATACGACTACCAATCACTATTACAGGAACTGCGTTTACAGGAATTTATCCCGCGCCAAATCGTTCATTTGTGGAACATTGCTCCAACGGCTGAGCAGGGAAGATATAACGGTCTTTACAGTCTGCTTTTCCTCACCCAGGCGTTCACCACGAATTTTCCGGTTGAGACGACTCGCTTATTTGTCGTCACGACTAACGTCCACGAGGTTACGGGAGCCGAGCTGCCTGATCCCGAACGCGCGATGTTGTCAGGCGCGTGCAGAGTTGTGCCGCAGGAACATTCAAACATTCGCTGCCGCACGATCGATATTGAGTCGACGACACGCGTTGATGATCTACTCCGCGAGTTTGAAGCTGAGACGAAAGAGACAACGATTGCTTATCGAGGCCGGTATCGTTGGGTGCAGATCTTCGAAGCGACACGTACCGAGGAACACGAGCTTCTCAAGCAACGCGGCGTTTATCTGATTACCGGTGGTTTGGGAAATCTCGGATTGATTTTTGCCGAAGAGTTAGCGCGCTCGGTCCAGGCGAAACTTGTTCTCGCTGGGCGTAGTCAATTTCCGGAGAAGAGCAAGTGGCCGGAGTGGCTCACAACTCACGACGAAAGTGATCGAGTCAGCACAAAGATTCGCAGACTTCAGGAGCTTGAAGAGCTGGGCGCGGAAATATTGGTTGTTCGCGCCGACGTGGCGAATGAAGATGAGCTGCAAGGAGTTATCGACGGCGCACTCGAATCGTTTGGCCACATAGACGGCGTCATTCATGCCGCCGGAATCATCGGCAGAGCGACGGTAAAAACGATCGACGAAATGACTGCGCAAAACTGTGACGAGATCCTGCGACCCAAAGTCGAAGGTCTAACAGTGCTCGAAAAAGTTTTGCGTAAAGTGAATCCCGACTTTGTTTTGTTGATGTCTTCGCTTTCCGGGATTCTCGGTGGACTCGGCTTCATGGCCCATGCCGCCGCCGACAATTTTATGGGCGCGTTTGCGTCCGCTCATTCGCAGACTCGTTGGCTCAATGTGAACTGGGACGGCTGGCAACTGAACGAGCAAAAAGTCTCCAGTAACATGCCGGGCGCGTCGCTTTCGCAGTTAGGTATCACACCCGAAGAAGGCCTGAAAGTTTTTCGTCGGGTCCTTTCCAATCTGCGAACGAGTCAGTTGGCGATCTCTACGAGCGATCTGCAAACGCGTCTTGAACGAGCAACGATTTTTGAGTCACTGCTTGATCAGCAAACAGAAACTCAAGCCGCCAACCTTTACAAACGACCCGAACTTGCCAGCACGTTTATTGCGCCAGTCACCGAAGTGCAGCAACAGATTGCGGCTATCTGGCAAACGTTACTCGGAATAGATCAAGTTGGTATTCACGACAACTTTTTCGAGTTGGGTGGCCACTCCCTTTTGGCTATTCAACTTACTGGCCGTTTGCGCCAGGACTTCAAGGTGGAAATACCTCTGCGCTCCCTTTTTGAAATGCCCACGATAGATGCCCTGGCCGCCGCCGTCGAACGCGAACAGTCAGAAGATAAAGCGCCCAGCCCTTACAGTCTTCCGATTGTTGCTTACCAGGACAAGAGCATCGATGAACTGCTCAAAGATTTAGAATAGCCACCCCCCAATGTTAATGAGGCTTAGATGAGCGAACTAGTCCAACGCCTGCTCCAGCTTCCATCCGACAAGCGTGCGGTAGTTGTGTCGAAGCTGCCGCCGATGTCTTTCGCGCAGCAGCGGCTCTGGTTTCTCAACCAACTCGATCCAGACAGCGACTTTTACAACATTCCCGCGTTCATGCGTCTCAACGGCAACTTCAAACTGCCGGTGCTCGAGCGGACGCTGAACGAAATTCGCAGCCGCCACGACATCCTCCGCACTACCTTCGCCGCCATTGACGGGCAGGCGGTGCAAATTATTAATCCTCCCGCACACGCGCACCTGCCGGTGGTCGATTTACGTGGTCTCAATGAATCTGAGCGCGAAAAAGAGACGCAGCGGCTGGTCAACGAAGAACTTAGACGACCATTTAATCTTGCGGTTGGACCATTCCTCAGAGTGACGTTGTTACGTTTGGACCACCAGGATTATGTGGTGATGGCGGTAATGCATCACATCGTGACTGACGGCAGTTCCATCGGCGTGTTGAATCAGGAAGTGACTGCGCTTTATGGCGCCTATGCCGACGATCGCCCGTCACCGTTGCCAAAACTTCCGATTCAGTATGCCGACTACGCGCGCTGGCAAAGAAATTTACTGCAGGGTGAAGTGCTCGACGAGCACCTCGAATACTGGCGCCGACAACTCGAAGACTTAACCGATCTGCGATTGCCGACCGATCATCCGCGGCCGCCAGTGCAAAGCTATCGCGGCGCTATGCGGGGTTTTTCGCTGAAACCGGAAGTGTCGCAAACCTTGAACAAACTCGCGCCGCAGCATGGCGCCACTTTGTTCATGACTCTTTTAGCGGCGTTCCAGATTTTGCTGCATCGCTACACGTCGCAGGACGACATCGTTGTCGGGACTGTGATCGCCAATCGCAATCGACCGGAGTTGCAGGGCCTGATCGGCTTTCTCACTAACACTCTGGTAATCAAGGGAACGGTTGAAGGTGATCCAACTTTCATCGACTTCTTACGCCATGTTCGTGAAGTTTGTCTTGAAGCGTTTGCGCATCAGGAGTTGCCGTTCGATCGACTCGTTCAGGAGTTGCAGCCGGACCGCGATCCAAGTCGTTCGCCGTTGTTCCAGGTATTATTTCAACTGCAAACGATTCCCGCGAGTTCGCTGTTGGACGTTAGCGAGTTAAGCATCAAGGGCTTCAGTGGTGAGGCCGCGTCGGCGAAGTTTGACCTGTCGTTATTGATGACTGAATCACCGTTGGGAGTTTCCGGCACACTCGAATACGCCACCGCTCTTTTTGAAGCATCAACCATTGAGCGTTTCATAAAACATTTTCAGATTTTGATCACGGCCATCGCCGAGAATCCGGAACAAAGAATTTCTGAGTTGCGGATGTTGTCGGAAGTGGAGGAGCAACAACTTCTTACTGAATGGAATGAGACGAAACAGCCAGCCAGCGATTGTGTTACCCAACTTTTTGAGCAACAAGTCGAGCGCACGCCTGAAGCGATCGCGCTGAGTTTTGGAAGTGAACAACTCACTTACCGGGCGCTCAATCAGCGGGCGAACCAATTGGCCCACCATCTGAAAGCAATAGGTGTTGGTCCCGAAGTAATCACCGGCATCTGCGTTGAACGCAGCGTGGAAATGGTGGTTGGACTGCTGGGCGTTCTAAAGGCCGGTGGCGCCTATCTTCCCATCGATTTGTCGTACCCACTCGCGCGCAAATCGTTCCTGCTGGAAGACGCCGGTGTCGCGGTAATTCTTACTCAATCTCATTTGTCTGAACAGCTCCCAACGCACTGGGGGCAAACGGTTTATCTTGATTCAGACTGGGACGAGATCGCGAGTTATAGCGATGAAAATCCGCGCGCTGTAGTTACTGGCGAAAACCTGGCTTATGTCATTTACACCTCGGGTTCGACCGGGCAGCCAAAAGGTGTGTTGGTCCATCATCGCGGGCTATCAAACTACCTGAGTTGGGCCACCGATTTCTATCGCACCAACGAAATCAGTCTAAGTCCGCTTCATGGTTCGATTAGTTTCGACCTGAGTGTGACGAGTTTATATCCAGCGTTGTTAAGCGGCGCGACCGTGAAGTTGATCGCTGAAGGAGATGAACTGGAAACGCTTGGTGAAGTGTTAGCAAATGACGTGCGTGCGTTGTTGAAATTGACACCCTCGCATTTGCGGGCGCTGGGAGTTGGGGAAGGTGAAAGTAAATTTGGATCGGGACACGTGCTGGTTGTCGGAGGCGAGAGTTTGCCTGGGCAGACAGTGCGTTGGTGGCGCGAGGGTACGGTCGATGGTCGCTTGATTAATGAGTATGGACCAACCGAAGCCGTGGTGGGCTGTTGTATCCATGAAATTGAAGTTGGCGAAAAGATTGACAGCGAAGTGTCGATCGGACATCCGATCTGGAACACCCAAATGTTTGTGTTGGGTCGCGAACAGGAATTGCTACCGGCTGGCGCGATCGGTGAATTGTACATCGGCGGGTATGGACTCGCTCGCGGTTACTTAGGACGACCCGAGCAAACAGCGGAACGATTTATTCCGCATCCATACAGCACGGAACCCGGCGCACGCTTATATCGGACCGGAGACCGCGGTCGTTATCTGGCTAGCGGCGAAATTGAGTACCTGGGTCGCGTAGACGAGCAGGTCAAAATTCGTGGCTACCGCATCGAGTTGGGAGAAGTGGAAGTCGCGTTGGGCCGGCATGCGTCGGTGCGTGAATGCGTTGTCGTTGCTCGTGAAGATCGCCTGGTTGGTTATGTGGTTGCGGCAGACGGTACGACGGTTAGTGAGTTGCGCGAACACCTGCGCGCGAGTTTGCCTGAATACATGACGCCGTCGGCGATCGTGCTTTTGGATCGTCTGCCATTAACAGCGAATGGAAAACTGGATCGGCGTGCGTTGCCCGCGCCTGAGACGGTTATAACGCAAGACGAATCCACCGCCGCTGAACTCACTCCGGTTGAAGAGATGTTGGCCGGCATCTGGTCCGAGATTCTGAACCTTACGAATATCGGTCGCGCGGCTAATTTCTTCGATCTTGGTGGTCACTCGCTACTCGCCACGCAACTCATTTCTCGCGTTCGCGACGTCTTCAACGTGGAGTTGCCATTACGCGCGTTGTTTGAAGCTCCAGTCTTGTCCGAGTTGGCGATCTATATCGAAACGCGAATTCGCGCTGCCGCCGGTGTGCCGACGCCGCCACTCACGCGCGCCGAACGTGATTCAGAAGCAGTGCTTTCGTTTGCGCAGCAACGTCTCTGGTTCATCGATCAGCTCGAACCCAACAACGCTTTCTATAACAATCCGATGGCCGTGCGTTTGAGCGGCACATTGAACAAGCAGGCGCTCCAGCGGACCTTTACTGAAATCATTCGCCGTCACGAAGCGTTACGCACGACATTTCGTACCGTTAACAATGAACCGATCCAGGTAATTGCGCCTCCGTTTCGGGCGCCGCTTCCGGAAAACGATCTCAGTGCGCTCGCTGGCCCAACTCGCGAAGCTGAAGTCAGCAGGCTGACCCGGGAAGAAGCCGAACTGCCGACCGATCTCTCTCGTGGTCCATTGCTACGTCTGCGGTTGATCAAACTCGATCCGCAGGAACACGTAGTGTTGCTGACGATGCATCACATCATCAGCGACGGTTGGTCGACCGGCATCCTCATCAATGAAGTAGCCACGCTCTATCGCGCTTATTACGAAGAACATGGATTGCAGGCGAGGACGCCTGCGGTCCTACCCGAGCTGCCGGTGCAATACGCCGACTTCGCGATCTGGCAGCGAAGTTGGCTGCAAGGCGAAGCACTCGATCACGAATTGCAGTATTGGGAGAAGCAACTGCGTGGCGCGGCGACCCTCGAGTTGCCGACGGATCGCGTTAGACCTGTCTCCCCGTCCCGTCGTGGTGGACTCTATTCACATTTACATGGATCGGAATTGAGCGGGCCGTTGGTCCAACTGAGCCGCCGCGAAGGCGCAACGTTGTTCATGACCGCGCTGGCTGCATTTCAGGCGTTGTTGTCGCGCTACAGCGGACAAACGGACATCGTGATTGGCACGGACGTCGCCAACCGCAATCAACAGGAGATCGAACCGCTGATTGGTTTCTTTATCAACCAGCTCGTGATGCGCACCGAGGTCAAACCCGACGACACCTTCAGGCAGTTGCTCGCGAAAGTTAAGGAAGTCTGTCTCGGCGCTTATGCGCACCAGGATGTGCCATTTGAAAAACTGGTCGAGGAGTTACAGCCCGAACGCGATTTGAGCCGCACGCCGTTGTTTCAGGTGAAGTTGATGCTACAGAACGCGGCAGATCCGGAGTTGGAGTTGCCGGGTCTCAAGCTTAGTGGACTGGGCAGCGGCGTGACGATGGCCCGGTTCGATCTAATGTTGGTCCTAAGTGTTCTCGAAGATGGTTTGGTGGGCGCGTGGATCTACAGCAAAGACTTGTTCAATGAAACGACGATTGTCCGGCTGAACACGCATTACACACGAGTGTTGGAAGCGATCGTCGCTGATCCCGACCAGAAAATTTCTGAGCTCCCCTTGTTGAGTGCGGAAGAGCAGACACAATTACTGGACGAGTGGAACAACACCGAGTTTGCCATCACGCGCTACGAGAGTATCACGCAGGCATTCGAAGCGCGGGTGGCTGCAGCGCCGGAGTCGACCGCAGTCGTGTGTGGCGCCGAGCAGACTACTTACGGCGAACTAAACCGGCGCGCGAATCAACTTGGGCATTACCTGCAGGAACTGGGTGTTGGACCAGAAGTGCTGGTCGGCATCTGTCTCGAACGCAACATCGAGATGGTGGTGAGTGTGCTTGCGGTGCTCAAAGCCGGCGGCGCTTATCTGCCGCTTGATCCGGCCTATCCGATTGAGCGCCTGGCGATGATGTTGGACGACTCTCAAGCGCCGGTATTACTAACAACCGAAAAGTTGATTGAGAACTTGCCGAGCAGTTGGGCGCAGGTGCTTTGCCTCGACAGTGAAAAAGGAACGATTGACTCGCAAAGCGAAACAAACCTTCAGCCGTCTGGTAACGCCGACAATACGGCTTATGTGATCTACACGTCCGGCACGACGGGATTGCCAAAAGGCGTGCTGGTGCCACATCGCGGCGTGATCAACCTGGCCCAGTGGCAGGCAGACAACTTCGGTGTAACCAGCAATAGTCGCATCTCGCAGTTTGCTTCTTACAATTTTGATGGTGCAGTCGGCGAAACAGTGATGGCCCTGCTCAACGGCGCCACGCTCGTGATGTTGGACCGCGAAGACATGGAACCGGCGAAGTTAGTGCGAGCGTTGAATGAACAACGCATCAATGTTTGCGTGATGGTGCCATCGATGTTGAAGGAGATAGACCCGGAACTGCTCACGCACGGTGAAGAGTTATCGATAGTCGCAGTTGGTGAAGCGTGTCCGCAGGAACTGGCGGTGAAGTGGTCGCGCAGATGCAAGTTCTCGAATGCGTATGGACCAACTGAGTATACGGTCTACTCGCATCTGTGGCTGGTGAATGAAGCAGAAGTGAAGCGCGATGAATGTGTGCCGATTGGCTGGCCGATTCACAATTCGAAGTCGTACATACTGGATGCGAACCTTGAGCCGGTACCGGCGGGAATGGTGGGCGAGATTTACATCTCTGGTCCGGGTCTGGCACGCGGTTATCTGAACAAACCGGAACTGACTGCCGAACGATTCCTGCCGAACCGGTTCCACGGCGACTCATCTGATTTCAGACGCATGTACAAGACGGGCGATCTCGGTCGCTATCTTGCTGACGGTCGAATCGAGTTTCGTGGACGTGTCGATACCCAGATCAAGCTGCGTGGTTTCCGCATTGAACTGGCGGAAATAGAAGCGGTCCTGTCGAGTCATGAGGACGTTCGCGACTGTGTGGTCATCGCCCGCGAAGACGAACGGGATGCGCTGAGTCTCGTGGCCTACGTCGTTGCGGATGTTAAGGACCTTACGTCGAGCGCGCTGCGTAGTTATCTCAAGGGAAAATTGCCTGACTACATGGTTCCCGCGGCCATCGTCCTCATGGATGAGTTGCCGCTGACGTCGGTTGGCAAGATCGATCGGCGCGCATTGCCTTCGCCAAAGAGTCTGCGGGCAGACACCGGCGGAATGCAGGACAAGACGCTTACGCCAGTCGAGGAACTACTCGCAGGAATCTGGTGTGAAGTGCTCAACATCACGCATGTTCGCGCAAATGAAAATTTCTTCGAACTGGGCGGACACTCGCTTGTTGCGACGCAACTTATCTCGCGAATCCGGGAAAGTCTCGGCCTCGATCTTCCGTTGCGCGTCTTGTTTGAAGCGCCGGTCCTGGCGCAGTTGGCCGTACGCGTTGAAGAAGAGTTGAGTGCCGATCGAGGTATGAAGCGGCCACCGCTAACAAAGACTGAGCGTGGTCCTGAATCGGTCTTATCGTTTGCGCAACAACGCTTGTGGTTCATCGATCAACTCGAACCGAACAATCCGCTTTATAACAATCCGTTGGCCGTGCGCATGCGGGGCAAGTTGAACCGCGGAGCACTGGCGCGGACATTGAGTGAAATCGTGCGCCGCCACGAAGTGTTGCGTACCACCTTCAAAAAAGTTGGTGGTGAACCGAGACAAATCGTTCATCCGGCGCAGGCAGTAACAATTCCGGTTATTGATCTCTGCGGACTGGAAAACAGCAGGCGCGAACTTGAATTGCAGCATTTGGCCCAGCTTGAAGCAGGCGCGCCCTTTGATTTCACTCGCGATTCGCTGCTGCGCATGAAGCTGGTGAAGACCGGACCAGAGGAGCATGTGGCGTTGATGACGATGCACCACATCGTCAGCGACGGATGGTCCATGGGAGTTTTGATTAACGAAGTCACCACGCTCTACAGTGCTTATTACGAAGGTTTGGCGTCACCGTTGCCGGAGTTGGAAGTGCAATACGCCGACTTCGCCATCTGGCAACGCAACTGGTTACAGGGTGAAGCGCTGGAGCGCCAGTTGAATTATTGGAAAGAGCAACTGGGCGGCGCGGTAACCATCGAACTCCCAACCGATCGTCCTTACACGGCAGCGCCACGTTATCGGGGTGAACGCCACTACTCGAAGCTCGACGCCGAAGTCAGCGCCGGTCTGCATGACCTTAGTAAACGCGAAGGCACGACTCTGTTTATGACGATGCTCGCCGCGTTCCAGGCCCTGCTTTCGCGTTACAGCGGCCAGACGGACATCGTCGTCGGCACCGACATCGCTAATCGCAATCGTCACCAAATCGAGCCATTGATCGGGTTTTTCGTAAATCAATTGGTGATGCGGAGCGAGATCAAACCCGAGCAAAACTTCATCGAGTTGTTGGCCCAGGTCAAGGAAGTTTGCCTGGGAGCTTATGCCCACCAGGATGTTCCTTTCGAAAAACTGGTGGAAGAGTTGCAGCCTGAAAGAGACCTGACGCGGTCGCCTCTATTCCAGGTCAAATTGTTGGTCCAAAGAGATGCAGGCAGTGCATTCGAGTTGCCAGGATTGAGCCTGAGCACGATTGGCAGCGAAGGCGCACGTGCGCGGTTCGATTTGATGCTGGCAGTAACTGAGACAGATCAGAACCTGGTGGTTACATGGCTCTACAGTTGTGATCTCTTCGATCCAACGACTATTGCGCGACTCAGCGATCACTTCATCGAGTTGCTGCGCTCTGTTGTGACAACACCTGAGCTGAGCCTTTCCGAACTAACAGCGTTGCCGGTTGCCGAGCAAAAGCAATTGCTCGAGTGGAACGAAACACAGCGAGAGTTTGCGTCCGATAAGTGTGTTCATCAACTTATTGAAGAACAAGCGGAGTTGACACCAACTGCGTTGGCCGTCGTTTTTGAAGATGCAGGTGTGAGTTATGAGGAACTCAACCAACGCGCGAACCAACTCGCCCATTATCTGAGAGAGTTAGGGGTTGGACCAGAGGTCATAGTTGGAGTTTACGTCGAGCGCAGCGTGGAGATGATTGTCGGTCTGCTCGGCGTCCTGAAAGCGGGTGGTGCTTATTTACCGATCGATCCTTCGTATCCGATGGACCGCATCGCTTTCATGCTGGAAGATGCGGGAGTTGCTGTCGTGCTTACCCAGGAGCACGTTTCGGAAACATTACCCAGCTATTGGGGCCAAACGGTTTATCTCGACACCGATTGGCCTGAGATTGCTCACCGGCCTACGGAAAATCCTGTTCGCAACGTCGCTGAGAAAAACGCTGCGTATTTGATCTATACCTCGGGTTCAACCGGACAGCCCAAAGGCGTTGTCGTCGATCACGGAAACCTGGCCCAGTCAACCAATGCCCGGCGCGACTATTACGGGCAGGGTTCGTTCACCGCCTTTTTACTGTTGTCGTCGTTTGCTTTCGACAGTTCAGTGGCCGGTATCTTCGGCACGTTAGGTAGCGGCGCGAATCTTGTTCTGGTAGACGAAGAACGGTTTCTCGACGTTGCGTACCTGCGCGAACTGATTAATCGCCATCGCGTATCACACCTGCTCACGTTACCCTCGTTCTACTCGTTGTTACTGGAAGATTTGGATGACAGGAGTCCCTTGCTGGTTGCGATAGTGGCGGGCGAAGCGTGTCCGAATAAGTTAGTAGAAAGGCATTTCCTGTTCGCGCCGAATCGAAAGCTGATCAATGAGTATGGACCAACGGAAGCGACAGTTTGGAGTAGTGTCTACGAGTGTGTAGTGGCGGACAGCGAACGACCAATACCGATTGGCAAGCCGATCGCGAATACACAGATCTACGTGCTTGATAAGGAACAGCGGTTGGCTCCGGTTGGGGTGGCTGGCGAGCTTTACATCGGCGGGCAGGGAATCGCCCGTGGTTACCTGAACAGACCGGAACTGACGGCGGACCGGTTCATTCCCCATCCTTACAGTCGCGAAGGTGGTGAACGCTTGTATCGCACCGGCGATGTGGGTCGTTATCTCGCCACCGGTGAACTTGAATATTCAGGACGCGTCGATGAGCAGGTCAAGATTCGTGGTTACCGGATAGAACTGGGCGAGATTGAAACGGTATTGGACCGGCATCCGGCAGTGAGCGAGTGTGTTGTCGTAGCACGTGAAGAGGCGACCGGTGATAAGCGTTTAGTGGGTTATGTAGTGGCGGACGAAGTTGTCTATGAAAACGAACTTCGCGAACACTTGCGGGCGAGTTTGCCCGAATACATGGTGCCCGCGGCGATCGTTTTGTTGGACCACTTGCCGCTGAATGCTAACGGCAAAGTTGATCGACAGGCGTTGCCGTCTCCTGAAGAAGGTCGTTTGACAGAGGAGAGCAACACAAGGACGCCGCTGACTCCGACTGAAGAAATGCTCGCGGGTATTTGGGCCGAAGTCTTACGCGTCGTTCAGGTTCGCGCCGATGACAACTTCTTCGACTTAGGCGGTCATTCGTTATTAGCCACTCAACTCATTTCCCGCATTAGAGATGTCTTCAATCTTGAGTTGCCGTTGCGCGTGTTGTTTGAGTCTCCAGTGTTGTCGCATCTTTCGGTGCGGATCGATGAAGAGCTGCGCGCGGAAATGGGAGTGAAGACCCCGCCGCTCACGCATGTTGAGCGTGGTTCGGAGGCAGTCCTTTCGTTTGCTCAACAACGACTGTGGTTCCTGGACCAACTGGAGCCTAATAGTGCTGTTTACAACAACCCGCTCGCCGTTCGACTCACCGGCAAACTTAACAAAGAAGCCCTGGAACGAACGCTCACTGAGATCGTGCGCCGTCACGAAGTGCTGCGGACCAGTTTCGCGACGGTTGAAGGTCAGGCGGTACAAGTTATTGCTCCGCCGTCGCCTGTGTCGTTACCGGAACTAAATATCAGTGAAATGGCTGAAGAGGAGCGCGAGGCGTTGGTGCGGCAATTAGCCGGCGAAGAAGCAGCGAAGCCGTTTGATTTAGCTCGTAGTCCAATCCTGCGCGTACAACTGGTCCGTCTCGCCTCCGAAGAACATGTGGTGCTGTTAACGATGCACCACATCATCAGTGACGGCTGGTCCATGGGCGTCTTTATCAACGAAGTGGTGACGCTTTATCGCGCCTATTGCGAAGACCGTGAGTCGCCATTGCCCGAACTCGGCGTGCAGTACGCCGACTTCGCGCTTTGGCAACGTGGCTGGCTACAGGGCGAAGCGCTCGATCAGCAGTTGCGTTACTGGGAGAAGCAGCTCCGCGATGTCGCAACGTTGGAATTGCCCGCAGACAGGCCACGGCCACTGCTGCAGAGTCATAAAGGCGCGAACTACTCGTTTACGGTTGACGCGTCTGTCAGTGAACGCGTGAAGGAACTCAGCCGGGGTGAAGGCGCGACGTTGTTCATGACGCTCCTCGCCGTCTTTCAGGTTTTGCTTTCACGCTATAGCGGGCAGAGCGACATTGTAGTCGGTTCACCGATTGCGGGCCGCACCCGCCACGAGATCGAAGCGTTAATCGGTTTCTTCGTCAACACGCTCGTGCTGCGCAGCGATGTGAATGGGGCTGAGAGCTTCAGCATGTTGCTTGCGCAAGTGAAAGAGGTTTGCCTTGGTGCTTATGCGCATCAGGACATTCCGTTCGAAAAGCTGGTTGAGGAGTTGCAACCCGAACGCGATTTGAGTCGCTCGCCGTTGTTTCAAGTGATGTTCGTGCTCCAAAACGTCCCGGGCGGAGAAGCAGTGGAGTTGCCGGGTCTGAGGCTAAGCGGGCTTGAAAGTGAAAGCGTAACGGCGAAGTTTGATCTGTTGTTGACGTTGTCAGAACTGCCGGCGCAAGTCGGTGGCATCAACGGCAACATCGAATACAGCACCGATATTTTTGACGAAACGACGATCGCGCGGATGGGAAGTCACTTCGCTTCGCTGCTGGAAGCAATCGTCGACGGGCCAGCCCGACCGATCGCCGAGTTGCAATTCTTAACTGCCGGTGAGCATGAGCAGTTGTTGAGTTGGAACCAGACGCAACAGCAAGTTGGTCTGAAACTGATCCACGAGTCATTTGTCGAACAGGTCGACCAAACACCTGGATCCCCGGCGTTGATCTTCGGTCCAGTGCAACTCAGCTACGTTGAGCTTAATAAGCGCGCCAATCAACTGGCCAGTCATTTAAGGTCGCTTGGTGTTGGACCAGAAACGATCGTTGGTGTTTGTTTCGAGCGCGGTATCGAAATGGTCGTCGCGTTGCTCGGTGTTTTGAAATCCGGTGCGGCCTATTTGCCAATCGATCCTGAATACCCAGCCGAACGCATCTCGTTCACGTTGGCAGATGCCGGCGTATCACTTCTGTTGACGCATGACGCCGCTGCGTTAACAGACCCGAGTAGACAGCTAGTTAATCTGGAAGCCGATTGGAATGTGATAGCTGGTCAGAGTGAAGCAGCGCCGCTGGTTCAGGTCGATCCGGAGAATCCGGCTTACGTCCTTTACACCTCGGGATCAACCGGTCAACCGAAAGGCGTCATGGTTACGCATCGCGCGATTGCGAACCATATGCAGTGGATGCGCGGGGAATTGAATTTCACTCCAAACGATCGCGTACTCCAAAAGACGCCCTACACGTTCGACGCTTCCGTTTGGGAGTTTTATGCACCGCTGCTGACGGGCGGCACGTTGGTGATGGCGCCGGCCGGTATTCATCGTGATTCCGCCGTGTTAGCAGTTGAACTGGCACAGCATCGGATCACGCAATTACAGCTCGTGCCGACGATGCTGCAATTACTCATCGAAGAGCAGGGAATTAAAGGCTGCGCCGCTTTGCGACGAGTGTTTAGTGGTGGTGAAGCGTTGACTAATGAATTGGTGTCGCGTTTCCGCGAGCAATTACCCGGCGTCGAGTTATGCAACCTGTATGGACCAACTGAAGCAACCATCGACGCAAGCATCTGGTGCGCGAACGATAATGCCAGCGTGTCTTTGGGCCGGCCGATCTGGAACACGCAGATGTATGTGCTCGGAAAAGAGCTCGAGTTACTACCGGTTGGCGCCGCGGGCGAGCTCTATATCGGTGGTCCTGGTTTGGCGCGTGGCTATGTGGGCCGAGCAGAGTTAACGGCGGAGCGCTTCATTCCTCATCCATATAGCGAGACGGGCGGCGAGCGTTTGTATCGAACTGGCGACCTGGCCCGCTATCGAGCGAACGGCGAGATTGAGTATCTCGGCAGGACGGACGAGCAGGTAAAGATTCGCGGTTACCGCATTGAATTGGGCGAGATTGAAGCCGTGCTCGCTGCGCATGACGACGTCCGCCAATGCGTAGTGGTCGCGCGGGCCGACGAAGCGGGTAATAAGCGTCTTGTCGGTTATGTAGTTACAAACGGGAAGGCGGATGCGAGCGAGTTGCGCGAACACCTGCACATGAGTTTGCCGGATTACATGACGCCCGCCACACTCGTCTTTATGGATCAACTGCCGTTGACCACAAGTGGCAAGATCGATCGTCTTGCGCTTCCTGCTCCCGATTGGTCGCATCTTTCGGAAACACTTCGCTTTGCGCCGCCACGATCCGCAGTTGAAAACACCCTGGCCAAAATCTGGTGTCAGGTTCTTGGTCTGGAACGCGTCGGTATCTACGACAACTTCTTCGATCTTGGTGGCGACTCGATTCTCTCGATCCAGATCGTCTCGCGTGCGTCAGCGGCAGGAATCCGACTGACGGCGAAACAACTCTTCCAACACCAGACGATCGCAGCGCTCGCCCAACTCACCGAACTCACCTCCAATCAGGAAACGGTTTGGGCGGAACAAGGCGTCGTTACAGGGCCGGTCGCGCTAACTCCGATTCAGCAACAATTCTTTGCTACTGAGAGAACCAGACCAGAGCATTTCAATCAGTCAGTGCTGTTGCGTGTCAGTGCGGATTTGGACGTTATCTGTTTGCGCGAAGCAGTTCTCGCGGTGGCGATTCATCACGATGCACTTCGCCTGCGTTTCACTCGCGCTGAAGACGGACAGTGGCAACAGTTCAATACCGGCATCAACGACCAATTGCCGCAGGTTAGTGAGATCGAAGTTAGCGCGGGTGAGATCCCTGACATCGCTAATCAGGTGCAACGAAGTCTGTCGCTTAGTGCCGGACCACTGATGCGTGCAGTTGTATTCAGAACGGGAATGGAAGCCGAGCCACTGCTGTTAATAGTGATCCATCACCTGGTTGTCGACGGCGTATCTTGGCGCATTTTGCTGGAAGATCTGCAGTCAGCTTATGAACAGGCGTGGCGTGGCAAGCGAATTCAACTGCCGCTTAAGACCAGTTCGTTCCAGCAATGGGCGGCGTTGTTGACTGAATACGCAGCGGGCGAACGTTTAGCGAAAGATGCGCAATATTGGCAGAAACAACCGTGGCGCCGGGCCGGACGTTTGCCATTGGACCATGAGGAAGGACGAAACCTGCGTGCGAGTGCCCGTCAGGCCGTGGTCCAACTCAGTCGCGAACAGACAACCTGGTTACTGCATGAAGCGCCGGCTGCCTATCGCACGCGCATTCAGGAATTGTTGTTGATTGCGTTGGCGAAGGTCCTTGCCGATTGGACTGGCAGTGAAGTAGTCACCGTAGACCTGGAAGGACACGGTCGTGAAGAGACAATCGCGCGGGCCGACGTCACGCGCACGGTTGGCTGGTTCACGACGATGTATCCGGTGCTGATGCGCGTCGAAAAAGATTGGGACGAAGCGACGCGGATCAAGAGCGTGAAGGAGCAGTTGCGCGCGGTGCCCGACGGCGGACTCAGCTATGGCGTTGCGCGTTATCTCCGGCAACAAACAGATCAGGTCGCCGAAGCAAATGCCGAGGTCCTGTTCAACTATCTCGGACAATTCGATCAAGCCCTGGGTGGCGAACGCAGCGACAACGACAACGAAGCCGCAGCGCAACGATTAATTCTCGGCATGGCGACCGAGAACAGTGGCGACAGCGAAGATCCTGAAGTCGACAAGCATCATTTAATCGAAATCAACGGCGCGATTGCCGGTGGACGGCTGGGATTCAGTTGGAGTTACAGCGGTGAACAGTTTGACGGAGAGACGATCGAACAAGTCGCGAACCAGTTTCACGACGAACTGGTCCTATTGATTGAACATTGTCGTTCGGGCGCTGGTGGACGAACGCCGACTGATTATCAACTCACTCAGTTAACGCAGCCCGAAGTGGACCAGATTGCCGGTGACGGCCGCGCGATTGAAGACATTTATCCAGTCACGCCGTTGCAGCAGGGGCTGCTCTTCCATTCACTCTACGAACCGGATGCCGGGTTCTATCACATCCAGATGAGTTGCAATCTCGGCAGTGGTTTTGCTGCTGCGGCTTTCATCGGAGCGTGGCAGGAGGTGGTGGATCGTCATGCGATCTTGCGGACCGCGTTTGTCTGGCAGGGAGTCGCACTGCCGCTCCAGGTCGTCTATCGATCCGTTCCCTTGCCGGTCGTCGAGTTTGACTGGCGAGATCTTGAGGCAGTTGAGCAGCGCGAGCGTTGGGAGAAATTGCGTCTGGACGATCGCGCGCGCGGATTCGATTTGACCACTGCGCCGTTGATGCGACTGGTGCTGGTCCGATCGGGTAATGACAATTACAAGTTGCTGTGGAGTCATCACCATCTGCTTCTCGATGCGTGGTGTATGAACCTGGTGGTGAGCCAGGTGTTCGAAGCTTATGAGCGTCGTCGCCGGGGCTCTGAAAGCATTAATGCACGTAGCGAAACTCGACCGTTCAAAGACTACATCGCATGGTTGCAACAACAGGACATGGGCCAGGCGGAAAGTTTCTGGCGTGAAGCGTTGCATGGTTTTAGTGAACCGACACCGTTGCCGTTAGAGCGCCGGAACAAACCGAATGAGTCGCACACCGGTGTAGGCACTCGGCGCGTGAATTTAAGTAGAGAACAAACGTATCGATTACAAGAGCGTGCGCGCCGCGAACAGTTGACGATGAACACGGTGCTGCAAGGGGCGTGGGCGTTTCTCCTTGCGCGTTACAGCGGCACGAGAGACATCATTTTCGGCACGACCGTTTCCGGCAGATCCGCTGAGTTGGCCGGTGTCGAAGAGATGGTTGGACTCTTTATCAACACCCTGCCGGTGCGCGTGCGGGTGAACGATGGTCAACCGATTTGGGACTGGCTGCGTGAGTTGCAACAGCAACAGGTCGAGATGCGGCAATACGAGTTTAGTCCGCTCGCCCAAGTGCAACAGTGGAGTGAAGTCGGCGCCGGTATACCGTTGTTTGAAACTTTGTTGACTTATGAAAACCATCCGATGCCGGAGTCGATGAAATCGGCCGAGCGTGGCAGTGGCAACGGTGGTGGTCCAAGTGTTGAAGAAGTCGATGTTTGGGAACGCACTGGTTACCCGCTGGGAGTGGTCGCGGCGCCCGGTCCGGAATTGATCATTGAGCTTACTTATGAACGGGTTCGCTTCGACGACGAGAATATTGAGCGCGTCTGTGCCCACCTGCAAACCATTCTCGAAGAGTTGGCGAGTGGCAATCGAGATCGTGTGGCGGCGATACAGATGCTCAATTCGAGTGAGCGTCGCCAGCTACTCAGTGAATGGAACAAGACTGAGTTTGCGATCACACCTTACGACAGTATCGCTAGCGCCTTCGAAGCGCGGGTGGACGCAGCGCCTGAATCGTCTGCTGTTGTATATGGCGCCGAGCAAATTACTTACGGAGAACTCAGTCGTCGCGCGAACCAACTTGCGCATCACTTGAGAGATCTTGGGGTTGGACCAGAAGTATTGGTCGGCATCTGTCTCGAACGCAACATCGAAATGGTGGTGAGCGTGTTTGCGGTGCTCAAAGCCGGTGGCGCTTATTTGCCTCTCGATCCGGCCTATCCGATTGAACGGCTGGCGATGATGTTGGACGACTCGCAAGCGCCAGTTGTGATAACGACTGAAGAGTTGCTGGACAACCTCCCGACGAGTTGGGCACAAGTGCTCTGTATCGATAGCGAAAAGGAAACGATCGCCTCACTAAGCGAAACGAACCTTGACGTTGCTATCAATGCCGACAACACGGCGTATGTGATCTACACCTCGGGTACGACCGGATTACCGAAAGGCGTGATGGTGCCACATCGCGGCGTGATCAACCTGGCCCACTGGCAGGCAGATAACTTCGGTGTAACCAGCAACAGTCGCGTCTCGCAGTTTGCTTCCTACAACTTCGACGGTGCAGTCGGCGAAACAGTGATGGCGCTGCTCAATGGCGCCACGCTCGTGATGCTGGACCGTGAAGACATGGAGCCGGCGAAGTTGGTGCGAGCGTTGAACGAACAACGCATCAACGTTTGCGTGATGGTGCCATCGATGTTGAAGGAGATGGATCCGGAGTTATTAACCAATGGCGACGAATTATCGATAGTCGCAGTTGGCGAAGCGTGTCCGCAGGAACTGGCAGTGAAATGGTCGCGCAGATGCAAGTTCTCGAATGCGTATGGACCGACTGAGTACACGGTCTACTCGCATCTGTGGCTGGTGAACGAAGCAGAAGTAAAACGCGATGAGTGTGTGCCGATTGGCTGGCCCATTCACAATTCGAAGTCGTACATACTGGATGCGAATCTTGAGCCGGTACCGGCGGGAATGGTGGGCGAGATTTACATCTCTGGTCCAGGCCTGGCGCGCGGTTATCTGAACAAACCGGAACTTACCGCCGAACGTTTCATTCCAAACAAGTTCAACGACGATACCGATTTTGTAGCCGGTGGCGATTTGTCAGTCGCCAGTGTTGCTCCTGAAATCGACGCCTTCAAAGAACGCTGGTCCAGTAACGGTCACAACAAGTCTTTGGATTGGCGCGAAGCGATTCCCGCTGAAGTGATCGCGCGATTGGTGCGCGGGTTGGATGCAGACCTGCAAGAGCGGACCCGCGCGTTCGTCACGAACTATTCAAATAAGAACGGTGTTTACCAGGGCTTCTGCCGCTATCTACTCGAAGCCGCGAACGGCACGTACGCATCGAGCGGTATCAACAGCGAAGTGTTGACACACCTATTGCCGTTCGCAGATTTCCAATCACTGTCCGGCGTCGATTTTGGTTTCGGACACGGTGAAGTGCTCCAGTCACTCACAAATCTAGGCGCGCGCATGAGAGGACTCGATTTCAACCCATTGTTCGTGCAGCAATCGCGCGCTAAGGGACTCGACGTTCGCATGATGAAGGTTGATGTCGTACCCGAGTCGTTCGCCGCGGAGTCCGGCATTGAGAACGACAGCCAGGATTTTGCTATCAGCACGCTCTTACTCGATCGTCTCGAACAGCCGCTCAACATGTTGAAGAATCTGTTCCAGGTCCTGAAAGATGGTGGCCGGTTTGCGATTCAAACGCTCCTGCCAATCGTCGGCATAGATGATGGCGACATCGCGGAACCCATCGTCTATACGCCGGAAGCGTATCGCCTCACGCCAGGCAAAGATGTTGAGGAAGACAAACAATTGCTCGTGTCACTTTTACGTCAGTGTGGCGCGGGTGAGGTCAGTGTGTATCAACTGCCTTACGTTGTGACGAGTCGCGACGGTTTGCAGGAATACACCTTGTGGAGTTTTGTCGGTGGCAAAGCAGTGAATCGCGAGCAGCGCGTCAGTCATTACGATCGGATGTATAAGACTGGCGATCTCGGACGCTATCTGCCGGATGGGCGCATTGAGTTTCGCGGGCGCGTCGACACGCAGGTGAAGCTGCGGGGTTTCCGCATCGAATTGGCTGAGATTGAAAATGTCTTGCTCGCTCATCAGAACGTGACCGATTGCGTGGTGATTGCTCGCGACGACGAACGAGGCGGAAAGAGTTTGATTGCTTATGTCGTAAGTGATTCGACTCTGTCGTCCGCTGAAGTTCGTAACCATCTTAAAGAAAAACTTCCTGACTACATGGTCCCGGCGGCGATCGTTTTCATGAACGAACTACCCCTCACTTCGGTCGGCAAAATCGATCGTCGCGCACTGCCCGCTCCCGAAGATGTCCTGGCGGAAAACGAGAACGCAATTGCGCGAACGTTGTCTCCAGTCGAGGAAATGCTCGCCGGCATTTGGATTGAGATACTGCCGATTACACAAGTTCGCGCAAGCGACAACTTCTTTGAGGTAGGTGGTCACTCGCTCCTCGGAACCCAACTCGTCTCGCGTATTAGGGACGTGTTTGATGTCGACATCGCGTTGCGCACTATCTTCGAATTCCCGGTGTTATCACTTTTGGCGGCGCGCGTCGAAGCGGAAATGCGCGCGGATATGGGAGTGCAAACACCGCCAATCGTGCCGGTCGAACGAGGCACAGAATCGGTACTTTCATTTGCCCAGCAACGATTGTGGTTCCTTAACCAGTTGCAGCCCGAAGATCCTTTCTACAACAGTCCGCTCGCCGTGCGTCTCATCGGTTCGCTACGACAAGACGCGCTCGAAAGAACGCTGACGGAGATCGTCCGCCGTCATGAAGTCTTGCGCACCACTTTCCCGATCGTGAATGGCGAGCCGGTGCAGTCGATCGCTGGACCAGGGCCAATGTGTTTGTCCTTAGTCGATCTTAGCGACCTTGACGATCGTGAAACAGTCGCGCAGCGCCTCGCCCGGGACGAAGCGTCGACGCCGTTTGATCTAAGCCGTGGCCCATTGCTGCGTGTAAAATTGCTAAGGCTTTCAGAGCAGGACCACGTCGTGCTTCTCACGATGCATCACATCATCAGTGACGGTTGGTCCATCGGCGTTTTAATCAACGAGGTTGCCGCACTTTATCGCGCTTACTACGACGAACAGGAATCGCCGTTGGCTGAACTTGAAGTACAGTACGCCGACTTTGCCATCTGGCAGCGAAACTGGTTGCGCGATGAAGTGCTGGCTTCGCAGTTGGGTTACTGGGAAAACCAATTACGTGGCGCAGCGATGTTGGAGTTGCCGACTGATAGACCAAGATCGTCGGCCACTTACCGGGGTCGCATCGCCACCTTCGCACTTGGCAACGAACTCAGCGAGGCGTTGCAGGAGCTGAGTAGACGCGAAGGCACAACGTTGTTCATGACGATGCTGGCCGCGTTCAAGTTGTTGTTGTCGCGCTATAGTCAGCAGTCTGACATCGTTGTCGGCACGCCGATCGCCGGCCGTACGCATCATGAAGTCGAACCGTTAATCGGTTTCTTCATCAACTCACTCGCGCTCCGCACTAATCTTTCCGGTGATCCGAGTTTCAAAGATTTGTTGCGGCGCGTGCGTGAAGTTTGTCTGGGTGCATACGCGCATCAGGAAGTTCCATTCGAGAAGCTCGTTGAAGAGTTGCAGCCGGAGCGCGATGCGAGCCACGCGCCGTTTTATGAAGTGACGTTTGGATTGCAAAACGCGCCGATGGGCACTTTGGAAATGCCCGAGTTGGAACTGCGACCACTCAACGTCGAGAACCAGACAGTGCGTTACGACCTGTCGCTGTGGGTGGGCGAGGGACTTGAAGACTTGAGTGTGAGCTGGTCTTACAAGTCAGACCTGTTCGACGACCAGACCGTCGATCGCATGCAGGCACACTATCGAACGCTGCTCGAAAGCATCGTCAGGGAACCTGAGGCGAGATTGAGTGTCCTCGAGATGCGCACGGAAAGCGAAAGAGAAGAGCAGGCCGCTAAGGACCAGAAAGTTTTTGATACCAATCGCCGCAGATTTTTAAGTAAGCGGTCCAACACAGTAACGACGCCCACAGAGGGATAGGGGATGAGCCGCGTGGAAGAGTCTGCCTCGTTAAAGAAGTTCAGGTCAGTCGGTCGCAAACCGTTGAACCTGTCGCAGGCATCACTGGTGCGGACCAGTTTTCTGGATCCGGAGCAGCAGTTTCCGCTCGTGATGGAACCGGAAGTTGAAGCGCTGAATTTGGTGGCCTGGGCGCGTGAAGCCAGGCCGCTGATCGAACAACAACTGCTCAAGCACGGCGGTATCCTGTTTCGCGGTTTCAAAGTGGATGGGGTCGAAGGCTTCGAACAATTTGCCCGGGCCATCTCGCCTGATTTGCTCGACTATCGCGAACGAGCTGCGCCGCGCTTCGAAGTTGGCAATAGCATTTTCACCTCGACTGAATACCCGGCCGATCAGCACATCCCGCTGCACCACGAAATGTCTTACTCGCACAATTGGCCCATGAAGATCTGGTTCTTTTGCGCGAAGCCTGCGGAAGAAGGAGGCGCGACGCCAATCGTCAACGATCGTCTCATCATCGATCGTCTCGATCCGCGGATCAAAGAGAAGTTCATGGAGAAGAAAGTGATGTATGTCCGCAACTACGGCGGTGGTTTGGACCTCTCGTGGGAAAACGTTTTTCAAACGACGGACAAGGCGGTGGTTGAGGAGTATTGTCGCAAGTCACTCACGCAGTTTGAGTGGCGGGATGGCAATAGATTGAGGACGCGACAAGTACGGCAGGCAGTCGCGACGCATCCGGTGACTGGTGAAACGATGTGGTTCAATCACGCGCACATGTTTCATGTGTCGAATCTGGAGCCGTCGTTGCGCGCCTCGCTATTGGCGGAGTTTGCTGAAGACGATCTGCCGCGCAATGCTTATTACGGCGACGGTACTCCTTTTGAAGATTCGGTGCTGGAAGAGATTCGCGAGACGTACCGGCAAGCGGCTGTTGTTTTTCCGTGGCAACAAGACGACATCCTGATGCTCGACAATATTCTCGCTTCGCACGGACGTCATCCTTACGAAGGCGAGCGCAAGATCCTCGTGGCCATGGCTGAGCTTTTCACCAACCAGCCCATCGAAGTCAACACTCTTTAATTCAATGCAAGTGATCGAGGGATACCGGCTATCGCCGCAACAGAAGCGTCTTTGGTTGCAAAGGCAGGAGTCTGCCCTGACGTGCATCGTTTCGCTTGCTGGTCCATTAGACAAAGAGTTGTTGGAGCGCGCGATTGAGCGACTGATTGCGCGTCATGAAATTCTGCGCACGAAATTTGAGCGGTTGCCTGGAATGGAACTGCCGGTGCAGGTGATTGATAGCAGTAGTGACAATCTGGTGTACACGCTTGATATTGAACGACAGGAATTGAAGCTGCGGTTTTCAGCGTTGTGCGTGGATGTTTGGTCCATGGAAAATTTTGTCGGCGAGTTGGCAAAGCTTTATGCGAGCGAAGGCGGGTCGCTTGAGGAAGCGATTCAGTACACGCAGCTTTCCGAATGGCAGAACGAGTTGTTGGGATCGCATGAAGCAGAGGATGAAGAAGGCCGTCAATACTGGTTGGACCAAACCTTCCCACCAGTTATAGAACTGCCATCCGAGATTGTAGGGGTGGCCCTCCGTGGCCACCCTTCGCTGGATAGCGTGGATTGGATCATTAGCGGCGACACGCTTTCAAAACTGCGTGGATTGGCTGGAGACATTTCACTTGAAACCGTGTTGTTGGCGAGCTGGCAAACATTGTTATGGCGGTTGAGTGAACAGCCGGAAGTTTTGGTTGAGACGCGTTTCGCCGGTCGTAAGTATGAAGAGATGCGCGAAGCGATTGGCGTTTACGAAACGTGGTTGCCGGTTGTTGCGCGCATTGAAGATGGATTTAGTTTTGTCGATCTGCTGCGACAGGTGAGTGGAACGCTAAGTGGCGCTGAAAAGCGGCAGGAGTATTTCGCGGAAGAGTTGGTGTATGAGGCGACGCGACCAGCCGGGATTTGGTTTAGTTATGCGCGTTGGCCGGCGAGTGTGAGCGCGGGTGAGTTGGTTTGGAAGGTGGAAGAGTTTGAGAGTGTAACGGTAGGCAGCAAGTTGCAGTTGGAGTGTTATGAGCGTGGTGAAGAGTTGTGGTTGCGGTTGCAGTATGACGCGTCAGTTTATGCGGCAGAAGAGATTGAGCGGCTGCGGGTACGGTTTGAGCAGTTGTTATCCAGCGTGGTTGCGACGCCGGACGAGCGGCTGCGGCGTTTGGAGATAGTTGGTGCTGACGAGCGACGGCAGTTGCTTGAGGAGTGGAACGCGACGACTGGTGATTATGCGCGTGGGTTGTGTGTGCATGAGCTGTTTGAGCAGCAGGTGGAGCGCACGCCTTCTTCGATCGCCGTGAGTTATGAAGGCGAGGAACTGAGTTATCGCGAGTTGAATGAGCGGGCGAACCAGGTAGCGCATTATTTGCGAGAGTTGGGAGTGGGACCAGAAGTTGTCGTTGGACTGTGTGTCGAGCGCAGCGTCGGGATGATTGTCGGGCTGCTGGGAGTGTTGAAAGCTGGTGGCGTGTATCTGCCGCTGGAGCCTGCGAATCCAACTGCGCGGATTGCGTACATGTTGTCTGACGCTGGTGCGAAGGTACTGTTGACAGAGCGTGAGTTAGTGGAGCGATTCGCGGAATTAAAAGTTGCGACAGTTTGCCTAGATGAAGAGTCAGTACCACCACGCGGTAGCGGGTGGGTACGGTGGCAGCGATATGCCACTTCCAATCCTCCTAATCTTGTTAATCCTGAGAATCTTGTCTACATCATCTACACCTCAGGCTCGACCGGGCAGCCCAAGGGCGTGATGGTGCGGCACAGTGCGGTGGTTAACCTGCACACCGCTTTACAACAGAGTATCTACAGTCAACTGCCATCTTCTCTGCGTCTCAGCGTCAATGCGCCATTGTCGTTTGACGCGTCAGTGAAGCAGGTCATTCAGTTGTTGTCAGGGCACACACTTGTACCGGTGCCGGAAGATGTGCGGCTGGATGCAGTGGAGTTGTTGGCGTGGTTGCGTAAAGAGAAGATTGAGGTACTGGATTGCACGCCGGGGCAGTTGCGGTTGTTGTTGGAAGCCGGGTTGGAGGTGGCGGGAGACAGTTTTCAACACAGAGACGCTGAGTACGCAGAGACGCAGAGTAGAACTCGTAGCCCACGGAGTGAACCTGGTCTGCGGGCGTTGTTGATTGGTGGTGAAGCGATTGATGCGGCGTTGTGGGAGCGATTAAGTGAGCTTGCAGAGATCCGCAGCTACAACTTGTACGGACCAACGGAGTGTACGGTTGATGCGACGGTCGAACTGATCACAGCCGGCCCCCCCACACTCGGAAAGCCATTACAAAACACGCAAGTCTATGTCTTAGGCGCTGAGCAGGAGTTCCTGCCTGTCGGGGTTGCTGGTGAACTTTATCTCGGCGGCGCCGGGGTGGCGCGTGGCTATCTCAAGCAGCCGGAACTGAGCGCCCAACGCTTTGTCCCGCATCCTTATGAAGCAGGCGCACGCCTGTATCGCACCGGCGACCTGGTGCGTTGGAATAATGAAGGTGAACTCGAATACCTCGGTCGCGCTGACGATCAGGTCAAGATTCGCGGCAATCGACTCGAACTCGGTGAAGTAGAAGCCGCGATCGCCGCGCATGAAAGCGTGCGCGAATGTGTGGTCGTGGCGCGTGAAGATGAGCCGGGCAACAAACGCCTGGTTGCTTATGTCATCGCGCGCCAGTTACGCGAGGCAGAAAACGGTCATGGCCGTTTCACCGTCGGCGACGGCTTGAGTGTCGCGCATCACAACCGCAACGAGACGGAATATCTCTATCACGAGATCTTCGAGAAGCAGAGTTACGTGCGTCATGGTGTGACGTTGCCGGGCGCGCGTTGTGTATTCGATGTGGGAGCGAACATCGGGATGTTCACTCTGTTTGCGGCGCAACACGCGCCACAAGCGCGCATCTATGCGTTTGAACCGCTGGCGCCGCTGTGCCAAACGCTGCGCCGCAACAGTTCCACGCTCGGCGAACGCGTGAAAGTGTTCGAGCACGGACTAGGTTCGCGAGAAGAAGCGGCGCAGTTCACCTATTACCCGCGCTACACGATGATGAGCGGGATGAGCGCGCATGCTGATGCGGCTGGTGAACGAGACGTCATTGCGCAGTATTTAAGGAACGAACAGGCGGCGGGGGTGGCTGGCGCTGAGGAGTTGCTGGCGCAGGCTGACGAGATTCTGGCGGGCAGATTTGAAGCGGAGCAGCACGAGTGTCGCCTGCGACCTTTATCGGATGTGATCCGCGAAGAGGCAGTTGAGTGGATCGACCTGTTGAAG
>DATDMC010000015.1:0-18910 GCA_036518995.1 Pyrinomonadaceae bacterium | reverse complement strand
AGCGGGGGTAAACCGCCCTTCCCAACTGCGCTGGATAAAGTGTAACAATCATCTGAGATGACTTTTGCAAGAGGCTCTTACCAATAAAAACCATGTTGCGTTTGCTCAAAAAGATCAAAAACATCAGCGCTGACGAACTACGTGTGCGTGGCTCGCAGGCGCTGAATGCTTTTGCTGAGCGGCGCGGCTGGTCGTCGTTGACGAAACTGCCAAACTTGCGATCGCTGCTGGAGTTAGGAAATGTGGATGTTCTGGACCATTTCCGATCGCGAACCACGCCTGCGTTCTTTGCCTGTCTTAATGATCGCATTGCGACCATCGCCGCCTTTCGCAAACATTGGCCCGACGATGAAGCAGGGATTATTGCTGCTGCCGATCGAATTCTTGGCGGTGAGTTTGATCTACTCGGTCATAAAGGATTGAAGTTTGGCGACCCGATTGATTGGCAGCTTGAACCATTATCGGGAAAGACGGCCGCGCGCGTTCATTGGAGTAGTTTGGACTATCTCAACGCGGAATCAGTTGGCGACAAGAAGATCATCTGGGAGTTGAATCGGCATCAATATTTCGTGTTGCTGGGCCAGGCGTATTGGTTCACTCAGGACGAGAAATATGCGACGACGTTTGTCGCGCAGCTTGAGTCGTGGATGGACCAGAATCCGCCAAAGCAGGGAATCAACTGGGCCAGCAGTTTGGAAGTTGCTTTTCGCTCGATTGCGTGGCTTTGGAGTTTTCAGTTTTTCTTTCAGTCGCCCGCATTCAGTGCCGCTGCTTTTGAACGCGCGCTGAAGGTTCTCTATCTCAACGCCCGCCATCTCGAGAGTTATCTATCGACTTACTTCAGTCCGAACACGCATTTGACGGGTGAAGCGCTCGGTCTATTTTATCTCGGCACGTTGCTGCCGGAGTTTCGCGAAGCTTCACGCTGGCGAGAAACGGGCCGGAAGATTTTGCTCGAACAACTGCCGCTGCACGTGAAACCCGACGGCGTCTACTTCGAACAATCGTCTTATTATCATCGTTACACCACCGATTTCTATCTGCACTTCGCGGTCCTTTCGCAGTTGAACGGCACTCCTGTTTCGTTACCAGTTAAAGATCAGTTACAGGCGTTGTTGGACCATCTGATGTTTGTTACTCGACCTGACGGCACAACATCGTTTTGGGGAGACGACGACGGCGGAAGATTGTTGAAGCTCGATCGCGCTGAGCCAAACGACTTCCGTTCGACGTTGGCAGTGGGAGCGCAGCTATTTACGCGTGGTGATTACAAGTTCGTTTCGGGTGGCGTAGCCCAGGAATTGTTATGGTTGTTAGGCCCGCAACAACTCGAACATTTTGACTCGCTGCCGGCTCATGAGCCGGCCAAAGAATCCATAGCGTTTCCCGACGGCGGTTACTTCGTGATGCGTGATGGTTGGAAAGCCAATTCGAATTATCTCTTCTTCGATTGTGGCCCACACGGAATGTTGAATTGCGGACACGCGCATGCCGATGCGTTGTCGTTTGATTTGGCCGCTCAAGGCGTCACGCAACTTGTCGATCCCGGCACTTTCACCTACACCGGATCTCAGGAAATGCGTGATTGGTTTCGCAGTTCCGCCGCGCACAACACGCTGACGATCGATGGCCAGTCGTCGTCGGTTTCGGCTGGTCCCTTTTCCTGGCAGACGATCGCAAAATGTCAAACGTCGAAATGGACCACTCACGAGCGCTTTGATTTTGTTCGTGGTTCGCACGACGGTTATCAGCGTTTGCCTGATCCGGTCGAACACGCGCGCAGCATTCTGTTTTTGAAAAATGACTATTGGGTCCTTCGCGACGAAGTTAAGTCGAATGGACCACATCAAGCCGATCTATGGTTTCACTTCAGCCCGGAAGCGACACCGGTGATTGAAGCTTCGGATCCTGATTCAGCATCTGTGGTGACTGGAGCGCTCGGTATTCATGTCGCTGCCGATCGTGGTCGTTGGCGACGCGATGAGGGCGCCGTTTCAGAATGTTACGGGTCGAAAGTTCCGGCGCGTGTTTATGCATACTCGGTCGAAGTCGCCGGAAATGCTGAAATACTCACGTTCCTGCTGCCGCGAGTTTCTGCTTCGCTCGCGCCGTTTAGCGTCCGTGAAGTTGAAGCAATCGGTGGGAAGGCGTTCGAGATAAATCATGAGCACGGTTTTGATGTTGTTATGATTCGCGCTGGCCAGCACATTGAAACGGCGCGTTTGTCTTCGGATTTTGAATGGACGTGGGTACGTTTTGCCTCGCGCGATGATCGAGTGCCGGTAGAAATTGTCGCGCTTGGTGGATCGAGTCTTGACCTGGAAGGTCGAACGATTTTGAAATGGCCACGCCAAGTCGAATACATGGTTGCGAAACGTGTCGGAGCAAACTTTACCGGCGACACCTCGGAAGGCGCTTTCAGCGTAGTGGCTTCCTCTCATTCAACCCAAGCTTCAGCTTGGGGAAACGGGTGACCGTGGGGTCAAACGGCATGAATATGAGTGACGGAACAAATGGTTTGCCCCGATATGGATATATTTGACCACTCAATGGTTTGCCCCGAAGGGGCTACGTCTCAAAGCCCAGGGTTGCCGCTTCGGCTACCCTGGGTAAAGGCGTTCACACCACGGCAACCGCAACGCGGTTGCGCCATGTCAGAGGCGCAAGAGGCGCAACCGCGTTGCGGTTGATAATTCAGGCTTGGCTTACCCAGGGTTGCAGCAACCCTGGGCTTCGAGACGTAGCCCCTTCGGGGCAAAGTCAGCGGAATGAAAATTAGATTGGCAAGTCGACTCCCAAGCTAAGGCTTGGGGTGAATGAGAGGAAGCCCTGAAACTTTCAGATTAGCTAGATTGGCAGGTTTTTATGTGTGGTATTAACGGCATCGCGTTTTCAACCAAGTCGCAGCGGATGATCGATCCGGTGGTGTTGGAACGCATGCGCGATGTGATCCGGCATCGTGGTCCGGATGATTCCGGCGCATTCATCGCTGGTCCAATCGGTCTGGGTCATCGTCGACTCAGCATCGTCGACGTCGCTGCAGGTCATCAGCCGATGACGAACGAAGACGATTCTCTACACATCGTCTACAACGGTGAAATTTATAATCACAGCGACTATCGCGAATCACTCGAAAGCAAGGGCCACACTTATCGCACGCATTGCGACACCGAGACGATCCTGCATTTGTACGAAGAACATGGCGATGGTTGTGTTGAGTTCCTGCGCGGAATGTTTGCGTTTGCGATCTGGGACGGAGGCAAACAACAGTTGTTCATCGCGCGTGATCGACTGGGAGTAAAACCGCTTTACTACTATCACGCCGCTGACGGATCGCTCTATTTCGGTTCTGAAATCAAAACGATTCTCGAAGCCGGGGGCGTTAAGCCGGAACTCAACTACGCCGGCCTGTCTGACTATCTTGCCAACCACGCAACGTCGGGAGAAGAAACTCTCTTTCGCGGCGTGAAGCGTTTGTTACCCGGCCACACGCTTACCTGGACCGACGGCAAACTCACCATCAAGCGTTACTGGGACGTGAAGTTTGAACCAAAAGACGCGAGCGGCAAGAGTGACAAAGACTACATCGCCGAATGGGACGAACTCTTCCGCACTTCGGTTCGTCTGCGTTTGATGGCTGATGTTCCGCTCGGAATGTTTTTGTCTGGCGGTATTGACTCATCCGCGATTGCCGCGGTGATGAGCGGAATGGTTGACGCGCCGATTAAGACTTTCTCGGTTGCGTTTGCCGAACGTGAAGCGAATGAACTCGAATACGCGCGCATCGTCGCGCAAGCCTTTAAGACAAATCATCACGAAGTAGTTGTCACGCCCGAACAGTTTTTTGCGGCGTTGCCGTCCCTCGTCTGGCACGAAGACGAGCCGTTGGCCCATCCGTCGAGTGTGGCGTTGTATTTTGTTTCGAAGCTCGCGGCCGAACACGTAAAAGTTGTGTTGACGGGTGAGGGAAGTGACGAAAGCCTGGCGGGCTATGGTCGTTATCGTAAGACGATTCTGAACCTCGCTTTGGGAAATCGTTATCGTGAACTGACGACCGCAGGAATTCGCAAGCTCGTGCGAAACCAACTGGATCGCGCGCCGGGAAGTCCGCGTTTACGACAGAAGTTACGGCGTACTTTTCTTGCAGTCGATCCTGATATCGAAAGCATTTATTTCGACAACTTCGCCGTCTTCTCTCGGACAATGCAGGACGACTTGCTGAGTGCTGAGACAAAAGAACGGACTGGCCCACTCGATCCGTACGCCGGCGTTACCGCTCTCTTAAAACAAACCGACGCCACGTCGTTGCTTGATCGACTTCTCTATGCTGACACGAAAACTTACCTGCAGGAGTTGTTGATGAAGCAGGACCAGATGAGTATGGCGGCGTCGATTGAAAGCCGCGTTCCATTCCTGGACCACAAGCTGATCGAATACACGGCGACGATGCCCGAGCGAATGAAGTTGCGTGGCTCAACTACGAAGTACGTTCTGCGTGAAAGTATGAAGGGAGTTTTACCGGAGGCGATCTTGTCACGCAGTAAGATGGGATTTCCGGTCCCGATCGGCTCGTGGTTTCGCGGCGCATACAGTTCGATCGTTGACGAGTACGTAACGAGTGAACGAGCGTTGTCGCGTGGATTGTTCAATGCGGATTACGTGCGTAGTTTAGTGCGTCGACATCAAGTCGGTGGTGAAGATCATTCGGAAAGACTCTGGGCGTTGGTCAATTTTGAGATCTGGCAACGACAGTTTCTCGAAGGTGAACGCGCCGTCATGCCTCCACAATCACATTTGGAACTGGCCCACGTTGGCTAACTGGTCCACTCAACTCAAATCGTATTGACCTGTGCGAATACTCTGGCTCAAAACTGAATTGCTGCATCCCGTCGATAAGGGTGGGAAGATTCGCACTTACCAGATGCTCAAGGAGCTTAAGCGCGATCATCACATCACTTACCTGACGCTTGATGATGGTTCTGCTCCGGCGAGTGCCGCCGAACAGGCGAGTGAGTATTGTCAGGAGTTGATTCGCATTCCGCATCGCACGACGGCGAAGTTTAGCGCGGCGTTCTATTCGGAGTTGGCTTCGAATCTTTTTTCGTCGTTGCCTTATGCAATTAAAAAATATGTTTCGGCTGCGATGCGTTCGGAGTTAGTGAAGCTGGTGCACGAACAGCAATTCGACGTGGTTGTTTGTGACTTTCTGGCGCCGGCCGGCAATGTTCCTGCGGATCTTCCGTGTCCGACAGTTTTGTTTCAGCACAATGTTGAAGCAATGATTTGGCGGCGGCATTTTGAAGTTCAGAAGAACACGGCGAAGAAAACTTTTCTGCGTGGGCAGTGGCGCAAGATGCAGAAATTTGAAGCCGCCATGTGTCGACAGTTTGATGCGGTTGTCGCCGTGTCGGTCGAAGATCGCGACACGATGAAGCGCGAATACCGCGTGCAAAATGTTTATGACATACCGACCGGCGTTGATGTGGATTTCTTTCGTCCGAGCGGGAAGATTACGGCCGAGCCAAACCATTTAGTGTTCACGGGTTCGATGGATTGGCTTCCGAACGAAGATGGGATTCGTTACTTCACCGAGGAGATCATGCCCTTAGTCCGGCGTGAAGTTCCGGACGTGAAGTTGATAGTAGTTGGGCGTGATCCGTATCCGGCGCTACTCGAATTGAGCAAAAGAGATAGTTCGATTGTCGTGACGGGCAGAGTCGAAGACGTCAGGCCGTACATGGAAAAGGCGTCGGGATATATCGTGCCGTTGCGCATTGGTGGTGGGACGCGATTGAAAATTTATGAAGCGATGGCGATGGAACAGGCGGTGGTGTCGACGACCATTGGCGCTGAAGGTTTGCCGGTTAAGAATGGCGAAGAGTTGATCCTGGCAGACACGAATGAAGCGTTTGCGAGTGCGGTGGTGAAAGTCTTGCGCGAGCCGGAGTTCGCTCGTCAGCTCGGGCAACACGCTGCTGCAACTGTGCGCGAAAAATTTGGTTGGCGCAAAGTCGCCGAAGACTTCGCGTCGATCTGCGAAAGGAGTGTCGGCTAAGCGAAACCCTCTGCGTCTCTGCGGATCTCTGCGTCTCTGTGTTGAAACCGGTGTCGCCCTATTTAGACATTAATTTCAACACAGAGACGCAGAGATCCGCAGAGACGCAGAGTTAGACCAGATCGGACGTAGACCTGAAGATGCTCACGACCACGGAACCAATACCAAAGCCAAAAGTCACTGCTGGCGACGTGGAGTTCGTGTCGGTGGTCATTCCTTGTTACAACGAAGAGCGCTTCATCCTGAAGGCATTGGACCAGCTAAGCGAACAGTATGACAACAACCACTACGAAATCATCATCGTCGATGGTATGTCGACTGACAAAACTCGCGACCTCGTCAACCAATTCAAAGCTGAACATCCAGAACTTGAAGTCAGACTAGTCGACAACCCCGCGCGGAATATTCCTACTGCTTTAAATCTCGGCGTGGCTGCGGCCCAGGGCGAAATCATCGCGCGCATGGACGCTCACGCAGTTCCATCTTCGGGTTATGTTCGACGTTGTGTCGAGGTCCTGCATGAAAACAAACAGGCCGGCGTGGTCGGAATGCCGTGCCATGTTTTGCCGGGCGCCAACACGTTGATGGCCCAGGCGATTGCGAGTGGCGTATCACATCCATTTGGAATTGGCGATGCAAAGTATCGATTGCAAGCCGGAGCCGCGCCACAGGAAGCGGTCGACACGGTCGCCTTTGCCTGCTTCCGCAAAGAGCTGTGGCAAGATCTCGGCGGCTTCAATGAGTCGTTACTAACTAACGAAGATTATGATTTCAACTATCGCGTGAGAAACAGTGGTCGCGTTGTTTTGCTTGATCGTTCAGGTCATTGCGACTACTTCGCGCGTACGACGCTAGGTGAGCTGGCTACACAATATCGTCGCTACGGTGGTTGGAAGGCGCGCATGGTCCGTCTGCATCCAGCCTCGATCAAATTGCGCCACTTCGTCGCGCCTGTGTTTGTTTTGTCGCTCGTCGTGCTGACGATCTTGAGTGTTTTGTGGTATCCGTTTGCATTGTTGTTGGGTTTGGAAATTGGTTTTTATTTCGCCTTCGCGCTGTTTTGCGCGTGGCAAGTTAAGAGTCGCACCGGGTCAAGTCTGGCGATTGTTTTGATCATGCCGTGGGTGTTTTTGACCATACATCTGACCTGGGGCGTCAGTTTTTTGTTGGGATTAGTGCGTCAACCTAAGTAGAGGAAACTGAATGAAGCTGAGTGTTTTTGGAATCGGATACGTCGGCTGCGTCTCGGCCGCGTGTTTTGCGAAAGAGGGCCATCACGTTTTGGGTGTGGATGTTAATCCCACCAAAGTAGACATCATCAACCAGGGAAACAGTCCGATCGTTGAGCCGGGCGTAAGCGGGTTGATGAAAGAAGCCGTGAATTCCGGTCACTTGCGTGCGACGACAAGCGCGGAAGAAGCAGTTCACAATTCAGAAGTTTCCCTCGTTTGTGTGGGCACGCCGAGCCGGGCCAACGGAAGTTTGGACCTGGGTCACGTGACCAGAGTTTGCGAAGAGATTGGCGCGGCAATAAAGACAAAGAACGAACGTCATGTCGTGGTTATGCGCAGCACGATGTTGCCGGGGACGATTCACGACGTTGTGGTTCCGGCGCTCGAACGCACTTCTGGAAAAACTGCGGGCACAGATTTTGGCGTCTGCATCAATCCGGAATTTCTGCGTGAAGGTTCATCGTTGAAAGACTTCTATGCGCCGCCGTTCACGTTGATTGGCGCCGATGATGAAACAACGAGCACGACTGTGAAAGAACTCTACGCGAAGATTGATGCACCGCTGTTTACTACGCCGGTAAAGACTGCGGAGATGATCAAGTATGTCTGCAACAGTTTCCATGCGCTCAAGGTGAGTTTTGCGAATGAAGTCGGCAACATTTGTAAGGCGCTCGCGATCGACAGCCACGAAGTGATGAATATCGTTTGTGAAGACAAGAAGCTGAATCTTTCGTCGTATTACATGAAGCCGGGTTTCGCGTTTGGCGGATCGTGTTTGCCGAAAGACTTGCGCGCGATCAACTACAAGGCGAAGGAACTCGACGTTGAACTTCCGGTGTTGGGTTCGATTCTCGCGAGCAATCGTTTGCAGGTCGAACGGGCCGTGCAGATGGTGACGAAGACGGGCAAGAAACAGATTGGAGTACTCGGGTTTAGTTTCAAAGCAGGCACTGACGATCTGCGTGAGTCGCCGATGGTGACGCTGATTGAGACGTTGATTGGTAAGGGCTACAAGCTGTCACTTTACGATCGCGATGTATCGTTGGCGCGCTTGTTTGGCGCAAACAAGGAATATATCGAACGAGAGATTCCGCATATTTCGACGTTAATGCGGGGCTCGGTAGAAGAAGTGGTGAGTGATGCGGAAGTGGTGATCATTGGCAACAAGGCGGAAGAGTTTAGAGGTGTGCAGTCGACGTTGAAAGACGGCCAGGTGCTGATCGATCTCGTGCGTTTGTTTGACGATCCTTCGAACGAAACTTATCAGGGCATCTGTTGGTAGGAGCGCAGGCGTCCTCGCTGCCCGTTCACCTACACGAGTGATCAGTATCAACTCAGTAAGTAAAGTATTCGACGAGGGCGGCCGAAGACCGCTGCGCTCCGACAGAAGAGGGTATCTGTTGGCTCGGGTTCCTAAGGCGGCGTTTGCCATCTTGCTGCTGGCGGTTCTCTGGCTGATCAGTTGGGGAAGCGCGAGGTGGCTGATCGTTGAAGCGCCATTACCTCACGCTGATGTCGCCGTTCTTCTCAGTGGTTCCAGCACATATTTCGAACGCGCCCAAACCGCCGCTACATTGTTTCGCGCAGGTAAAGTCAGCCGCATCATTCTCACCAACGACAATCGCCAGGGTGGCTGGTCAAGCGCCGAACAACGCAACCCGTTTTTCTACGAACGAACCAAACGCGAACTCGAACGCCAGGGTGTGCCCGAGACAAGTATCGAAGTACTCAGCCAAACGGTTTACAGCACTTACGACGAAGCAAAACTGCTCCGCGATTACAACGCAACTCACCCATTCAACCGTCTGGTAGTCGTCACCTCTCCCTATCATTCCCGGCGCGCTTATCGTACCTTTCGGCGCATGTTCAACGACACAAATGTCCAGGTTGGAATCGAACATCCGCCGACCGGAATACAGAGTCCACAACCCGGTAGTTGGTGGCTAAAACCACGCGGTTGGCAAATGGTGCCTTACGAATATGTAAAATTAGTCTATTATTGGTTCCGGCTTTGAGTTCGTTAGTGGAGACAGTGACCCATTAGCCGTTTTTTAGTTTTGACTACACGGATGCGCTCGCAGTGGCATCGTGGGACGTAAAAAGATGCCATTTTCCAAATCGTTATTCACTTTTCTGGTGCTCGTCGTCATCAGTTGCGGCGCGGCGATTTCGGCCAACGCCGATCCGCTGACGTTCAGTAATCTCGTCGCCCTGCAGGACAGCGGAGCAACCCACGTCGACTTGTATTCACAGCCTGGCGTTACGCTAATCGGACCTAAAGTCAACTTTTTGGTTGATATCAACGGGATCGTTCCGTCAGATCCACCGCAGACGCTCTTCATTACGTTTACGGAAGAGGGCCGAGCGCCAGTGACGCAATCGTTCCAACTCTTTTCCGGGTTACCTTCGACGTTCAGTTATCTGTTTTCAGTGACCGCGCTCGGCGCCACTGCACAGGGAACGCCGGCCACACTTACGATCGACATCATTGGCAGCGATCCGGATTTCGTGAATCCAGCGACCGGGAAAAGCCAGAATTCTTACACCTACAATTTCAAGATCGCGCAACCTGTTCCTGAGCCGGCATCGATGGTGCTGATGTCACTGGGACTCATTGGTATCGTCGAAAAAGGCAGACGCTTTCGACGGGCCCGCAGATCAAACTCCTAGCTGGTAGATAGACTCCAAGCCGTGGTTTCTAATATAAGATCCGAGATGATGAGTGTTTCAGAACTACATGCTTCTGAAGTTGCCGCTGGGGAGCGCTTTGAATTTGGCAAGAATTGGAGCCGATTTCTCACCCTTCTCGACGATAACCGGATTGCGCAGGCCGAACAGTCGTTGCGCGATTGGCTGCAGGTTGAGAATCTGGCGGGCAAAACTTTCATCGACATCGGCTCAGGCAGTGGACTATTTAGTTTGGCTGCACGTCGACTCGGCGCCACCGTCCATTCGTTCGACTTCGATCCAAACTCGGTAGCTTGTACCACCGAACTGCGTCGTCGTTATTTCCCCGGCGATCCGTCATGGAAAATTGAAGAAGCCTCGGTGCTTGATCCTGAGTACATGTCGAAGCTGCCGAAGTTTGACATCGTCTATTCGTGGGGCGTGCTGCATCACACGGGCAGGATGTGGGAAGCGATCGACAACGCGCAGAAGCATGTGAAGGTTGGGGGCAAGTTTTTCATTGCTTTGTATAACGATACTGGTAGTCAGAGTTCTCGTTGGAAGTGGATTAAGAAAACATATTGCGGGTTACCGGGTTTCCTGAAGGCGCCGTTTGCAGTGTTAGTGACAGCGCCACAGGAAACGAAATCGTTCTTGCGATCGGTAGCAACATTGCGACCCGGAGATTACGTTCGTTCGTGGACCGAATACGATGAACGACGCGGAATGAACCGCTGGCGCGATGTGATTGACTGGGTTGGTGGTTATCCATATGAAGTTTCGACGCCTGATGAGACGTTTGAGTTTTTCAAAGCGCGCGGGTTTCAGTTGGCGAAGATGAATGTGGGTAAAGTTGGGTTGGGTTGTAATCAGTTCGTATTTGAGCGGATACGAGAGTAGCCGTCTTCTCTGCGTCTCAGCGTTCTCAGCGTCTCTGTGTTGAAAAATTGAGGTGCCTGTAATTGGGCCAGATTTCAACACAGAGACGCAGAGAACGCTGAGACGCAGAGAAGAACGAACATGTTGAAAGTAGGCGTTATGGTTGCTGATTTACGAGAGAGACGAGGTACGTCGAACACCGAGGAGATCGATCGCTTAGCTGATCAACTCGATCGCGACGGAGTGGTGCGATTGCCCGGTCTGTTGTCTCCGCAGCAACTAGGCGCCATGCAGCACGCCTTCAACATCCGACTCAAACGCCTCCGCTGGAACAATCTCGAAGGTTACGAAAAAACTGAACCGTATCGTCACATGATCGAGAACCTGCTCCTGCTCGACCAGGGTTTTCTCGACGTCGCGATTCATCCCACCGTCAAAGGTATTCTTAATCGCTACCTGGGTGATCGTTATTCATTGGTCGAAGCACGCGGCTGGCGTTCATTGCCCACAAAACGCGATTTTCATGGTTGGCATGGCGACGGCTGGTACGATCAGTCTGCCGTTAACTACATTCCCAGAGAAGTTAAGTTGGCAGTTTATTTAACCGACGTTCGTAGCGGTGCTTTCAACTACATTCGAGGTAGTCATCGCAAACAAGCGCCGCGCCCGATTCGTACTGCGGAAATGCCGGAAGTTTCCCCGGCTAAGATTGAAGAATTGACTGGACCAGCCGGCTCGGCTTTTATGTTTGACACCACAGGCATTCACCGGCAAAGCGTCCCGATGCTCGAACCTCGTCACGCGCTTTTCTACAACTACCACGATCCCGACGTGCGTTTGTCTCCGGAAGACATCGCCGGCGATCGTTATCATCCGTTACTTTTGAACGCCGCCTTTCTTGGTAATCTCACCGCCGAAGATCAACGCATCCTCGGATTTGGTAACAAGACAAATTACATTCCTGCTTTCGAACGACCTGCAAAGCACAAGCTGTTACATGGACTTTTCAGCACGGTCCATAACGCCAATCTTCGCGTCCAGGATTTTCGCGTCCGGTTAACCACCAAGCTCAAACATAAGTAACCGTGATTCACGTCTGATATGCCAACTCTAGTTTCGGTTTTCGGCGTGGAGCCGTTCCGCATAGGCGGTACTGAAACTTACGCTCGTGAGTTGTCAATTCAGTTGGACCGCCGTGGCTGGAAAAGTGTTTTGTGTTTTCTGACGCCACCCACGCCCGAAGTCCGTGAGTTTCTGGAAGCGCCGAATGTTTCTATCGAAGTGCTCGACCGCGACATCGGATTCAAACGGAGCGCGATCGGTAAGATGGCAACGATCTTGCGCACGTACCGGCCGGAAATACTTCATCTCCACTACACCGGATTGTTGAGTCCATATCCGTGGTTAGCGCGCTGGTATGGCGTGAAACAAGTGTTTTTTACGGACCATGCTTCGCAGCCCGCCGCGCATGTTCCGACCCGGGCCACCTGGTGGAAGCGCGTTGTGGCGCGCACGATCAATTGGCCCCTTACGCGAGTGATTTGTGTTAGCGGTTACGGACATCGTTGTTTCACTGCTCGCGATCTGGTCCCATCGAGTCGTTGTCAAATGATCTACAACGGAGTGGATCTGACGCGTGTACATGAGAGTGTCGAACGCGGTTTGAAGTTTCGTGAGCGATTTAATATTGGACCAGACAAGAAGATCGTTTTGCAGGTGAGTTGGATCATTCCCGAGAAGGGAATTCCGGATTTAATGTCGGCGGCGCGGAAAGTGGTCGCGCAGGATCCGAGCGTGCACTTCGTTCTGGTTGGAGAAGGAAACTTTCGCGGTGAGTATATGCGCGCGGCCCAGGAGATGGGACTGGCAGGCAATATTACCTGGACCGGATTACTGGCTGATCCGTTCACTGAAGGCGCGTACGATTCTGCCGATGTGGTTTGCCAGGTGTCGCGCTGGGAAGAAGTGTTTGGTTGGGTGATTGCAGAAGCGATGGCTTATCACAAGCCGATCATTGCGACGCGTGTCGGAGGCATTCCGGAGATTGTTGATGATGGTGAATCCGGATACCTGATCGAGCGTGGTGATGTCGATCAACTATCGGCGAAGATTCTCGAGTTAGTTAATGATGATGCGAAGCGACAGCGAATGGGTGAAGCCGGCGCGCAAAAAGTGAAGGACAAGTTTGAACTCAGGAAGAATGTCGCTCAACTGGTCGCGTCTTACGGGATTGATTAACTCCGTGCCTCAGTGTCTCAGTGCTCTCTGTGTTAAAGACCAGTCTCAGCTAAGCGACAGTAAGTTTTTAACACAGAGAGCGCTGAGACACGGAGACACAGAGTTTAAGGCTTCGTAGTAATCGTCAAAGGATCGGTTGGGACGCCGCGGAGAGTGACTGTCACCGTCATTGTTCCCACATCCACCACCTGCTCATCGAGCCGGGCCACGATACAAGTCAACCAATCATAACCAGGTACTTTGTTAACCGCTTCCACGGGTAAGTTGAAGATAGTTCCCTGTTGGTTCTTCAACTGAACGCCGACGACCGTATGAAAGTCTTCATTTGGTTGGAGATCAAAGTTGACTGCAAACAACAGAATTCGCGTCCGATGATCACTACTAAGATTGTGATCATTGACGAGTGGAAACGGACTCGCCACAAACGTCACTGAATCAAGCGCCGCCGCCTGGGCAAGATTACCTTCACGATTTGCCAGGGCAGGCGCATTCGAACTCGACATCTTCGCGTTCGCGACACGCACACCCGGCGAAATCAATGTCGCTTCAGCACGAAACGGGTAGGGCAGAGAACTCGGACTCGTCGTTGTGAGTACAGATCCATTTTTCTTGTAAACAATCTGATTACCGGAGATTTCTACGCGAAAGACGTCTGCCGGCGCGTAGGTTGTATCGCCGTGGTAGACGCCTGACTCTCGAATTTCTACGACATTCGAGCCGTTGGTCGAGAAGCCGAAATCGATGTCCGCCCTCACCTGCGCCGCATCGCCGCTATTCAATCCCACAGAAACCAAACCATTGTCTGGAAACTGAAACTCTACATAACCGTTGCCGTTGAACAGCATATTGACTGAACGTCCGCGCGCGTCTTCGAGTGACGTCGAGCCTGACTTCTGCAACGTGCTGCCACTCGCACTCGAATTAACGAGGTCGGTCCAAAACACATCAAAGCTTTGCAGCGGCGTTGGACTTGGTGATGGCGTCGGCGAAGGCGACGGTGTTGGCGTTGGTGACGGAGTCGGTGTCGGAGATGGCGTTGGAGTTGGCGCGGGCGTCGATATATTCGTTTGCAATACGTTTGCACTATCGCCGTCGCCATTGAATGCATGAAGTCGATAATCGTAAGACGTCAAAGCCGCAACTGTGGTGTCGCTGTGACTCGTTGCGTTTGCAGCGGTGGTGATGAGCGTGGTCCAACTATTGGCGCCGGCCGGAGAACGTTCAACTATGAAGCCCGTTTCGTCCGTCGAATTATCGGTCCAGGCCAGATCGATTTGCGCTGAAGAAACAGCAGTTGCGGAAAAATTGCTCGGTGGCAATGGCCCGGCCGGAAGCTGTGGCGTCGTCATCTTCGTGTTTGCGATCTTGCCGCCAACACTCTGAATCAAGACATCGGTGTGATACGGATACGCAAAGTTCGCAACGTTGTGCGAAACAAATGTCACCCCATTCTTCTTATAGAAGATCTGCGAACCAATAATCTCGATGCGAAAAACATCGGCAGGCGTGTACGTTGTGTCTCCGCCATAAGCTCCAGCTTCACGCACTTCGACAACGTTCAGTCCACCAACTGCAGTAAAGCCGAACTCAATGTCCGAACGCGCCAATGCCTGATTACCGGTATTCAGACCAACACTCAGGCCCTTTTGCGCGACACCAAATTGAAACTCGACATAACCATTGCCACTCGTTAACAGATTAGTCGAGCGCGCGCGTCCATCTTCGGAACCTTCCTGGCCGCCGGTTTTTTCGATCGTATTTCCCGTGGCGGTTGTATTCAGTTTGCCTGCCCAACTCACATCGAATGGAGTTGGCGTAGGTGTTGGAGTCGGTGTCGGGGTTGGTGTTGGAGTGGGCGTGGGTGTAGGAGTCGGCGTCGGCGTTGGACTGGGAGTCGGCGTTGGGGTCGGAGTTGGCGTGGGCGTAGGTGTCGGTGCCGGAGTCTCCAGGTTTGGAGCTTGCGCATCCACACTTTCGCCATTTGCATTAAACGAACGAAGCCGATAGTGATAAATCGTCGATGGCGTTAAGCCGTTATCGATAAAACTCGTGACGTTTGGGCCACTTGTCAACAACGTGATCCAATTCACTGGACTTTGCGCGGGCAAGGTCGTCGCGCGTTCGAGAATGAAGCCACTCTCGTTTGTGGAGTTGTCGTTCCACGCAAGACTGATCTGGTTTGGCAGAATTGAAGTTGGCGTGAAGTTTGTCGGTGGCAATGGGCCTTCAGGTCCCGATACGGTCGACATCAGGGCGTTCGTGACTTTCGCGCCGATATCGAACAAGACTGAGTCGGCGTGGAACGGATAGTTCAGCGTCGGATTTGAACCCGGCGAGCCAATCGTCGTTCCATTCTTCTTGAAAATTATCTGGTTGCTCGCAATCTCGATCCTGAAGATGTCACTCGGCGTATATGTCGTGTCGCCGCTGTAAACACCATTGAGACGAACTTCGACGATGTTGGTCCCTCCGATCGCGACGAGCGCAAACTCCATGTCGAACGGATAAAAAGCGGGACGCCCGCTGTTCAGTCCGACCGCGACCGATTTACCTGCTACCGCAAACTGAAACTCAACAAAGCCGTCACCCCCGGTGATTACGTTTGTCGAACGCGCGCGCGCATCTTCGGCGCTGGCGTTACCACCTGTCTTTTCGATCGCGTTGCCGGTTGCCGTGGTGTTCAGCAGTCCGGTCCAGCCGACAAGAAATGAAGACTGGGTGGTAAGCGGCGCCACGTTCGCGCGCGTTGCTTTGGGAAGACTCGGGCTGCTGATTTTTGGCTGTGCTGAAACTACCGGATTAGGTTGTCCGTGTTTTCTGGCTGCTTCGGTTTTGCACAAGGCGGCAACGCCTGAAAGTAGGACCGCAATGATAGCCAGAACGATGAGTCGGTTAGGCAGGAATTTGAAAGTCGGGGACAAGTGCATATTGATAGGGACTGCTTATACAGCGATGGAGTTTGGATGGTTAATTCAAATTGCGGCCGGTTAGAACAGTTAGATATTCCGACTACAGAAGATAAATAGTACAAAATCGATGATAATTCCAGTCGGTGGGCGTTCGTTGAGGCAAGTTTGTGAGAGCGCGAGGTGTAATATGAGCGCGATTGCGTGTTTAGTTACCTTGCGGGTTCACTCTCCGCGTCTCTGCGTTCTTTGCGTCTCTGCGTTGAAACCTGGTCGACTTTATTCGTACGTCTTTCAACACAGAGACGCAAAGAACGCAGAGACGCAGAGTTTTTCTGTTTCCGAGAGCTTAATGCCTATGCAACACATTAAGGCGCTCGATGGTGTTCGTGGCGTCGCCATTCTGCTGGTGATCCTGTTTCACTATGGGTATCTCGGCTGCGGTTGGATTGGCGTTCAACTCTTCTTTGTTCTCTCGGGATTTTTGATCACTTCCATTCTTGTCAAAGACAAGGGGAAGTCACTCAAAGACTATCTCAAACGATTTTACTGGCGTCGCTCGCTCCGCATTTTTCCACTTTACTACCTTTATCTGTTTGTCATGCTCGCGGCGTTCTTGCTGTTCAGGATTCCGCCCGCCTTCGGCGATCAGTGGCCTTACCTGTTTACCTACACCTACAACGTCAGGCACATACTGCCAAACTACGATGGCTCGGAGTTGTTGATTCACCTGTGGTCGTTATCGGTTGAAGAACAGTTTTATCTCGTCTGGCCGTTGTTAGTTTTCCTGTTGGCGACGCGTAGATTTAAGAGTCTCTTACTTGCGATTGTCATTGGCATTCCGATCGTTCGTTTGCTCACTTCGTTGTTGTTGGCAAACGCCGGTCACGATCCGCTGTTCTACGGGACCGTGCTTTACACGATCACGCCGTTTCAGATCGATGCCTTCGCAGTTGGCGCAATCGTCGCGACTTTTAAATTCCCGCATATAAAAAATGGCAAAGTCGTATTTGCAGTCGCGGTAGTAGTTGCTGTTGCGCTCGGACTCCTGGCCCAATTTACTTCGCCAGTGATGGCTTCGGACCGCGTAAACAGTTTTGGCTTTCCCATTCATCTCCTGCATCACTACGAATACGTCTGGGGTTACTCGGTATTAAATATCGTGGCGGGTTTGTTGATTTTGCTCGTCGTGCAGGGTTCGAGTCCGTTGCCCTTTCTCAAAAATGGACCACTAACTTTTCTGGGTCGCATTTCGTATGGCGTCTACGTCTATCACTACGGTGTGCTCGCCATTTTTCAAAAAGTGTTTCCCAGCGGCGAACGATCGCTCCGAAGTTTGTTGCTGTTCTTCCCGTATCTTGCTGTTACTTTAGTGATCTCTTATTTGTCGTTCCGACTTTTTGAGAACCAGTTTCTTAAACTAAAAGATCGCAAGTCGGTCCAAAAGCCTCCGACGATTGAACTCGTGAGTGAGACCGCCCAAACCTAGATGCCTGCCTGCAAAAGTATCGCTCTTTTACTCGACTCAGCCCCTCGCACCTGGACCAGTCAGGAAGAGATTCATCTGCGTTTGTGTCGCGCGTTGCGGGCCCGTGGTGTCAATCCAATATTGGTTTACGCGAATAAGCTTCCGGATGAACTGCACTCGCGATTGACAGCGGGTGGCGCGATTCTGGAAACGATCTCTTACGCGAATGGACCAGTCTTCTACTTTCGTGAGTTGCGAAAACTGATCAGGCGTTACAACGTCGGCATGGCCCATGTCTGTTTTTTTGATTACTTCAGTTTGATTCCGTGGCTGGCAAAATTGAATGGGCTGAAGCTGATTATTTTTGAGGAACTCAATAGCGGAATGATGCAGGCGGTGTCGTGGAAACGACAACTGCTGCGACTCCGCACGTTCTTGACTGCATTACCAACCACGCATCTCATCGCGATTTCCCATTTTATAAAAGCGGAACTGGTTAAGCGTGGTATCGCCGGCGATCGGGTGATCGTTCGTCATCTCGGTGTCGATGAGGAGCGCTTTCATCCTGCTCCAGCGATACGGGATCATTGGACGAAGCAATATGAGATTGCCGCTGATGAGTTGATCGTTTCGACGGTCGCCGTGCTGCGTGCTTTTAAGAACCCGGACACGATTCTCAGAGCGTGCGCGATTGCGTTGGAACGTGGCGTAAAACTGCGGCTCTTTATCGCCGGCGATGGTGAGATGGTTAACGAATTGAAGGAACTGTGTATAAAGCTGGGAATTGAAAACAAGGTTGTGTGGCTCGGGTATTGTGCGGAGCCTAAACCAGTGCTGCAGGCGTCGGATATTTTTGTCATCGCGTCAACGGGTGAGGCTTTCGGATTAGTGACTGCTGAAGCGATGGCTTGTGGTGTACCGATAGTCGGCACGCGCAGTGGCGCCACGCCGGAGATTGTTGTTGAGGGTGAAACCGGATTTCTCGCCGAGCCGCGTGATGAGAGATCGTTTGCTGAGGCGCTTGAAAAGCTTGCGGCTGATCCTGAGTTAAGGAAACGAATGAGCGTGGCCGCTCGCCAACGAGTGCTCGGATATTTCACTGTCGATCGGGACATAGAGAAAACGATCGAGATCTATGAATCCCTCGGCGCGCTCTGATGTCCGATATGCTTTAGAGGCTTTGCAAAACTCAACTACGATTCGCCTTAGCCGTCTGTTGTGAATGGCGCTGCCTTCCTAGGGTGAGGAAGGCTCTGTCTTTCCGTGGGGGACGTTTTATGAATTGGGCTGTGCCTCCTGTTGTGAGGAATGGCTCTGCCTTTCCGTGGGGGCGCTTTATGATTTGGGCTATGCCCTCCCTCTGCTCGTCACCAAAAGAATCATGATAGTTAATTCTGCCAAGCCAAAGGGCGCAGCCCAAATCTCCTCACAACGGGAGGCGCAGCCAAAATCAAAACACCGCTAA
>DATDMC010000014.1:0-14602 GCA_036518995.1 Pyrinomonadaceae bacterium | reverse complement strand
GTTAGGAAGGGCGGTTTACCCCCGCTTACTGCGATTAGGGTCCTTACAATTTATGGAGGAGCGGGGGTAAACCGCCCTTCCTAACTGCGCTAAGCGGAGTTTCGCTTTTTCCAATGTCTTTACGTTTTTCCTAATAAACGGAGCATTTTCTGCAAACAACGCGCCCGGGTGGGGCCGATGCTGCCCTCCGGAATCGCCAGCGATTGGGCAATTTCAGTGTAGGCCGGCTGCGTCGTTCGATAGAAGAGCAGCTCGATCAAGTGCCGGCAACGATCGTCCAAATCCGCGACTGCTGTCCTTATCCTATGTCGCTCTTCGAGTTGAACGAGCGCTTCGTCCGGCAACACCGACTCATCGGCGATATTTGCCACTTCATCAAAAACGTCGTCGTCTTCATCACCGTCACTGTTGAACTGCTGCCACGACTTTTCCTTCGAGATTGCTCGCCAGGTTTTTCGTCTGGCAGTGGTAACCAACCAGGCGTGGAGCCGATCGGGATCTTCGATGTCGTTGAGTTTACTAAAGAAGGTAGTGAAAACTTCCTGAAAGACTTCGGCTGACTGATCGTCAGATAACCCCGCGCGCCGTGGAATCGCATAGATCAACTTCTGATACCGCCGTACCAGGGTCTCCCACGCCGCTTCATCACCTCGACGGCAGTCATTTACTAATTGGGCGTCGCTAATTTGCATGCTCAGAACTGAGTGTTAGCAGGATAGGGACTTGAAAATCGAATGTCCAATGGGGGAATTGCGGAAATGCGAAATTTGAAGGTGGGGATGCATAAATGCGAAACATATCGGCGACTCGGCTTGGCCGTCTGATGTGAGGCATGGCTCTGCCTTGCCGTCACAAGCTACTAAAAATCCGGGCTTCGCCCCTTATAACTTACCGGATTTACATTTGACTTTCGAAGAGAGGGCGCAGCCCGACATCTCCTGGTCGTTTGTTACGGCAAGGCAGAGCCATGCCTCACCTCAGACGGCCAAGCCGAACAGGACCATTGATTCCCACCAGTCTGTAACATCACGCCAGCTACCATATCGGACAAATTTTCTTCCAGCTCACGTATTTCTTCATCCTTTCCTGTGACTGTATGCACAAGCACCTCAGTGTGCGTTTGTATAGAAGCAGGAGAGAAAGATGAAGAACAATATTTTTTCTAAAGGGGCAGTTCGGCTAACGATATTTTTCGCACTCATTCTGGCTGCCAGCGCCTCAATCATGAAGGTCGCGGCATTTGATGGTGGACACGGTGGCGCCACCGTCGTTTCAAAAATTGAAGCCGAGTTTGCGGGCGCACCGCTCAACGGTTTCGTTCCCAAAGGTGAAGCAAATTTCACCGTCTTCTCCGATGGCAATCGCAAATTTGAAGCAAACGTTTCCAATGCGAACCTCGCTGACGGGACCGTGCTCAACGTTTTTGTTGACGATATTCAGGTCGGGACCCTTCGTCTCGTCGCTCGTTTCGGCGAGTTGGAACTGGAAACCAGAGACGGACAAACCGTGCCGCAGATCAATTCGCGCACACGAGTAGTGATTTCCGATCAAGCGGGTCTGACGATCGTCGCGGGCTCATTTTCAAATGTTCCAGCGCCCACGCCATCACCGACTCCGGGCAGCAGTCCATCGCCAACGCCGTCACCAAGTCCAGGCGCGAGCCCGTCTCCAACACCAGGCCCAAATCCGGGCGGTGAAACAAGAATCGAATCGCGACTCGCCGGAGCAGCCATCAACGGTTTGCGTCCGAAGGGCCATGCGAAATTCGAAGTGCGCGCGGATGGACGACGCAAATTGAACGTCGAAGTTGAGCGCGTCAACTTGCCCGTTGGAACTGTTCTCAACGTCCTCGTCGACAATGTAAAAGTCGGTGAACTCACTCTGAATGCAATGTTGGAAAACGAACTTGAACTCGATACGCGTAAAGGTTCAACAGTTCCAACCGTCACGATGCTTTCAACTGTCGTAGTTACTAACGCCAATGGAGCAACTATTCTTAGTGGCACCTTCAACACTACTGCAAATTTGATCTCCGGTAATGATATCGACGATACGAACTACTTCGTCGAACAAAACTATCGCGACTTCCTCGACCGCGAAGCCGATGATTCAGGTCTCGATTTCTGGAAGGGCCAGATCACCGCTTGCGGCGACGATTCGGGTTGCCAGGAACAGGCACGCATCAACACATCCGGCGCTTTCTTTCTTTCGATCGAATTTCACGACACCGGCTTCCTGCTCTACCGGTTCAACAAACTTGCCTTCAACGCGATGCCGCGTCGCAACGACTTCTTAGTTGAAGCGCAACTGACTTCGCGAGGCCTGGTTGTCGGTCAAACTGGCTGGGAAGCACAACTCGAAAGCAACAAACGCGAAGCAGCGGAACGGTGGGCCGCACGAGCCGACTTCCAGGCAATCTTTGGCGGCCTTTCGAATCGCGATTACGTAAACAAGCTCTTTACGAACGCTGGTGTGACCGGCAACGAAGTCGAACGTGAAGACTTGATTCACCGGCTTGACGCAGGTCAGGAAACTCGCGGTTCGGTGTTACGCAAAGTTGCCGAGAACAACGACTTCAGCCATCGCGAAACCAATCCGGCGTTTGTGCTGATGCAATACTTCGGTTATCTCCATCGCAATCCCGATGAAGGTGCAGATCACGACTTGAGCGGTTTCAATTTCTGGCTCAACAAACTCAACGAGCATGCTGGTAATTTCAACGAAGCAGAAATGGTGAAAGCCTTCCTGCGCTCCGGTGAATACCGGCAACGATTTGAGTGGTAACAAAGTTCAAGGAGGGCAGTCAGGGGAGAGACACAGTAAGTAGAAGCAGTAGCGAAGATGTCGGGGTAGCCACTGTTTCTGCAGACTGCGTTCGACTGCACAAAAGGCGTCCGAGCAATCGGACGCCTTTTTAATTTAGAGAGCTTTGTGCTTTGGACTTTGAACTTTGGACTTTGAACTAGATCAAAAACGAAGAGACAAACAACTTAGACCACCGTCCATTTTTTGAAACTCCGACATCTCGACTTCGACAACCTGATGTCCATCTTTTTGCAGTCGTAGCGCGAAAGATGGATAACCTGCCGCTACTAACACCGAGTTATTAATCTCAACACAGTTCGCCGCGTATTCATCGCCGGCGTCAACGCGAATCACTTCATAACCTTTAAATCGATCCGCGAGTTCATCGATCACGACGAGTTGCTTCGAGTTGAGATAAGCCACTCCACTTTTCAAATGCAGGATCGACTTTATGTTTCTGATGTCGACAAACTCTGACGTAAACCCATAACTCGAAAGTATCTCAGCGAGTTGATGTGCTCCGTCTTCGTTCGTTCGCTTGGAAATACCAATAAAGAAATGCTCACCGGCTTCGCAAATATCGCCGCCATCGACCCGGCCCGGCTCCTGAATTAAATGAATTTCTTCAAAAAACTGTGGCAATAAGTCATTAATCGCCGCGATTTCACCGCGTCGTGAATCGGCGCCAGGCAGCGTGACGACCGCACAACGATCCGTAAGAATCGCCGTGTCTTCAACAAAGGTTGAGTCGGGATAACGATCGTCGGCAGGTAAAGTGGTCAACGCAAGCCCGCACGATTCCAACACCTCACAATAGCGTTGATGTTGGGCCAGAGCTTTACTTACATCTGGCTGGCCCAGGTCAACTGTTGTAAGTCCGTCGGAAAAGTTTGTGCCAGGTGGTCGAACGATTGCGCGTTTGAACAGAGACAAGGTCGCTCCACGGTTGACTACGCGTTGCCAGTAAACTGAGTGATGTCGCCGGGCTTGCGCAACATCTTGTTTACTTCGCCAATATGAAGTTCTTCTTCACCGATCATTCGACGAGCGTAATCTTCGAGTAGGACCGAGCGACCAGCAACAACTTCGAGCAGTTGTTTATAGAGAGAAAGGCCTTCTTTTTCAGCGTCGAGAGATTCAAGGAGGATGTCGTTGATGCCGTGCATGTGCGTTTCCAGCAATGCACCGATTTTTAATGAAGGATGTTCGCCGAAATGGGTGACGAGTTCGCCGGCTTCGTTCGCATGACTTAAACAAGTGGTCGCTTCACTGCGCAACCAACTGACGATTGGGATTCGATTGTGGCCAAAGACCATCAGTGAGTAATGGGTGTAACGAACGACACCGGCCAGCTCCGCTTCCATAACCTGGTTCAAAAGTTTTACTGCGGTTGCTATATCTAAAGTCTCGTCAGACATCTTCGACCTCCCATGAGTGGTTTTGGGTGGAGAGTATACACGACGACGAATTTTGAACCACTTGCAAGGCTTAACCACGAAGACACAAAGCACACAAAGGAAGAAAGGTTTAGCGGCGGCAGGCAGGCGAGGACGCCTGCGGTCCTAACGAAGATCAATAGGAGCGCAGGCGTCCTCGCCTGCCTGTCGTATCTATAAACTTTTCTTCCTTTTTTCTTTTGTGTCCTTTGTGCCTTCGTGGTTAAATTTTTGCTTAGGATCGAGGGGCCACGTAACTCCTTCTCGCTTTCACCACCAAATCGCCACGCGCTTTCAACACCGACGGTTTCAATTCAATCTTCAACTTTCGCATCGATCCATCGTGCAACTTATTCGTGGGGCTATACGCAAGACTAAATCGGGATCGAATATGGTCCATCAACGTCGCAAAGGTCTGGTCCAAGACGTCCGGCTTGTCCTCGAGCACTTCGCCACCCGTGTCGTCTGCCAGGTCTCTAACGTTCAGCGTCGGAGCGTGCACCATTTTCCCCATGCGTGTCGCCCAGCGCGCCATTCCGTTTTCGATCTGTTGCTCAGCAGTGATAGGTACCAGTCCACAAACCACACTGCCTGATTCGTAAACTTCATTTTTCGCCGATTTGTTGCCTGGACCATCAGGACAATCGAAGTTTCGCGTAACACCCGTAATCAAAATGATCACGCGGCGGCCGCTGGGATTGCTCGCCTGTTCCATGTAAGTCGCGGCTTCATAAAAAGCCTTGTTCAAACAATGGTTCGCAGATTCATCGTGCGGCGGAATGTGCTGGAGCGCGAAATTCACTGACCAACGATCTTTCGTGAACTTCTGCAACAACTCGGCATCGTTGTGATAAGTCATCACGGCTACTTCATCGTTCGGCTTTAATCGTTCCAAGGCATCCATAGCCGCGCGTTTCACCTGCGTGCTGAATGGATCGAGGCAACCGCCACGATCGATTAACAACAGTACCGACAATGGCAAACTTCCCTGGCTGAAATGGGTGATGTCCTGAGGTTTGCCGTCTTCCGAAACGATGAAGTCGTCACGAGTCAGATCGCCGACGACGCGCGCGGTCTTCTTTTGTAGGACCAGTGCATCGACTGTGACGAGATCGACGTCGGTCTTGATCACTTCAACCGTGGTTGGTTCGGCGACTTTTCGTTCGCGAGTTTGTGCCTGCGTGACAGAATCGGACGGCTGTCGGTCGGTTAGACTAAGGGCAAGTAGTGTCGTTAGAAAAAGGAAAAGGATCAGAAAACGCGGAGTCGGGTTGGTTAGTCTCATGTGCTCTCCCCTGTCAGATTTCAGATCGCAGATTGCAGATTTAAGATTGGTCAGTGATCAAACAGTCAGTACCACCTCACGGTAGCGGGTGGATCGAGAGATGTTTGACACTAAATCTGGTTAAACGGGATTAAGGGAGAAGCCCGGCAGACAACTAAGGGAGAGGCCCGCTGGATAGATTAACTCTTGAATAGTTCCGCCAATAAGACGGTCCCATGGCGTGCACTGTTAACATGAACTGAGTTTCAACTCAAGAAAAATTTGTTTGGTAAATCTTCTTCTCTGCGTCTCAGCGTCCTCTGCGTCTCTGTGTTGAAAATGTGCTCAGGTATGCGAACGTCGGTTTAAACACAGAGACGCAGAGGACGCTGAGACGCAGAGAGATCACTCGAATCAATAAACTCTTCTTTAATCTTAAGCAATTGCAAAGCCGTGAACCTTAATCAAACTTTTTTGCCCCGAGATGCATCAATTCATCAGCCATCAGGCTTGAATCAACCAACTCCAGTTTGTTAGCCACCAGGTGTAAAGCATGAAGAGATTTTGGCTATTAGCCTTAATGAGTTCCCTTCTATTAGGCGCTCAGGTGCAGGGTCAGTCTGGCAGACGGACGGTCCAGCCGAAACCAAAACAGGACGAATCGACCAAACCGGCAGCAGACACATCCGACCCGGAAGTCACTGATAACAAGATTTCTCCTGAAGGCGAGACGGTTGAAGGCGACGTCATCAGCTTCAATACCTCGCTCGTCACCGTTCCGGTTACGGTTGTCGATCGTTATGGCCATTACGTCCCTCAGCTCAACAAGAGTGATTTCAAGATTTTTGAAGACGGCGTCGAACAGAAGATCACTTACTTCGCGACTACGGAGCAGCCGATTACAGTTGTGTTGGTGATCGATACCAGCGGCTCGACCGAGTTTCGACTCGAAGACATTCAGAATGCGGCCATCGCATTTGTAGATAAACTGAAAGTCGACGATAGCGTGATGGTCATGTCGTTTGACGATCGGATCGAAGTTTTGTCACAACCGACCACCGACCGGGGATTAATTACTAAAGCCATCCGTCGCACGCGTACCGGCGGCGGAACACGGCTTTACGATACTGTCGACTCAATCTTCAAAAAGCAGTTGGCGACGCTAACCGGACGCAAAGCGGTGGTCTTGTTTACCGATGGAGTAGACACGACCAGTCATCGTGCTTCTTACGAGAGCACGTTGAGGTTAGCCGAGGAGTCTGACGCGCCGATCTATTCGGTCGACTACGACACCTCGGGCGGCGGCAGTACCGTCTTTACGCAAGGTCTGCCGATTCCGCGAGGCCGGGGCACGATTCTGGGATTGCCGCTGCCTGGTCCAACGGGAGGCAGCGTGGGGAACACAGGAGACTACCGGCGAGCTGTAGCGTACTTACATGCGCTCTCGAATTCGACTGGCGGCCGGTTCTATAGTGGCGACACGATGTTTGGTATCGGACAAGCGTTCACCTGGATCGCTGAAGAACTCTCGCGCCAGTACAGTCTCGGCTATTACCCGCGCGCGACTACGACCAACGGGCAACGACGAGCGATAAAAGTAAAAATGGACCAGCCGGAGCTGATTGCCAAAGCCCGAGATAGCTACATCTATACAGGTAAGAAAGGGGCCGACGGACAGACAACAGAGAAGAAGCCCGTCGAAAAGCAGCCATACCTGAATGGTCCAAGTCGTGAGATAGTGAAGACCAAGTCAGTCTCACCGTAGATACCACCGACTTTACGTCGGGTGGTACTTCACTTTCTGGCTTATCGACTCGTCCTATGTTCCTCTGGACACCACCGACTTTATGTCGGTGGAGTCTCAATTTCTCGCTAACCAACTCGTTCTATGTTCTTTTGATACCACCGACTTTACGTCGGTGGTGTCTCAATTTCTCGCTAACACCGTATCGAGTTTCTTATCTTGTGAATCTTGTAATCCTGTCCGTTTGATTGGACCAATTGAAGTTAGCGAGAAATTGAAACTCCACCCGACATAAAGTCGGTGGTATCCAAGGTCGCTAAGGTAATCCGTGTTAGCGAGAAATTGAGGTACCACCGACGTAAAGTCGATGGTATCCGTGGTCGCTAAGGTAATCCGTGTTAGCCAGAAACTGAGGTACCACCGACATAAAGTCGGTGGTATCGTGGTCGCTAAGGTAATCCGTGTTAGCGAGAAATTGAAACTCCACCCGACATAAAGTCGGTGGTATCCAGAGTCGCTAAGGCAATCCGTGTTAGCGAGAAATTGAGGTACCCCCGACGTAAAGTCGGTGGTATCCAGAATCGCTAAGGTAATCCGTGTTAGCGAGAAGTTGAGGTACCCCCGACATAAAGTCGGTGGTATCCGTGGTCGCTAAGGCAATCCGTGTTAGCCAGAAGTTGAGGTACCACCGACGTAAAGTCGGTGGTATCCAGGTTCGCTAAGGTAATCCGTGTTAGCGAGAATTGAAAACTCCACCCGACATAAGTCGGTGGTATCTGGAAGCTCAAACATGTGGAGCGAGAAATTGAGGTGCCACCGACATAAGTCGACAGTCTCACACAAAAACGGCAGCAGACGCGTTACGCCTGCTGCCATCCCCGGTGCCAATGGGGTCCGCCTACCAGAAACTTAATTTACCCGTCTAACCGCCGCCAGTTCACCCAACGACAACAACTGACTCGTCGCGGCGCGCTGGTAGTAAAACTCTCCCTGCATCTCCCAGTTGCCCAAGTTGAACTGGCGTTGCGCTCCGCAGTCAACACAAACTCTATACGCCTGACCGTGATGAGAAAACGGTCGACTCATCTCCAGATGCCAGCAACCAAAGACCCGCGCCATCCAGCCTCCGATTTTTCCGGTCAATGATGACGCATTTATTTGACCGACATTTGGTGTCGCGATTGTTAATTGGCCAGCTTGCATGACTTTCACCTCTTTCTGAATTACCAAAACTTGCTCCACTAAGTAACGCGCAAAGTTTTGCCAAAGAGGGCCACTAACCGGAACAAAATTCTTAACCACAAAGGCTCGAAGACACAAAGCAGAGGCAGAAGGCGGAAAGCAAAAGGCAAGAAGCAGCAACCTTTCACTTTGTGCCTTTGCGTCTTCGTGGTTAAGCCCCGTTTATTCTTTTAAAAACAGACTGTTATCGCCGCCAAGCGTTCTAGCTTATACTTGCCGTTGTTCAGAAAGTTTACTCGGCGCGCGTCAAACACCCACGCGCCCGCCACCGGGAGAATTGATTGAGCGAGCATCCAACTGAGAATGTCACTCGTCTGTTGATTGAGCTGTCAAACGGCGATCGCGGTGCGGTTGATCTTTTGTTACCCGTAATCTACGATGAACTCCGTAAACTGGCAGCAAGTTATCTGCGGCGAGAGCGTCCCGATCACACATTGCAGCCCACCGCTTTGGTACACGAAGCCTATATCAGGCTCGTCGATCAAACGAGGGTCAACTGGCAGAACCGGGCCCACTTCTTTGGAGTCGCAGCCCAAATCATGCGCCGTTTGCTTGTGGACCATGCTCGCAAGCACAACGCAGAAAAGCGCGGCCAGGATTTCCAGAAGCTCTCCCTGGATGAAAACATCGACCGGGCCGTCGAGCGTAGTTCTGATTTGATTGCACTCGACGACGCACTCACAGCACTAGCTGAATTTGACGAACAGAAGGCGCGCATGGTTGAGCTGCGTTATTTCGGTGGACTTTCAATCGAAGAGACTGCCGACGTTCTCGGTGTTACTCCCACAACTATCAAACGACATTGGCGCTTTGCCAAAGCTTGGCTCCACGGCGAAATGCAGAAGAAGTAGTCCCTGCAAATTTAACTTTCATTAAGTCTCAGTTTTACGATGACCCCCGAACGTTGGCGAAGAGTCGAAGAGATCTTTCAGGAAGCTCTTGATCTACTTCCAGATCAAAGATCCCAGTTCGTAGTCGAAGCCTGCGGCGCCGACGACACCCTCCGCCGCGACGTTCAACTGCTCCTCAGTCAACACGACAGTGCCGGCGAACTCCTCGAAGAACCTCTTTATGCAAATACCGAGTTAGGCTCGTTCCATTTCACCGAAGAAATCGATCCGATGCTCGGCCGGCGGCTGGGTTCTTATCGCATTGAACGCGAAATCGGTCGCGGCGGCATGGGCGCGGTTTACGAAGCAACGCGCGCGGACAATGAATTCAACAAACGCGCCGCCATTAAACTCGTGAAGCGCGGGATGGATACTGACTTTATCCTTCGTCGCTTTCGCAAAGAGCGTCAAATTCTTGCGGCGCTCGATCATCCACACATTGCCGGACTGCTGGACGGTGGCACAACTGAAGATGGACTTCCCTACTTCGTGATGGAGTTCATCGAAGGTCAACCACTCTACTCTTATTGCGACACTCACGAACTAAACATCATTGAGCGGCTGAAACTATTTCGTCCGATCTGTGACGCAGTCCACTACGCCCACCAGAAACAAGTAGTACATCGCGACATCAAACCTTCAAACGTTTTGGTGACTTCCGAAGGCGTGCCCAAGTTGCTGGACTTCGGCATCGCAAAACTACTTAATCCGCAAATCGCCGGTGACATCACTCACGATCCAACTGCGACTGCGATGCGTTTGATGACGCCGGAATACGCTTCGCCCGAACAAGTACAGGGCGCGCCGACAAATCCGACCACCGACGTTTATTCACTCGGTGTGTTGCTTTACGAGTTGTTGACGGGACATCGTCCGTATCGATTAGTCAATCGCGCGCCTCATGAAATCGCGCGCGTGATCTGTGAAGAGTCGCCGGCACCGCCAAGTATCATCATTACTCGTGTTGAAGATCTGTTGCCGAGTCTGCACAAAGGCGATGACGCAACAACGCTGAAACGCCTGTACTCAACTCGCAGTTCAACTCCTGAGTCATTGCGCCGGGCGCTTTCCGGCGATCTCGACAGCATCGTGATGCAAGCGCTGCGCAAGGAGCCGGAGTGGCGTTATCAAACTGCCGCTGAGTTGCGTGACGACATCACGCGTTATCTTGAAGGCCGGCCTGTCACCGATTTACCTGATCCACCGCGATTAACTCTCGGTCTCAAACACGAGCCACTCTCCAATGAAAACTCTTTGGCTGTCTTGCCGCTGAAGTTGCTCGATCTCAATCAGGCCGATTCACCTCCCGACTTTCTCGGCACTGGTTTGGCCGACGCGTTAATTACTCGGCTAAGTGCGGTCCGCAATTTTGCTGTGCGACCTACGAGCAGTGTGTTGCGATACGGCGCTGATGCCGATCCATTGAGAGCCGGTCGCGATCTCGGCGTGACGTTTGTACTTGACGGACGCATTCGGCGGTCTGGCGATCGAATTCGAGTAACGATTCAACTGCTAAACGTTAAGGACGAAACCACTGCCTGGGCCGGACAATTTGATGAACAGTTTACCGACGTACTGAGTCTCGAAGACACGATCTCTTCGCATGTCGCGGAAGCAATCGTTCCCCAGTTAACCGTCGATGAACGTCTGCGACTAGCCAAACGCGGCACTGATAATCCGCAAGCGCACGAAGCTTATCTGCGCGGGCGTTTCTACTGGAACACATTCACTGAAGAAGGATTTGCGCGCGCGATAGTTTGTTATCAACAAGCAATCGCACTCGATTCGCAGTACGCGTTGGCCCATGCCGGAGTCGCCGCCTATCACAACTGGCTCGGCGTCTTCAGCGTCATGCCCTTCTCCGAATGCGCGGCCGCAGCTTACGAAGCGGCATCTACAGCAGTAGAAATCGATCCGACTCTTGCCGAAGCACACGCTGCACTCGGTCAGGCGATTCTCTGTCGCGACTTTGCCTGGGCCAGTGCCGAACATGAACTGGTCCGCTCGATTGAGTTAGATCCGAATTATCCTCCCGCACGTGTTTGGTATGCGCTCCAACTCTCTATGGAAGGTCGCTTCAGCGAGTCGATGCGCGAAGCACACACAGCGCGGGATTTGGATCCACTCGCGATCATCTCGCGCTTTTGTGTGGTCTGGTGTTCCTATCACTCGCGTCGCTTTGACGAGTCGTACCGGCTGGCGAAAGCGACGATCGAAAGTGAACCAACCAACCTGATGATGCTTTACGGTTTGAGTTTCGCTTGCAGCGGACTCAGCCGTCACGAAGAGGCCATTGAAGCCGCGACGAAAGCCGTGGAACTCATGGGAATGGCTTCGCATACCCTCGGCCGTTTGGGCTGTGCTCATGCGGGAGCTGGAAACTTCGAACGCGCCGAAGAAGTCTTGCGTGAAATGGAAGAACTGGCGACGCGCCGTTATGTCTCGCCGTATCATATTGCCTTAGTTAATGCGGCGCTCGGACGAGTTGAAGCAACTCTTGACCTGTTGGATCGCGCGTATGAACTGAACGATGCGAAGTTGCTGTGGCTAGCAGTCGATCCGGAACTTGACGCGCTTCACGGCCATCCGCGGTTTAACGACCTCCTGCGAAAGTTGGACCATCGACTGGCAGCCTTACCGGCAATCTCGGCGCAACTGCGTCCCGATCAGGAATCGATCGCCGTCCTGCCGTTGCGCGTTCTTAGTCCCACTGGAGACAACACAGGTGACGAATATCTCGGCATTGGATTGACCGACGCGATTATCACGCGCCTGAGTAACGTCCAACGTTTAGTGGTCCGACCCACGAGCAGCGTCCTTCGTTATCACGCTTCAGCAGTCGATCCACTCGTCGCTGGTCGCGACCTGGGCATTGATTACATCGTCGACGGAACACTGCGCCGCGTCGGCAATCGCATTCGAGTGACGGCACAGTTGCTCAACGTCACCGAAGGCGTGACGCGTTGGGCGGAGCACTTCGACGAAGACTCAACTGATGTCCTCCAAATCGAAGACTCAATTTCTGAACGCATCGCGACCGCGCTACTGCCGCAGCTAACCGGTGACGAACAACGTCAACTCTCAAAACGCGGAACCGATGTTGCCGAAGCTTTTGAAGCGTATTTGCGTGGTCGTTATTATTGGAATTCCTACACCGAGGCTGGTCTGGCAAAGGCGTTAGACTGCTACAAACACGCGATCGAACTCGATCCAAATTACGCCCTCGCTTATACCGGAATCGCCGATTACTACAACTGGCTCGGCGTCTTCGGTATCAAGCCATTTATTGAATGCGCCGCGGCTGCAAAACAAGCGGCGAGCAAAGCAATCGAACTCGATTCGACTTCTGCTGAAGCTTATTCCGCGCTCGGTTTTGCGATCGCTTGTCATGACTTTGACTGGGCCGTCGCCGAAGCACAGCATCGACGCGCGATCGAGATCAATCCCAACTACGCAACCGCTCATCATTGGTATGGCTTTCATCTCCTGATGGAAGGCCGCTTTGAAGAGGCGCTTTATCAAGTGCATCAAGCACGCCAACTCGATCCGTTGTCGCCCAGCATCATGCAGGCGCTCGGCTGGTGTTATTACCAGATGCGCAGATTCGACGAGTCGCTGGCTACTTATCGCAGCATGCTGGAATCCGTTCCGGAGTTTTCCTATGGTCTGGTCACGTATGCATGGACATTGCGACATACGGGCGGAATGGATGAAGCAGTTGTTAACGCAGAGAAGGCGCTTGAATTTTCAAGTGGCGGCCAACTTTTCGTGGCCGGGTTAGGCGCTGCATATGCGGCCGCGGGCCGGACGAAAGACGCGGAAGCAGTGCTGGCCCAATTGGACCAGATGGCAGTGCACGGTTACGTGTCGCCTTATCACATCGCCCTGATCCATCTTCATCTGGGTAATCGCGACGAAGCCATTGCTCAGCTCAGAAAAGGCGCCGAACTAAAAGATGCCTGGTTAGTCTGGTTAGGCGTCGAACCTCAATGGGACCCGGTGCGTGGCGATCCGGCATTTGAAGCACTGTTGCGCCAAACAAGAAATCCGGTCATTCAACGCAAGCCTTCGCAGATGAACTCCGCAGCCGGTAGTTCGAAGCGACGGTTCGCCTCGCCGCACACAAGCGTTACTTCACCAATTTTTAGTCCTGCCCCGGACACGCAGACAGGTGAAAACGAAGAGGCGCGACAGCTCTACACTGCCGGTCGCTACTATTCAACGAGGCGTACGGCGGAAGGTTTACGACAGGCAATCGAGCGCTTCGAACGTGCCGTCGAACTCGATCCGGAGTATGCGATTGCGCATGCTGAGTTGGCGGATTGTTATTCACTGCTGAACTGGTATGTCGAACCTCCACCACAAGGAGCATGGCAACGAGCCAAGGAAGCGGCAGTACGCGCGGTTGAATCCGATCCAAATCTTGCTGAAGCCCACGCGTCGTTAGGCTTCGTCAGACTTCATTACGATCGCGATTGGCCCGAGGCCGAACGTGAACTGCGCACCGCAATTCTCCTGCGTCCCAGCAATCAGGTTGCGCATCGTTGGTATGCATTCAGTTTGTCAGCGATGGGCCGGCACGATGAAGCCTACGCCGAAATCGAAAAAGCCAGACAAATCTCGCCGCAGTCTCCCGTAATCGCGACCGCAGTTGCTAACGTGCTTTTCCTGGCTGGAAAGTTTGACGAAGCGATCGCTCAGTGTCGCAAGGCTTTGGAACTGGATCCCGGGTCAGTTGCGGCCCACACTGTTTTGCGTTGGTCCTTTGAACAAAAAGGGATGCACAACGAGGCGCTCGCGGCCTACGAACAGGAACGAAGCTTCGCGGGTGATACGCCCACGACGGCGGCGAAACGCGCCCACGTGTTTGCGGCGTTGGGAAAATTCGAAGAAGCAAACGGGATTCTGAAAGAGCTGGTTGAAAAGCGTAACGAAAACTGGGTAACTGCTTACGAGATCGCTATCATCTACACCTTGCTTGGCGATCACGACAATGCGTTTAAGTGGCTATGGCATGCGGAACGCGAACACGCAGTTGGCTTTACGTTTGTCCGGGTCGATCCACATCTTGCCAATCTGAGGTCCGACAAACGCTTCGCCGAATTGATCCGCGAAACAGAAAAGACCATGCCTTAGAGCATTCTGCAAAGTGACCTTCGATGATTGTTACACTTAATGTAGCGCAGTTGGGAAGGGCGGTTTACCCCCGCTGGCCCAAAAT